>NZ_JBFAPA010000007.1:0-442663 GCF_040675465.1 Actinocrispum sp. NPDC049592 | reverse complement strand
CATCTTCTTCATGGGCACGCTCGCCTTCTGGGCGCCGAAGGCCGCCGCAGGTTTCGGCATCGCCCTCACGACCGACGTGCATGACGTAGCCGTCCGGCCGGACCAGCACGACGTCCGCGTCCAGCTCCGCGACCGGGTCGGCGCTGACCTTGAGCACGCGGTCCGACCACCCCTCCGGCAGCACCACAGCGCCGCCGGTGAGGTCGAGCAGCACGCCCATACCTGGTTGCAGGGTCTCGAACACCGTTGCCGGACCGGTCGAACCGGCCAGTTGCGCGTCCGGCATCCGTTGCCCGGCAAGGGGATGTTCACACTCCGCCGGATACTTGATGCCCAGCCCGGTGGACAGCTCGAGCAGGAACCGGCTGACGTCCTCCAGCTGGAACAGCTCGCTCAGCAGCTCCCGCAGCGGGCCCACCTTCTCCACCGGGTGGTAGAGCGCGACTTGGGCCTGCGAGTACATGCACACCCGCTCCCCCACCGGATGCCGCTCGGTGTGGTAGGTGTCCAGCAGGCCCGGCGGCGCCCAGCCCTGGATGTCGGCGGCGATCTTCCAGCCGAGGTTGACCGCGTCCTGGATGCCGGTGTTCAGGCCCTGCGCGGCGGACGCGAAGTGGATGTGCGCCGCGTCCCCGGCCAGCAGCACCCGGCCCTTGCGGTACTCCGCCGCGACTCGGGTGGCGTTGCCGAACCGGGAAATCCAGTGCACGTCACCGACCTTGAGGTCGATCCCGGCAATCCGCTGAGCCGTCTCACGCAGTTCCTCCGCCGTCACCTCGAGGTCCCGGCCGGGCAGACCCGTGCCGAACTCGATGGTGGTGGCCCGGAACAGGCCCGGTTCCAGCTGTGCCACCGCGAAGATGCCGTTCTCGTGGATCTCCGCCTTGACGCCACTGGGGAACTGGTCCTCGGTCAACGAGATCCACGCGGTGATCCCGCTCAACGTGGACGGCGTCCCCGGGAAGTCGATCCCGGCCAGCTTGCGCACGTTGCTGCGACCACCATCGCAGCCGACGAGATACGCCGCCCGCAGCGAGTACTCGCCGTCCGTGCCCCGGATCCGCACGGTCACGCCGTCGGCATCCTGGTCCAGCCCGATGACTTCGTGGCCCCGGCGCAGATCCGTGCCCATCTGAAGGGCACGGCCCTCCAGCAGCTCCTCGAACTTGTGCTGCGGGCCGTAGCGCGGCACGAACTCGGTGTCGTCGCGCAGCCGTCCTAAGTGAAGGAAGCCGAAGTTGTAGTTGACCCAGCGAGGAGAGTCGGCGAACCAGTCCAGCCCGCGCTGGGCGAGCACCTCCATCGACCGGTTCTGGATGAACAGCGACCGCGGCCACGGCACGCGCTGCTCGAGCCGCTCGATCACGACCACGTCGATGTCGGCCCGGCGCAGCTCACCGGCCAGCATCAGGCCGACCGGGCCCGCCCCGGCGATGACGACCGGCGCGCTCATGCCTGCTCCTCGCCGAACACCAGCTCCAGGTTGGCCACCCCGCGCGCGGGGCTGTAGTGCCGCCGGGGCGTGAACCCGGGTTTGACGTGGTAGCGCGGGATCCGCTGGTGCCACTCCTCCAGCGCCAGGTTCATCACCCGCCGGGCCACGAACATGCCCAGGCAGCGGTGCGGGCCGACGGCGAAGGCCAGGTGCCGGGTGGTGCTGCGCTCGAAGTCGACCGTCTCGGGGTTCTCGAAGACCGACGCGTCCAGACCGGTCATGCCCCAGGGCATCAGCACGCGGTCACCGGCGCGCATGGTGACACCGTGCCGTTCCACGTCCCGCGTGACGACCCGGCCGGTGGTCACAACGGGTTCGTGCCGCAGCAGTTCCTCGGTGATCGAGGGCGCCTTCTCCGGCGAGCGCACCACGAAGTCCTGCGCGGCCGGGTTGCGGGCCAGGTACTGGAACATCAGGCCCAGCGCGGCGGTCGTGGTGTCCAGCGCGGCGAGCATGGTCACGAACGCCGTGTTGATCATCTCGTCCTGGGTCAGCTTCCGGCCGTCGAACGTGGTGTTGATCAGCTGGCTGAGCACGTCCCGGCGGCCCTCGGTGCCCTCGGCCCGGCGCCGGTCGATGGCGTCGGAGAAGAACATCCACAGTGGACGGTTGGCCGCGTAGAACTCCTCCTCGTTGCGGGCGTTGGGAATGCCCTCCCGGCGCAGCCACTCCTTGTGGTCCAGCATGCCCTGCACGTACTCGCGGCCGATGCCGAACGTGATCACGAACGTCTCGGCGGGCAGGCGCGTGGCCACCTCGGAGATGAACTCGCACTCACCCTTGTCCACCACCGTCTCGATGGTGTCCACGACGGCCTGGCGGATCTGCGGCGTGAAGTGGTTGACCACCCCCGGGTTGAACAGGTCCGACAGCGCCTGCCGCCACTTGCGGTGCTCCTCGCCGTCCAGCTGCACCGGGATCTGCTTGTCCGGGAAGAACTGCCGGTGCGGGATGGCGATCTGCGCGTTGGAGAAGATCTCCGGGTTGCGCGCGGCCCACTCCACGTCCTCGTACCGGGTCAGGATCCAGTACCCGCCCAGCTCCTCCGACCGCACGATCGGGGCCTGGTCACGCATCTGCTTGAAGTACGTGACCGGGTCGTCCTGCAGCCAGGGCTGGTAGATGCTCCACTGGCGGGTTCGTTCCTCCACCGTGGCGGGGCCCGTGAACGGGCACTGCTGCACGGTCTGCGGGTCTGCCATGCCTTTCTCCCTTTGCGTTCGGCGCGCGAAAGGAGCGTCCGCGGGCGTGCAGGCGCCCCTGGACCTGCCGTGCGGCGAGGATGTCCGCGCGGGCTAAGCCCGCCCTAAAGCTCTGCTGGCTTTAGGGCGCGACAAGCCGCCGCTAAGCCGGTTGCCAGAGCCTTGCCGGGACCAAGCAGGCGATCGCAGCCGGAAGGAGCCAGACATGGCGGACGTCCCCACCTCGGGCCAGTGCCCTGTCAGCGCGCCGGGGACGCTGGAGGAGCGGATCCGGCAATGGAGTGTCTACCAGCCCTGGCTACAGGACGACCCGGTTCCCTACTTCAAGGAGATCCGCGACCACGCGCCGATCGTGTGGTCGGAGGAGCTCGGCGGGTACTGGATGATCACCCGGTACGAGGACATGGAGTGGGCCGCGCGCAACCCGGAGATCTTCTCCAACGAGATGCTCTCCATCCCGCCGCACGACGTGTTCGCCGAGAAGGCGATCCCGATCCAGCTGGACGGCGAGCACCACCGCAAGTGGCGGCAGGCCATGTCCGAGCTGTTCAACCCCAGTGTGGTCAACCACTTCACGCCGGAGATCCGGCAGGCCACCATCGACACCATCGAGCCCTACATCGAGAAGGGCGGCTGCGAGTTCATCGAGGACATCGCGGTCAAGCTGCCCGCCGAGGCGTTCCTGATCACGTTCGGCATCGGCCGTGAGTACCTGCCGCAGATCATGGACTACAAGGAGTGGCTGCGGCACGCCATGCCCAAGGCCAACAACCAGGCCGAGGTGATCGAGGCGGCCCAGCCGCTGTGGCAGTTCTTCTCCGACGCCATCGACCGCCGCCGCGACGAGGGCATCGAGGGCCGCCGGGATGTCCTGAGCGGCCTGTTGCGGATCCGGTTCGACGGCCGCGAGCCCACCCAGGACGAGATGATCAACGTCGCGTTCATGAACATGCTGGCCGCGTTCGACACCACCACCGCCGCGATGGCGGTGGTGTTCCTGCACCTCGCGCAGAACCCGGACACGCAGGACTACGTCGTGGCCAACCCGGCGAAGATCCCGGCCGTGGTGGAGGAGCTGATCCGGCACGACCCGGTCTCAGCCACCGCGCGGATGGTCGTGCAGGACGTCGAACGGCACGGCGTGCGGATGCGCAAGGGCGACATGGTGCTCATGCCGTGGGGCATGTCCGGCCTGGACCCGTCGGTGTTCGAGAACCCCGATGAGGTCGACTTCGACCGCCAGGTCACCCGCCAGCTCGTGTTCGCCATCGGCCCGCACCGCTGCCTGGGCATGCACCTGGCGCGCCGGGTGATCCGGCTGGCCGTCGAGGAGTGGCACGCCCGCGTCCCGCGCTACGGCATCACCGAGGGCCTCAAGCCGGTGCGGCACTTCACCACCGTGCGCGGCGTCACCAGCCTGCCGATCAGCTACTAGGAGTGCCATGGCGATCAGGGTGCACGTCGACGCGCACAAGTGCGTGGGGCGTGGGATGTGTCAGGCGACCGGCGGCCAGGTGTACACAGTGGACGCCGCCACCGGGCGCAACGAGATGGGCGGCTTCGAGGTCCCGCTGAGCATGCGGCACGCCGCCCTGCGCGGCGCGGCGGCCTGCCCCCAGGGCGCGATCAGCACCGAGGAGGACCCCGCCGAGCCGGAAACCATTGCGCTGGGCCGGGTCGGGCTGTGGACGTTCGCGCTGGAGGAGCTGCCGGTCGGTGAGCTGACCGCGGCCGCGCGGGAGATCGAGGAGCTCGGCTACGGCACGCTGTGGTTCGGCGAGGCGTTCGGCCGGGAGGCGTTCACCCAGGCCACGATGCTGCTCGGGGCGACGTCGAAAATGGTCGTCGCCACCGGGATCGCGTGCATCTACGGCCGCGACGCGGTGACCATGGCGCAGGGCCAGCGAACTCTGGCCGGCGCGTTCCCCGGGCGGTTCCTGCTGGGTATGGGCCTCAGCTCGCCGATGGGCGTGCAACGGGTGCGCAACCAGCAGTTCGGCCCGCCGGTGGCCACCATGCGCGACTACCTCGACGGCATGACCGAGGCCCCGCTCGGCCCGAGCCTGCCGGTCACCCCGCGGCGCGTGATCGCCGCGCTGGGACCGAAGATGCTGCGGCTCGCGGCGGACAAGGCTTGGGGCTCCCTGAGTTACCTCGTGCCGGTCGACCACACCGTTCGCGCGCGGGAGATCCTCGGGTCCGAGGCGCTGCTCGCGGTCGAACAGGCGGTCGTGCTGGATTCCGATGTGGACCGTGCTCGCCAGACCGCGCACGCACACGTTGCCGCGTACCTCCGGGTGGACCACTACGTGAAAAGCCTGATCAGCCTTGGCTTTGCCGAGGATGACCTGCGCGACGGCGGCACCGAGGCAGTGGTGGACGCGCTGGTCGCGTACGGCGATGTCGACGCGATCGCCAGCCGGGTGCGCAAGCAGCACGAGGCCGGCGCCGACCACGTCTGCCTGCAGGTGCTGACCGCCGACCCGGGCCGCACGCCGATGGCCGAGTGGCGTGAGCTCGCCCAGGCCCTGCTCTGAACCATTCTCCAGGAGGAAAACCACATGAGGGTCCAGGTCGACTCACAACGCTGTATGGGGCACGGCATGTGCTACGCCCTGGCACCGGAGGTCTTCAGCATCAACGAGGACACCGGGTTCAACGAGATGGGCGAGTTCGAGATCACCGAGGAGCAGCGCGACGGCGCCGCCCGTGGGGTCTCCGCCTGCCCTGAGCACGCCATCGCGCTGCTGCAGACCGAGGAAGCGAGCAGCCGATGAACCTGCAGGAGTTCAACTCCCACCGCCGGACGATCCAGACCAAGTCGGGCACCATCGGCTACATGGACATCGGCGAGGGCCCGGTGTCGGTGTTCGTGCACGGCCTGGGCACCAACGGGTACCTGTGGCGCAACGTGATCGGCCAGCTGAAGGACGAACGTCGTTGCGTGGCCATGGATCTGCCCCTGCACGGGCAGAGCAAGGTCACCGACGACCAGGACCTGTCGCTGTCCGCGCTGGCCGACGCCGTCGAGGACTTCCTGGACGCCATGGACCTGTCCAATGTGGATCTCGTCGCCAACGACACCGGCGCGGCCGTCTCGCAGATCTTCGCCTCCCGGCACCCGCAGCGGCTGCGCTCGTTCACCCTCACCAACTGCGAGGCGCACGACAACATCCCCAACGAGGCCTTCAAGGGCACCGTGGAGCTGGCCAGGAAGGGCGAGCTGGCGCCGGTCGCGTTGAACATGATGAAGGAGATCGAGGAGGCCCGCTCCGGCGAGCGCGCGATCGGCCTGAACTACGAGTTCCCGGACAAGCTGGCCGACGAGACGCTGCGCACCTACCTGGAGCCGATCTGCGGCTCGCTGGAGAACGCGCGTCACTTCGAGCGGCTACTGAGTTCGTTGGACTCCCAGCACCTGCTGGACGCCGAGCCCGGGCTGAAGGCGTTGACCGTGCCGACCCTGATCGTCTGGGGCACCGGCGACTTCCACTTCGAGCTGTCCTGGGCGCACTGGCTGCGCGACACCATCCCGGGCGCCACCGAGGTGATCGAGATCGAGGGCGGGAAGCTGTACTTCCCGGACGAGCGGGCCGACGAGTTCGTCCCGCACCTGCGCAAGCACTGGGCCGCCGCCGCGGCCGCGGTGTGACATGCGGATCGTCATCGTAGGCGCCGGGCTCGCCGGATTCCGTACTGTGCAAGCACTTCGCACAGCGGGGTTCAGCGGGCCCGTCTCCGTTGTGGGCGCCGAGAAGCATTCACCCTACGACCGTCCGCCGTTGTCCAAAGGCGTCCTGTCAGGGGAGGTTCAAGACGTCTCGCTGGGTCCAGTCGACGCGGACTTGCTACTCGGCAACGCCGCCGTGGGGCTGGACAAGGACGGCCGGAAGGTCGCTCTCGCCGACGGAACCGTGCTGGGATACGACCACCTGGTCATCGCCACGGGACTCTCTGCCCGGCCGATGCCGGGAGCGTTGACGTTGCGCACCCTTGAGGACGCGTCGGCGATCCGGTCAGCCATGACCGAGCCGGCACGTCTGGTCGTTGTCGGGGCCGGGGTGCTCGGCTGCGAGATCGCTGCGACGTTCCGTTCCCTGGGCCACCCGGTCACGCTGATCGAGCCCTGCCCCGGCCCGCTTTGGCAGGCCCTCAACGGATCAGTTGCGTGTGACCTCATTGGCCAGTGGCACGAGAACCATGGCGTCACAACCCTTTTCGATACGTCGGTGACCGACGTCCGCGATGGTGTCGTGCACCTGCAGGACGGCCGGGAGGCTGCGGGAGACGTCGTCGTGGCCGCGATCGGTGGTGTGCCGAACGTTGCCTGGCTCGATGGTTCGGGCATCGAGACCGGCGACGGGGTGGTGTGCGGCCCGGACTGCGCTGTGGCGCCTGGGATCTGGGCGGTCGGTGACGTCGCCCACGTCCGCGGATCGGGCCGGGTGGAGCACTGGACCAGCGCGGGCGAGATGGCGTCGGTGGTGGCCGCGAACATCCTTGGCGGCCAGTCGGTTCACCAGCCGTCGACGTACTTCTGGAGTGACCAGTACGGGCTCAAGCTGCAGGCGCTCGGCTCGACCGCGGGCGAGGCGACGTTGGTCCGCTCCGATCCGGAGACCGGGAAGTTCCTGGTGGTGTACGGCGAATCGGGAACGTTCAGCGGTGTTGTCGGCGCGGGTCACGCTCGCGCGGTCGTCGGTTCCCGGATGACGCTGGGCAAGATCCCCGTGACCGAGGCGGTTTCCCGCCTGTCATGACGAACGACGCCAGCCGAGCTGCCGGAACAGGGCGGTCTCGGCCGGCGTCGGCTGCTGTTCGGGGCACACCCGCTCGGGATGCCCGGCGGGCGGGTCGGACAGCACCGGCTCGGGCTTCTTCGGCAGAAGGTCCTCTTTGGACTCGGGCGCCGGGGTGTAGCTGGCGAAGACCGACCCCAGCCGGACCATCGACTCGACGAACAACGGCCAGACCCGCCGCCGGAAGTAGCCAG
Source organism: Actinocrispum sp. NPDC049592 (assembly GCF_040675465.1). Taxonomy (NCBI): domain Bacteria; kingdom Bacillati; phylum Actinomycetota; class Actinomycetes; order Pseudonocardiales; family Pseudonocardiaceae; genus Actinocrispum; species Actinocrispum sp. NPDC049592. Next base: position 434,973 of record NZ_JBFAPA010000007.1, on the reverse strand, counting down.
CCATCCCGTGATCGTCTCCTCGCCGCAACGCCAACTCCGCCAGGAGACAACGATCACCCATTCCGCTAAAGCGCTGGGAAAGAACGACTGAAGGTCAGCTGGAGCGCCGGGCGGCCTCGCGGGCGATGTCGGTGCGGGAGCCGACCCCCAGCTTGGTCAGGATGTGCGAGACGTGCGTGCCGACGGTGCGCGGCGACAGGAACAACCGGGCGGCGATCTGCCGGTTGGTCATGCCCTCGACCACGAACCCGGCGATGGTCGACTCGGTGGGTGTCAGGCTTTCCCAGCCGTGACTGGCTTTCCGGTGCGCGACCCGTGGCCCGCGCCGGATCCCGGCGGCCCGCTGCACCGCGGCCAGCCGGGCACTGTCCCAGCTCGCGCCGAGTTCCTCGTACACGTTGCCCGCGTGGGTGAACGCGGCCCGCGCCGAACTCCGGTCCCCCATCGTCACGAAGGCGATCGCCGCCGCCTCAAGCGCTTTGGCACGCGGAAGCGGCCGTCCGGCGTCGGAGTACTGCCCCGCGGCCTCCAGCAGCTCAGCTGGGTTCTGGTCCAGCAAACCCCGGCAGTACAAGGCCGCGGCCCGGCGCCGAGGGGCGGAGTCCACATGCGACTCAACACGCGCGGTGACCGAGGTGGCCGTGTCCAGGTCGCCGACCTGGACCGCGAGCCGGACGGCGTCCGGCAGCAGGTCCTCGATGTCGGCCTTGTCCTCAATGCCACCAACGAGTTCCGCCAACGCCAGCCGCGGGTCGCCGTCGTGTTCGGCCGACAGGCTGCGCGCCAGGCTCAGCGACCAGACCACCCGCTGCCCGATCTTCGCCGCCGCCGGCGTGGCCGCCGCCAGGTGCGTCCGCCCGGTCACCGGATCCCCACGGTGGAACGCGATCACCGCTGCCACCCCGTGATCGCAGCACACCACCGCCGGGTCCTTGGCCTCCACCGGCACAACGTCCACTTCGGCCAGTGCGTCGTCCCAGCCACCGGTGTCCCACAACAGCTGTCCCATCGCGCTGTGCGCCTGGGTCAGCCGGACGACGCTGCCGGACCGTTCCGCGTGGTCCCGGACCTGGGTCAACGCGGCCTTGGCCTCGTCGTACCGGTCCAGGTCGCCCAGCGTCACCGACTGGTTGATCCGCAACAACAACCGCAGATCGGTCTCCTCGGTGACCGCCAATGCCCGTTCGAACAACGGCAGCGCCTCCGCCATCTGACCGCGCATCATCGACAGCAGCGTCAACACATGCAACGCCCAGCCGACAGCAGCACGGTCGTCGGTCATCTCGAGCACACTCGACGCGAGCGTCTCGGCCTCATCGACCTGCCCCAGGATCCGGTGCACCCTCGCCGCCAGCACCTGCAGCCGCGCCTTGTGCACAGCAGTCAGCCCCGGGGTGTCCAAGGCTGCGGTCAATGCGGGCAACGCTTGCTCGGACTGACCGGTCAACGTCTGGCACTGCACGAGAATCCGGTGCAACTCGACCAGCGGACCCGGCTCCGGACCGGCGGCGAGCGCACGAGTGGCGACCTGCTCGGCCTCGGCTGGTTCGCCCATCCGGTAAAGCGCTTCGGCCAGCCACAGCGCCAGTTCCGCTCGCGGCTCCACCCGCCGCAGCAACTCCGCCGCGGCTTTCGGCGCCTGTCCGACCAGGGTCGGCGCGGCCGCGGTCAGCCAGCGCACCAACCAGTCCTCGTTCGACGCGCCGGACTTCAGCAGCTGACGGGCAACCCGGTCCGCGGGCGCGCCCGCCGCCGCCAAAGCCCGTCCCGCGTCGGCGTGCCAAGCCGCCCGCACCGCAGGCGGAAGCTGTTCGTACAACGCCATCCTGATCAACGGATGCCGGAACGCGAGACCATCAGCGGACTCCGTCAAGATCCCGGCTTCACGGGCGTCCTCGATCGCCGGGACGAGATCCGCTGTCGCCCGCCCGGACACGATCGTCAGGTCGCCCACCGAGAATTCGACCCCGAGCAGCGCCGCGGTCCGCAGCACGTCCGGCACGCCCTCGGGCAGGAACCCCAGGCGTTCGGCGATCGCGGCCGACAACGACCGCGGCACCCGCCCGGTCGTCGTCTCCACCAAACCGGCCTCAGTGGTGAACAGCCGGCCACCGCGAGCCAGCGACTCGATCAGTTCGGTGACGTACAACGGGTTTCCCGCGGCGCCCGCGGACAGCGCGAGCAGCCGGTCGCTGGGTGCTCCTCCGCTCAACGCGGTCACCAAAGCCTGGACATCGCCCTCACCGAGCTTGGGCAGCCGGATCCGCTCGGGCATGGACCGCCGCAGCGCCAACAGATCCGCGCGCCGCGCCAACAGATCCGCGCGCCGCGGCACCGGCCGCATCATCCCGATGAACAGCAACGGCAGCTGCCGCACGAGCCGGGCCAGCCGAGCACACAACGCCACGGTGTTGCGGTCGGCCCACTGAAGGTCGTCCACCACGAGGACGACCGGCCCGGCGGCACACAGTTCCTCAATCAGCGCAAGCAAGTGCTCGGCGACCGCGTTCGGCACGTCCACCCCGGCCGCGGTCTCGCCGCGCAGCAGCCGCGCGATGGTGTCACGCCGGATATCGGTGCCACCGTGGTTAATGGCACTGTGCACGCGCAGGCCGTCGACCAGCGGCACCAACGGCAGGTCCTGCCCCAGTTCGTCGCCCGAACCCCAGAACACCGGGAAAACCGTGTCCGCACAAGCGGTCCGGACCAGCATCGACTTGCCGATCCCCGGCTCGCCCTCGACCAGCACGGCGTGCCCCCGGCCCTGGGCCAGCGAACGCAGCCAGCCGACCAACCGGGCCAGCTCCCCATCCCGGCCGATCAACGAGATGGAGCCTGACCGCGCCACAGCCAGAATAATACTGGGTGAACGTCTGTTTAACAATAGCGGTTAATTGCACTAAGAAGTGTCACCTGACACATATCTTTGTCGCCATCCATCGTTGGCCAACTATTAACTGTGCGCTCGATCGCCGCTCACCGATCCACTGACACAGTGGGTGCGCATTTTTGTCCGACTCCATACGGAGGAATTCATGCGGACACGAAGCCGCATCGCACTACTGTTCGCCGGCGCAGCGGCGGTCGCCACGGTCACGCTCACGGTGGGCACCGACAGCATGGGCTACGACTCGTTGTGCCAGGACAGCATGGGCTACGACTGCGTCAACACCGCCAGCATGGGGTACGACGTCATTCACGACGACAGCATGGGATACGACTGGATCACTTGATCTTCCGCACCCGCCGGAATGCGTCACCACCATTCCGGCGGGTCGGTTCCAGCAATTCTTGGACCGTGGTCCCAATACGGCGGCGCACCGGGCAGTTCACCTGGAATTCGAATATGCGTCAGCGGCCCGAAAGCACTGTCCGTCTCGGTCAGCAGTCCGTTCACCTCGGGTTCAGCTCCGGCGATATCGGTACGGCCCTGCTCGTCCAGCCACATTCCGGTCTTGGCCAGCGACACACGGACGTGCCACGAGCCGCCCTCACCGATCCGCCGCCGCAGCGCGGTCATCGCGCCAAAGGCCGCCAGCCAGCCCGTTCCGTGATCCAGGAACTGCAAGGGCAACGGCACGGGCGGGTCGCCGTACGCGATCCCAGTGGCCATCTGCGCCAGGCTGTCGAAGCCCCTGCGCGCCCGCCACGGCCCTGCCCAGCCCCACGCGGAGATGTCGACCACGATGATCCCCGGCCGCAACGCGGCCAGCTCCGCCAAGCCGAACCCACGACCGGCCAGCGAGCCGGGCCGGTAGGACTGGATGAACACGTCGGCCTCACGCACGAGGTCCCGCAGAGCGGAAACCCCTTCGGGCGAACGAAGGTCCACGTAGGTCGAGCGCTTGCCGAACTCGGTGTCCCGCAACAACGGCGCCACCACAGGCAAATGCGCGGCACCCACATGCAGCACATCCGCCCCATGAGCCGCAAGCGTCCGCCCGCACACCGGTCCGGCGATGACGTGTGTCAGGTCCAGTACCCGGATCCCGCTCAATGGCCGGTCCGAAGTGGACAGCCCGGTCGGCGGGGCGTCCGCGAACCGCGTGACCTCCCACAGTGGAAGACCTTGCAGCGCAACACCTTGCGGATGCGCCAGCCACTCGTCGCGGGTCCGCATCGCGGCAGCCGCCCCACCAGCGGCGACAACGGCCTCCTCAACATCGAGAGCCGGACGCTCGCGCACCGCCGCGACAACGTCCGCACGGTCCAGCGAAGTCCCCAGCGCGGCGCCGACAGCGGCCAAGTGGTGCGGATAGTTGCAGTGCAACCGAACCCAGCCGTCCGCGGCCCGGTAGTTGCCCGTCAGCGGATCCTCGACCTGCGAAGGCATCGGCCGCAGGTACCGCTCGCTGCGGAAAGCCACCGCCGCGTGCAAGGGGTCGGCCGACACCGGTCCAGGCGTGCCACCACGGGCCGCGAACAGCTCCGCGGCGGCCTCAGTGGTGGACTGGACGATCGTCGCGGCCGCCGAGCCGATGCGGAAGCGGCCCGGCAGCACGGGATCGGTCATCGGGTCACGGTAGGTTGGTGACCAGCTCGGCCGCGGGCAGCCGCGTCCCGGTGTAGAACGGAACCTCTTCACGCACGTGCCTGCGCGCGTCGCTGGCCCGCAGGTGCCGCATCAGGTCGACGATCCGGTGCAGCTCGTCCGCCTCGAACGCGAGGATCCACTCGTAGTCGCCGAGCGCGAACGAGGCCACGGTGTTCGCGCGCACGTCCGGGTAGTCGCGCGCCTGGTGCCCGTGCTGCGCCAGCATCCGGCGGCGCTCCTCGTCGGGCAGCAGGTACCACTCGTAGGACCGGACGAACGGGTACACGCAGACGTACTTGCGAGCCTCCTCACCGGCAAGGAACGCCGGGATGTGGCTCTTGTTGAACTCGGCCGGCCGGTGCAGCGCGACCTGGCTCCACACCGGCGTGGACGCGCGCCCCAGCGCGGTCCGGCGCAGCCCGGTGTAGGCGGCCTGCACCTGCTCGATCTCAGCGGCGTGCCACCAGATCATGTAGTCCGCGTCGGCGCGCAGGCCGGCCAGGTCGTACACGCCACGCACCACGACACCCTTGCCCTCGAGCGCGTCCAGGTAGTCCTCGGCCTCGGTGGCCGCCGGGCCGCGGTCCTCCGGCAGCCGTCCGGGCTCGATCCGGAACACCGACCACATCGTGTAGCGGATCGTGTCGTTGAGTTCGGTGAAGTTCAGGCGAGCCATACCTACATGGTGGCAGACGTGGCGGGCTGCTTGCGTAGCACGTACTCCACCAGTGTGACCAGAACCTCTTTCGCCGACTCCCGGTCGCGCGCGTCGCAGAGCACGACCGGGGTGTCCGGGCTGACGTCCAGCGCGTCGCGCAGCTCGCTGATCTCGTAGCCCGCCGCGTCCGGGAACCGGTTGACCGCGATCACGAACGGGATGCCGCGCCGCTCGAAGAAGTCGATGGACGGGAAGCAGGTGTCCAGCCGCCGGGTGTCGGCCAGCACGACCGCGCCGAGGCAGCCGTAGGCCAGCTCGTCCCACATGAACCAGAACCGGCCCTGCCCCGGCGTGCCGAACAGGTACAGGATCACCTTCTCGCTCAGCGTGATCCGGCCGAAGTCCAGCGCCACCGTGGTGGTCTTCTTGTCCTCGATGCCGGCCAGGTCGTCCACGCCCACCCCGGCCTCGGTGAGCAGCTCCTCGGTGGACATCGGCGCGATCTCGCTGACCGCGCCCACCATGGTGGTCTTGCCGACGCCGAACCCGCCGGCGACGAGGATCTTGACCGCGTTCGGGATGCCTGCCTCAGAGCCGTCGGACACCATCGAGCACCGCCTGCAGTAGGGACAAGTCCGGAACCTTCACATCGCGAGCCGGGGTACGCGCGACGATCTCGCCGCGCTCGATCAAGTCAGACAACAGTACTTTCACCACGACGATCGGCACGTCCATATGCGCGGAAAGCTCAGCGACCGACATGGGCTGGTGGCACAGCTCGAGGATCCGCACGTAGTCGGCGTCCATGCCGGCCGCGTCGATCTCGTCCCTGACCGTGACCACGAGCGTGATCATGTCAAGGTCGCGGTTCGCCGGCACCGTCCGCCCCTGCGTCAGCGCGTAGGGACGGACCAGCGGGCCGGCCTCCTCATCCACCCAGTTGTCGCGCCGGGCCGTCATGGCGCCGGGACGCCGGCCGTATCGACCCTCGGCGGGGCGTTGAGCACCGACCCGACCTGCTTGACGAGCATGTTCATCTCGTAGGCGATCAGGCCGACGTCCGAGTCCTCCTCGCCCAGCACGGCCAGGCAGGTGCCCTGGCCCGCGGCGGTGACGAACAGGAACGCGTGCTCCATCTCCACGATCGTCTGGCGCACCCGGCCGCCGCCGAACTGCCGCCCGGTGCCCCGGGCCAGGCTCTGGAACGCCGACGCCACCGCGGAAAGGTGCTCGGCGTCCTCTTTGGACAGCGCGCCGGATCTGCCGACCAGCAGGCCGTCGGCGGACAGCACGACCGCGTGCCGGGCACCCACGACCCGTCCCACCAGGTCGTCGAGCAACCAGTCCAGGTCGGCTCTGGTGGTGGCCTTCTTCATCGAATCTCCCCTACTCGTCGTCGCCGCTGGAGTCCCGGGCACGTCTGGATTCCTTGTGGAAAGCCGACATGATCGAGCGGATCTCCTCCGGCGATCGGCCATGTCCCGGATCGGCGTCGGCCTGCTCCGGGGTGAACGCGGCGGCATCCCGCAACTGCGGGGCGAGACTGGCCTGCCGGCGGCGGCGCGGCAGGGCTGGGCGGGGCTGGAGGTCCATCGAGTGCTCCCCTGCCCGCGGCGGGGCGATCTCCGGCCGCGGCTGGGACGCGGGCGGCTCCGGCGCCTCCTCGCGCGGCCACTCCGGCGCCGCCGGGGGCCGTTCCTCGACCTTCAGGCTGGTGGTGGTCTCGGCCTGCGGCGCCAGCGTCACCCGGAACGGCAGCACGTCGTCGATGTACTCCGGCGCCGGGCCGCGGACCGGGTCGAGCACGGCCGTGGTCTCCGCGCTGTCGGTGTCGTCGTCGACCAGCAAGGTGGCCGGGATGAGCACGATCGCCCGTGTGCCGCCGTAGGACGACGAGCGCAGTTCCACCCGGATGCCGTGCCGGGCAGCCAGCCGGGCCACCACGAACAGGCCCAGCCGCGGGTCGCCCTTGAGCGCCATGGTGTCGAAGTCGGGCGGGTCGGCCAGCACCGCGTTGTGCCGGTCGCGGTCGGCGGCCGACATGCCCAGGCCGTTGTCCTCGACCTCGATCACCACGCCCTTGGCGGCGGGCTCGCCGTACAGCCGGACCTGCGACTGCGGCGGGGAGAACGAGGTGGCGTTGTCCAGCAGCTCGGCCAGCAGGTGCATCACGTCGGCGACCGCGGAGCCCATCACCATCGCGCGCGGCACGCCCTGCAGCCGGACCCGTTTGTACTGCGTGGTCTCGGCGATCGCGCCGCGCAGGATGTCGGCCAGCAGGATGGGCTTGCGCCAGGCGCGGCCGGGCTGCTGGCCACCGAGGATGATCAGGTTCTCGGCGTTGCGCCGGGCCCTGGTGGCCAGGTGGTCGAGGCCGAACAGCGCCTCGAGCTGCTTGGGGTCCTCCTCCTCGCGCTCCAGCTTGTCCAGGATCTTCAGCTGGCGGTGCACCAGCGCCTGGCTGCGGTGCGCGATGCCGAGGAACACGTTGCGGATGCCGGCCCGGGCCTGCGACTCCTGCACGGCGGCCTCGACGGCGGTGGTGTGCGCGGCGTTGAACGCGCGGGCCACCTGGCCGATCTCGTCCCGGCCGAAGTCCAGCTCGGGCAGCTCGGTGGACACGTCGACCTGCTCACCGGCGCGCAGCCGGCGCACGATCGGCGGCAGCTTCTCCACGGCCAGGTCCAGGGTCTCGTAGCGCAACCGGGTGAGCCGGCGGGCGGTGGTGCGCATGATCCGCAGCGCGATCACGATCGTCAGGATGGCCACCAGCAGCGCCAGCACGCTGCCCAGGATCGCCTCGGTCAGCCCGCTGGCGGACTTGTCCGAGGCCAGTCGGCTGGACTCGGCGAACTGCCGCACGCCCAGCTGTTCCAGACTGGTATAGACCTTTCCGGTGACATCCCGCCATTCCTGCTCACTCACCGGAGGCGCGGCCAGCTGCCCGTCGGTGCGCTTGTTACCGCTCACCACGGTCCACGGACCGGTGTTGATCAGCTTCTCCTCGGCCGCGCCGAGCCGTTTCCAGTCGTCGCTCGCCAGTAACTCGCGGTAACGGGTCTTCACATCAGTCGAAGCGTTTTGTGTGGACATTTCCAACTGCTGGCGATACGCCCCGGAGACCCGGGCGAATTCGGCGTGGTCGGCGGAATTCAGCGAACCGGCGTTAATCGCTCCGGAGACCAGCGTCGACGACCTTGACATCAGCTCGGCGGCGTGAAACAGCGAGTTCACCTCGACCCCGCTGAACGCGGTCTGCTGATCGGGCACGGCGTGCGCCATCGAGTCGAAAACAGCGATGCTGGCGTCGGTGAGATTGTTGTAGAAACCGTACAATTCGGGCCGGCCGATCGACTTGGCGTCGACCTGCCTGCGGATCCCGGGCAGCCGGTCGATGGTGCGGTTGAACTCGGCGTACTTGTCCTGCACGGCCTGCGGCGAGCGGGCCAGCACCGGCTCCACCAGCTCACGGACGCCCTTGACGGCCTGGTCGGTGCGCACCCGCCGGTCGGTCAGCTCACCGGAGCCGGAACCCAGTTGTAACAGGCTTTGTGCGCGCTCCTGCTGGACGGACGACAACGCCTCGGTGGCCCGCGGCATCACCTTCTGCATGGCGTCGGTGACGGCCCGCAGATAGATCGCGTCGTACAGCCGGGGGATGCTCACCAGCGCCCACATCGCCACCAGCGCGATGGCGGAAAACACGACGACAACGGTGAGTCTCGTCCGGATCGAGCCGTGGCTCTGGCGCCGGTCACCCAGAATTCTCACGATGCTCCACCGGTGTCGGATACTCCCGAAACAAAACGCGACGCCCGCAGAAGATCGTCAGCCCCGATCCCCTTTTGTGAGTCACTGAAGAAACGACTACATCGGGGCCGCACTGTAGCACAGGCGGTTACTCACCCACTAGGCCACTCGGGGGACCGATCTCGTCCGATCGCGATGACAGGTAAGCGCCGATCGCACTCGCCGCCGCGGTCGCGGAGTCGATGACAGCGGGCACTCCGACACCGCGCAAACTCGCCCCCGCAACCGCGAGACCAGGCATTTTCGCAACGGCCTTGGTAATTGCCACTACGGCGGCAGTGTGCGCGGTGCCGTACTGCGGCAGCCCACCACCCCAACGGGTCACGATTCGCTCAATCGGAGTAACGGTGACTCCGGTGAGTTCTGCCAGGTCACGGCGTACCGCGGCGGTCAGCTCGTCGTCGTCCCGTTGCAGCGTCTCGGCCTCGCCGTACCGGCCCACGGAAGCCCGCAGCTGCACGGGTTCGCCGTCGGCGCGGCCCCACTTGTTGCTGGTGAACGTGAACGCCTTGGCGGTGAACGGCGTGCCGTCCGCGTGCCGCTCCCCGACCGCCAGCAGGATGCCGGTGGACTCGGGCAGCACGGCGTCCGGCGGGAGCACCATGCTCACCACCGCCATCGAAGCCACGTCGATATGTTCGTAGGCCGCGGCGGCCTCCGGCACCTCGGCGGCGAGAAGTCGCCGCGCTGCCGGAGCGGGCACCGCGAGCACGACCGCGTCCGCCGTCACGAACTCCGGGTCGGCGGCGCTGCCGATCTCCAGCCGCCAGCCGTTGCCGGCCCGGCTGAGTCCGCGCACCGGAAGGCCGAGGCGGATCTTGGCGCCGGATTTCCGGGCCAATTGGTCGATCAGCACGCTCATGCCGCCGTCGATGGCGCCGAACACCGGGGGCCTCGGCCCGTCCACCGGTGGCCCCAGAACGCGGCCGACCATGTCCGTCAGGGACGTGTCGGCGCCTGCCAGCGCGGGCATGGTCGCCCGCAGGCCCAGGAGGTCCGCACGGCCCGCGTAAACGCCGCCCAGCAACGGTTCCACGAGCCGGTCGACGAGTTCGCGGCCGAACCGCTCGGCGAGGACCTTGCCCACCGAGACGTCCGGCGCCTCCGGGTCCTGGGCCAGATCCAGCGGCGGCAGCTCGCGTTCGTGCGCGACCCGCTGCACACCATCGGCCGACAGGACGTTGGTGACCTCGTCCGCGCCGGCCGGGATGCCCAGGAAGGTCCGGCGGGGCAAGGAGACCGTGCGCCCCGCCGCGTGGATCGTGGCCGCGGCCAGCACCGGGTGCACCAGACGATCGGTGAGGCCGAGCTCGTCGATCAGGCGCAGGGCGGTGGGGTTGCGGGTGACGAACGCTTCCGCACCAACGTCGATCGACCGGCCGCCGAGTTCGCGGGTGCGGAGTTTGCCGCCGAGTTCCCTGGCGGACTCGATGATCGTCACGTCGTGTTCGCGCAGCCGGTACGCGGCGGCGAGACCGGCGATCCCGCCGCCGATGACGACGACTTTGCCCTTACGCATCAGCGCAGGCTGTGGATCAGCTCGACGGTCCTGGTCAGCACGGCCGGGTCGGTGTCCGGCATGACACCGTGGCCAAGGTTGAAGACATGGCCCGCGGCGGCCTTGCCCTCCTCGTGGATCCGCCGCACCTCACGTTCGACGACATCCCAGCCGGCGAACAGGATGGCGGGGTCGAGGTTGCCCTGCACCACCGGCTTCGGGGCGTCCGGCGCGGCCGCTTCGAGCCTGCGCACCGCCTCGTCCAGCGGCAGCCGCCAGTCGACGCCCACCACGTCCGCCCCTGCCTCACGCATCGCGGGCAGCAGCTCCGCGGTGCCGACCCCGAAGTGGATCCGCGGGATGCCCGCGTACGCCAGCCCGGCGAGCACGCGCTGGGAGTGCGGGAAGACGAACTCGCGATAGTCCTTTTCGGACAGTGCGCCGGCCCACGAGTCGAACAGCTGGACGGCGTCCACCCCGGCGCCGATCTGGACCTGCAGGAAGGTGAGCGTGTAGTCGGCGATCTTGCCGAGCAGCGCGTGCCACAGCTCGGGCCGGCCGTGCATCAGCGCCTTGGTGCGTTCGTGGTGCCGGCTCGGGCCGCCCTCGATCAGGTAGGAGGCCAAGGTGAACGGCGCTCCGGCGAACCCGATCAGCGGGGTCTCGCCGAGCTCCCGGATCAGGATCCCGACGGCCTCGCCCACCGGGTCGAGCCGCGCGGCGTCCAGTTCGGGCAGGGCGTCGAGCGTGGCCTCGTCCTTGACCGGCCGCGCCACAACGGGTCCGGTGCCCGGCACGATGTCCAGGTCGATCCCGGCGGCCTTGAGCGGGACCACGATGTCGCTGAACAGGATGGCCGCGTCCACCCCGTGGCGGCGGATCGGCTGCAGCGTGACCTCGGCGACCATGTCCGGGGTGAAGCAGGCCTGGAGCATCGGCACACCCTCACGCAGGGCGCGGTACTCCGGCAGCGAGCGACCGGCCTGACGCATGAACCAGACCGGGGTCCGGGTGGGGCGTTCGCCACGAGCGGCGGCCAGCAGGGGAGCTTCGGCGAGGTCCCGGCGGACCGGCGATGTCGTGGTCATGGTGACCCCATGATTCCACGACGTGGCCTGGCCCGTTCGGCTGACACCATGATCGTTCTGCCCACGGTGCGTATGCGCCGGATCCCAACCCGCTCGGCGCGCCGTCCCGGCTCACCGACTCGGGTGGTCTTACAGTTACCAGTCGTGACCAGAACGCCCGAAGCTCCGGAGGTCTTTCGCCAGGCCGTCGCGGCGCTGCGGTCGCTGCGGCCGCGGCCCGAAGTGGTGCTGGAAGAGGTGCGGCCACCCCAACGGCTGGCGCCCTGGGCATTCGCGATCACCGCGGAGGTGAACGGCCCCGCGGAAGTCCTGGCCACCGGCCGCCTGGTGCTCCTCCACGACCCAGAAGGCCAGGAAGCCTGGGACGGAGACCTGAGAGTGGTCGCCTACGTCCGCGCGGAGCTGGACGCGGAGCTGGCGGCAGACCCCCTTCTCCCAGCGGTGGGCTGGTCCTGGCTGACAGATGCCCTGGACGCCTCGGGAGCGGACTTCAGCGCGCTGGGCGGAACGGTGACGGAGACATCAAGCGCCCGCTTCGGTGACATCGCCGGACCGGCCAGGACGGACGACCTCGAGCTCCGAGCCTCCTGGACCCCAAGGTCAGCGAGCCTGGGCCCGCACGGCGAAGCCTTCTGCGACCTCCTCGCCAGCGTCGTAGGCCTCCCACCCGTAGGCGTAACCCTCTTCCGCGCCTAACTCCCGCTAGGAACGGCTTGGCGTAGCCGCCCTCACTCCACCGGCGGTCGAGGAGGGCGGCGAGCACCACACAGATCGGCGGGTTACTCCGTGGCGACGTCCTCCGCGGCCCGCAGAACCCGCAGCGCGTTCCGCCCGGCGAGCTTGGCGCAGTCGTCCTCGCTCCACCCGCGGTCGAGCAGCGCGCCGAGCAGCACCGGGTACTTGGACACGTCCTCGAGCCCGATCGGCAAGGTGCCCACCCCGTCGTAGTCGCCGCCGAGTCCGATGTGGTCGATGCCGGCGACCTCGCGCGCGTGCTCGATGTGCGTCACGACTTCGTCGAGGGTGGCGTCGGGTTGCTTGGGACCATCCCATGAGTCGATGAACTTGCCGCGCACGTCGAGGTCCCGGTGGTCCAGTCCGGCCTCCTCCATAGCGGCCTGGACACCTTGGTCCCACTCGGCCAATGCGGGCGATACAAATCGCGGGACGAATGTGATCATGCACACTCCCTCGTTGCCGGCCAGCCGCTCGAGCACATCGTCCGGGACGTTGCGCGGATGGTCATTGACAGCCCGGCACGAGGAGTGGGTAAAGACCACCGGCGCGGCCGACACGTCGAGGGCGTCCCGCATCGTCGACGGGGCAACGTGCGAAAGGTCCACCAACATGCCAATACGGTTCATTGTTCGGACGACTTCCCGCCCGAAGTCGGTCAGACCACCGTGCACCGCCGTGTCCGTGGCGGAGTCCGCCCATGAGGTGTTGAGGTTGTGGGTGAGGGTCATGTAGCGGACCCCAAGGTGCCGTAGCGCCCTCAGCACGCCGAGTGACTCGCCGATGCAGTGCCCGCCCTCGGCACCGAGCATCGAAGCGATCTTCCCTGCTCGGAAGGCCGCTTCGGCCTCATCGGCGGTACTCGCGAGTAGCAGATCCCCGGGGTACCGTGCCGCTAGCCGGTGGACGAGTTCGATCTGCTCGAGCACCGCGGTGACCGCCGCATGGCCCTCGAACTGACACGGCACGTACACCGACCAGAACTGAAGCCCTACTCCACCCTGACGAAGCCGTGGGATGTCTGTATGCAACCTCGGTTGCGCAGTTTTCAGGTCGGTGGTCGCCACGGCGGCGTCCGGATCGGGGCCGGCGATCAGCCGGAGGGCCCAGGGAAGGTCGTTGTGGCCGTCAGCCAATTGGACGGCTTGGAGCAGAGCGACAGCACGGTCGTAGCCTGCGGCATCCATACCCATGAACCCCATTCAATCGTCTTGACGGCGGCTGTCGTTACGTCACCTTTTGCGGAGTCATCCGATCGTGTGACACGAAGCCCAGAAAGTCACAACCCGATCGGATACATACCCGATTGATCGTCCCGTTGACCCGCTTGGGCGGCTAGGCTCCCGGTGTCGACACCACTTTCGGTCCATCAGCGGCGCGGCTGATTGGCGGAAAGTCCCGGTGCCGGTCGGGGGGCACGACCGACTCCAGGGAGGTAGTGACGTGGCTGCCGTCGGCTTAGGTCAGGCCGTTCGAACCACGCCAGCCGGCGCGTTGCCGGCGAACATGGTCCCGCACCCGCGGGAAGAGTTGTTCTCGGTGTTGGTGGTCGATGACCATCCGTTGTTGAGGGAGGCGATAGCTGCCCGGTTGACCCAGATGGGCGCGGGCACGGTGCACGAGGCCGCTTCGGTGGCCGAGGCGAGGGCGCGGGCGCTGGCCACTGGGCCATGCGACCTGGCGATCCTCGACCTTGGGCTGCCCGACGGCTCGGGCATCGAACTGGTTACGGAACTCCGTAGCCACGGGTGGCCCAGGATCGTGGTGCTGGCGTCGTCCGACGACCCGTACGCCGTGCGTTCGGCCTTCCAGGCAGGGGCCCAGGCCTACCTGCTGAAGTCCGCTTCGCCGGTGGTGGTGACCGACGGAGTGCGGCGAGTGCTCGAGGGCGGCGTCTACGCCGACCCGAGTGTCGCTCCCGTGCTCGCGACGGGCACCCGGGTCCCGGGGACCGACAACACGCCCCGCGAGCTGTCCGCCCGTGAGGTTGAGGTGCTTCAACTGGTCGCTGACGGCCAGTCGAACAAAGAGATCGGCGAGGCCCTCAACCTGTCCGCACTCACCGTCAAGAGCCACCTGTCGCGCATCGGCAGGAAGCTCGGCACCGGTGACCGGGCTCAGATGGTCGCGCTGGCCATGCGTGCCGGCGTGATCCGCTGAAACGCTCATCGCCCGAAAACGTGCGATCGGCGGGTGACCGTGACGTAGGGTCTCCCGCCGTGAGCACACCCGGATCTCCCTCGACCGACCAGCCGGAATCCGAAGCGATCCCACTGGTCGAACCGACGGGTGGTACGCCACCCGTAGTGACCGAACCGGCAGAGCTGCGGCGCGCGGCCGCAGCTCTGGCGGGCGGTCATGGCCCGGTCGCGGTCGACACCGAGCGCGCGTCGGGATACCGGTACTCACAACGGGCGTACCTGGTGCAGCTGCGCCGTGAGGGCTCCGGCACCGTCCTGGTGGATCCGGTCGCGCTCAACGACGAGATGGATCCGCTGATCGAGGCGCTCGCGGACACCGAGTGGGTGCTGCACGCCGCCTCACAGGACCTGCCCTGCCTGGCCGAGCTGGGACTGCGGCCCAGCAAGCTGTTCGACACCGAGCTGGCCGGGCGGCTGGCCGGGTTCGAACGGGTCGCGCTGGGCACCCTCGTCGAGCGCGTGCTGGGCTACCGGCTGGAGAAGGGCCACGGCGCCGCCGACTGGTCCCGCCGTCCGCTGCCCCGCGAGTGGCTCAACTACGCCGCCCTCGACGTCGAACTGCTCGTGCCGCTGCGCGACGCCCTGGAGACCGAGCTGGACTCCCAGGGAAAGCTGCAGTGGGCGCTGGAGGAGTTCGACCATCTGCGTGACGCCCCGGCCGCGGAACCCCGCAAGGAACCGTGGCGCCGCACGTCGGGCATCCACCGGGCCAGAGGCGCCCGCGCGCTCGCGTTCGTGCGCGCCCTGTGGGAGGTCCGCGACTCCATCGCCCGGGAACGGGACGTCGCTCCCGGCCGGGTCCTGCCGGACAGCGCGATCGTGGATGCCGCGGTGGCGGCGCCGATCGACGAGGCCGGCCTCATCAAGCTGCCGGTCTTCCGCGGGCGTGCGCAAAGGCGCCTGGCGGGCACGTGGGCGCGTGCGTTGCGCACCGCCGCCCAGTTGCCCCGCAACGAGCTGCCCGACCCCTCTCCGCAGCAGGACGGTCCTCCCCCGCCCAACCGCTGGGCCGACAAGGACCCCGCCGCGGCCGCCCGGCTGTCCGCCGCCCGGGCCAGCCTCGGCACGCTCGCCGAGTCGCTGCGCCTGCCGGTGGAGAACATGGTCCAGCCCGACCTGGTCCGCCGGATCTGCTGGCAGCCGCCCGCCGACATCGGCGTCGACGGCACCGCGGCCGCTCTGCGCGCGGGACACGCCCGCGAGTGGCAGGTCGGCCTGGTGGCCGAACCACTCAGCAAGGCGCTGCACACCCCGCCGCCGGCGCCATCACCCTCGTCGTGACCCGACCGCCGTCCGCCCCCGGCTCTCCCTGCCCGCCTCCTGGCTCTCCCCTGCCCAGCCCCGTGAATCTCCCGCCGCCCGCCTCCTGGCCCCCGCCCAACCCCGTGACTCTCCCGCAGCCCGCCTCCTGACCCTCCCCCGCCCAGCCCCCGTGAGTGCCCCGCCGTCTGCTTCCCGGCTGTCCCGCCGTCCGCCTCCTGGGCTCTGTTCTGCCCGCCTCCCGACTCTCCCTCCGTCCGCCTCCTGGATCTCCTCTGGCCGCTTCCTCACTCTCCCGCAGTCCGCTTCCGGACTCTTCCGCTGTCCGCCCGCCTCCTCGCAGATCCGGTGGCGCCATCCCCCGCACCGTCCGCGGCACGACACGGTGACGCACACGACAGGGGGACCGGAGTAGTTACCGGCGGGTAACTTCGACTACAGTTGAGCCACGGCCGCCCTACCGGCGGGTAACCCATTGACTCCGAGGGAGGACTGCCGTGGCCGCTCCAGCCGCCGCGCGTGCCCTTCGCAACGTGGTCTTCGTCGACGGCGTCCGCACGCCGTTCGGCAAGGCCGGCAAGAAAGGCATCTACGCCGAGACGCGTGCCGACGACCTGATCGTCAAGGTCATCCGGGAACTGCTGCGCAGGTACCCCGAACTGCCGCCCGAGCGGGTCGACGAGGTGGCCATCGCGGCCACCACCCAGATCGGCGACCAGGGCCTGACCATCGGCCGGACCGCCGCGCTGCTGGCCGGCCTGCCCAAGTCGGTGCCCGGCTACGCGATCGACCGCATGTGCGCGGGCGCGATGACCGCCGTGACCACCACGGCCAGCGGCATCGCGTTCGGCGCCTACGACGTGGCCATCGCGGGCGGCGTCGAGCACATGGGCCGTCACCCGATGGGTGAGGGCGTCGACCCCAACCCGCGCTTCCTGGCCGACAAGCTGGTCGACCCGTCCGCGCTGGTGATGGGTCAGACCGCGGAGAACCTGCATGACCGGTTCCCGCACCTGACCAAGCAGCGCGCGGACGCCTTCGCCGCCGCCTCCCAGGAGAAGTACGCCGACGCGGTCAAGGCGGGCAAGATCGGCCCCGAGTTCGTCCAGGTGGCCACCCGGTCCGCCGAACTGGGCTGGGGCCTGGCGACCGAGGACGAGCCGCCCCGCCCGGGTACGACAGTCGAGGGACTGGCGCAGCTCAAGACCCCGTTCCGGCCGCACGGCCGGGTCACCGCGGGCAACGCGGCCGGCCTGAACGACGGCGCCACCGGCGCCCTGCTGGCCGACGAGGACACCGCGCGCGAGCTGGGCCTGCCGATCGGCATGCGCCTGGTCGGCTACGCCTTCGCCGGTGTCGAGCCCGAGGTCATGG
Organism: Actinocrispum sp. NPDC049592; assembly: GCF_040675465.1. Classification (NCBI taxonomy): domain Bacteria; kingdom Bacillati; phylum Actinomycetota; class Actinomycetes; order Pseudonocardiales; family Pseudonocardiaceae; genus Actinocrispum; species Actinocrispum sp. NPDC049592. Next base: position 417,815 of record NZ_JBFAPA010000007.1, on the reverse strand, counting down.
GCGTCGGTCCGGTCCCGGCGACCGAGAAGGCGCTCAAGCGCGCCGGCCTGACGATCGACGACATCGGCCTGTTCGAGATCAACGAGGCCTTCGCCGTGCAGGTCCTGGCCTTCCTGGACCACTTCGGCATCGCCGACGACGACCCGCGGGTCAACCCGTGGGGCGGTGCGATCGCCACCGGCCATCCGCTGGCTTCCTCGGGGGTGCGGCTGATGACCCAGCTGTCGAACGAGTTCAAGGAGCACCCCGAGGTGCGCTACGGCATCACCACCATGTGCATCGGCATCGGCATGGGCGGCACCGTGATCTGGGAGAACCCGCACTGGAACGGGGGCGAGTGAATGAGCGACGAGGTTGTGACGCACGCGTACACGCGCGTCATCACGGTTCCCGGGCTGGCCAAGCCGGTCGCCCTGATCACCCTGGACAACGGCTTCGACCACACCAAGCCGAACACCTTCGGCCGGGCCGGGCTGGAAAGCCTGAACGCGGCCTTCGACGCGGCGGTGGCGGCCGATCCGGCGGCCATCGCGGTCACCGGTAAGCCGTTCATCTTCGCGGTCGGCGCCGACCTGACCGGTGTCGAGCAGGTCACCGACCGGGACACCGCGCTGGACATCGGCCGTCAGGGCCACGCGGTGTTCAAGCGGTTCACCGACTCCGCGGTGCCCACCTTCGCGTTCGTCAACGGCGCGGCCATGGGCGGCGGCCTGGAGCTGGCGCTCTCCTGCCACTACCGGACGCTGGCGGCCAACGTCGCGGCGATCTCGTTCCCGGAGTGCTTCCTGGGCCTGTTCCCGGGCTGGGGCGGCACGCAGCTGCTGCCGAACCTGATCGGCGCGGACCGCGCGGTCACCGTGATCATCGAGAACGCGCTGAACCAGAACAAGATGCTCAAGCCGGCCGAGGCGTTCGGCCTGGGCATCGCCGACGTGCTGCTGGACTCCGCGGATTACCTGGAGCAGTCGTTGCTCTGGCTGGCCGGCGTCGTGAACGGCACGGTCAAGGTCGAGCGCCCGGAGATCGACCGCGGCGAGGCCTGGGACGCGGCCATCGCCCGCGCCAAGGCGTTCGTCGCGGCCAAGACCCACGGCGCCTCCCCCGGCGCCACCAAGGCGGTCGAGCTGCTGGAGCTGGCCCGCGAGAACGACCTCGAGCGCGGCTACGAGGCCGAGAACGAGGCGCTCGCCGACGTCGTCATGGGCGACGAGCTGCGGGCCGGGCTGTACTCGTTCAACCTCGTGCAGAAGCGCGCCCGGCGCCCAGCCGGTGCCCCGGACAAGTCGCTGGCCCGACCGGTGACCAAGGTCGGCATCGTCGGCGCGGGCCTGATGGCCTCGCAGATGGCGCTGCTGTTCGCCCGGCGCCTGCACGTCCCGGTGGTGCTGACGGACATCGACCAGGCCCGGGTGGACAAGGGCGTCGGCTACGTGCACGGCGAGGTCGACAAGCTGCAGGGCAAGAAGCGGATCTCGCCGGACGAGGCGAACCGGCTCAAGGCCCTGGTCTCCGGCTCGCTGGACAAGGCCGCGTTCGCGGACGCGGACTTCGTCATCGAGGCCGTGTTCGAGAACCTTGAAGTCAAGCAGCAGGTGTTCGCCGAGGTCGAGGAGTTCGTGACGCCGGAGTGCGTGCTGGCCACGAACACCTCCTCGCTGTCCATCACCGACATGGCGGCCAAGCTGCGGCACCCGGAGCGGGTGGTGGGCTTCCACTTCTTCAACCCGGTCGCGGTCATGCCGTTGCTGGAGATCATCCGCGCCGACAAGACCGACGACGCCACCCTGGCGACCGCGTTCAAGGTCGGCAAGGAGCTGAAGAAGTCCTCGGTGCTGGTCAAGGACGCGCCAGCGTTCGTGGTGAACCGCCTGCTCACGCGGTTCCTCGGCGAGATCACCGCGGCACTGGACGAGGGCACGCCGTTCGACGTGGCCGACCACGCCCTTGACCCGCTCGGCCTGCCGATGACGCCGATGGTGCTGCTGCAGCTGGTCGGCCCGGCGGTCGGCCTGCACGTCGCCGAGATCATGCACAACGCGTTCCCGGACCGGTTCGGCGTCTCGGAGAACATGAAGCGGTTCGTCGAGGCGGGCAAGACCGCGGTGTGGCAGTGGGACGCGCAGGGCAACCAGACCCTCGACCCCGAGGTCGCCGCGCTCTGGCAGGCCGGTGACTCGCCGTCCACGTCCCAGCAGCTGCTGGACCGCACGCTGGACGCGCTGGCCGACGAGATCCGGCGGATGCTGGACGAGGGCGTCGTGGCCGAGGCGCAGGACATCGACCTGTGCCTGATCCTGGGCGCGGGCTGGCCGTTCTGGCTCGGCGGGATCACGCCGTACCTGGACCGCGCGGGCGTGTCCGAACGCGCGACCGGCAAGCGGTTCCTGGCGCCGGGCGTGGCCAGCGTCCCGGTGTAGTACTCGCTGCTGTTGGCCCCCGCTCGGTTCGTTTGGGTGGGGGCCACCTACTGGCCATGTTGGACTCATAGCGTCCGCCGCATGACCGACCGAAGAAGATTCCTCAAGCGCGCAGGGCTGTTCGGTGCCGCGGCCGTCGGGGGCGAACTGCTCGCGGCTGCCCCGGCATCCGCCGACATCACCTCGGAGCTGGGCCGCCTGCTGGGCCGGGACCGATACCGCTGGCTGGCCGGCGACCACCACACCCACACCCAGTACTCCTACGACGCGATGTACACAGTGGACAACGTGGTGTCCGGTGCGTTGCGCAACGACGTGTCCTGGCTGGTGATCACCGACCACGGGTACCCCGCGCACGAGAAGTCCTCGGTCGAGCCGACCAATGCGGACGTGCGCGCGGCCCGCCGTCGTCACCCGGGAGTCCTGCTGTGGCAAGGCATCGAGTGGAACGTACCGGGCGCCGAGCATGCCACGGTGTTCTTCGCGCCCGGTGCCGACGAGGCCGCCCTGCTGCGCGAGTTCGAGCGTTCGCACGACTCGCGGCTGCAGAACGACGGCTCCAGCTCGCCGGAGAACGAGGCGCGGGCGGTGGCGGCGGTCAACTGGTTGAAGGCCAACACCCGCGACCCGATCGTCGTGGTGAACCACCCCTCCCGCAACGGCCGCGTGGCCCCGCACGAGCTGCGTGCGTTGCGCGACACCGGGATCGTCATCGGCATGGAAGGCGCGCCGGGAGCGCAGGCCGACGGCTTCCCCAAGCCGAACGGCAACGGCGGCGCCCGCGGCGGCTATGCGAACAACCCGGGAGCCGACTCGTGGCAGGGCTATCCCGTTGAGGCGTACCGGACATACGGCGGCTTCGACTGGATGACCGCGGCTCTTGGCGGCGTGTGGGACTCGCTTCTGGCCGAGGGCAAGGGTTTCTGGATCACCAGCAACTCCGACTCGCATTACAACCGAGGCGACCACCTGGTTCGCCCAGCCGTGCCGGACGGCCTCTACGACCAGACCGGCAAGTACCCGGATCCCCTTCACGTTGACACACACCAAATCCTGGCTCCGTACGCGGACTTCTACCCCGGCGAGTTCAGTCGCACAGTCGCCGGCACTTCTCACCGTAGCTTCGCCGGGGTGACCGACGCACTACGTTCCGGGCGCCTGTGGATAACTCACGGGGGGTTGGTGCGGAATTTGGAGTTCTCGGCCTACGCCAACGGTTCCACAGCGGTGATGGGTGGCCGCCTGCGGGTCCGCAAGGGCTCGAACGTCACGGTGGTGATGGTCGCGGAGCTCGCCTGCCGCCCCAACGGAAGCGGCAGGATTCCGCGGCTGAGCCGCTTGGACCTCATTCAAGGCCCGGTCACAGGTCCAGCGGCCCCCGACACCATGCGCGCCGAGGGCGTCACCGTCGCCGAGTCCTTCGAACCCCGCTGGTGGCCCGGGAACACGGTGCTGTTCACCCACACCTTCCGCAACGTCCGCGCCCCCTTCTACACCCGCCTGCGCGGCACCGACGGCAACCGCCACACCCCCGGCGGCATAGAACCCGTCGCGGACGTGGTCGGCCAGTCAGATCCCTTCCAAGACCTCTGGTGCTACACCAACCCCATCTTCGTCGACGTGTGGTGAGGACTCCTCGGGGACCGGCCGGGGTTGCGCCCCGGCCGGCTCGTCGTCCATTGTGGCCACTCCGTCCAGCGACGAAAGTGCCGACGAAACCAGGCTCGGCGCGACTCCCGGCTCCGTGACAACAGGGTCTCGGCGGCGCAGGAGTACACAGCTTCAGATGCTGCACCACTTCCTCGGATTACGTCGACTTGGGCGGTCGCGGGTGCGTTCCTCAATTGCCGGACCCACAGCGTCCGGAATGGTCATGCGGATTCCTTTTCTGACAGAACAATCACGACTTCGGCGCCGAGGCACCTGCCGAGCTGCAACGCCGTGTAGTTCATCCGAGCGTCGAACCGGGTCGCGATTTCCGCGGCCGGGTGCTCGCGACGTTTCCGAGCACACCGTCACCCAGGACGGTCCCATGTCGTCGACGGCCATCGGGCCGGACTTCGGGGTGTTTCAGATACCTGATCAACTCGCCCAGCGCGCAGGCCTGATCCGGGTCCGCGATGCCGCGGTGCTCGTTCTGCCAGCACCGCCGCCCACCCGGCACGGATGATCTCTTGCTCGAAATCCCTGCCACGTCCAGATTCGCTTCCAGCTGGTCAGCGCGCAGTTCATTGGTCCTGTCCTGCCCTCGACGAGAGCCGCCCACGTTTTGTTCCCTGGTATATCGAATGGCTGGGCCGTTTCGTCGCGACGCGGATCAGCGTTGCGAGTGATCCGGGCTCGGACCGGAATCGTTCGATCCTGGTCCGGTGTGACCAGCCCGAGATCGGGGAACACTGGACCTGTGATCCGGATCGGGACATCAGGATGGCTGTATCCGCCCTGGCGGGGCGTGTTCTATCCGCGCGGGCTCGCGCACAAGCGGGAGCTGGAGTACATCTCGCGCCGGGTGAACTCGGTGGAGATCAACGGGTCCTTCTACTCGCTGCAACGCCCGTCGAGCTACCAGTCGTGGGTCGAGCAGACACCGGCGGACTTCTTGTTCGCGGTGAAGGGCGGCCGGTTCATCACGCACATGAAGCGGCTTCGGGACGTCGAGGCGCCGCTGGCCAACTTCTTCGCCTCGGGCGTGCTCGCGTTGCGGCACAAGCTCGGGCCGATCCTGTGGCAGCTGCCCGGCAACTTCGCGCTCGACATGTCCGTGCTGGAGTCGTTCTTCGAGCAGCTCCCGCGCACCACGACCGCCGCCGCAAGCCTTGCCCGCAAACATGATTCGCGTCTGGACGGTCGCGCGTGGACGACGCCGGGGCGCCGAGGCCCGCTGCGCCACGCCATCGAGGTGCGCAACCCCAGCTTCGCCGCGCCGGAGTTCATTGCACTGGCCCGGAAACACAACATCGCGCTCGTCGTGGCGGACACCGCGGGCAAGTTCCCCTACTTCGAAGAGGTCACCGCGGACTTCGTCTACATCAGACTGCACGGCGACACCGAGCTGTACGCAAGCGGGTACACGCCGTCCGCTTTGGACCGTTGGGCGGAGAAGGTCCGGGCCTGGCACAACCAAGGTGACGTGTATGTCTACTTCGACAACGACATGAAGGTGAAAGCACCCGGTGACGCAATGGCACTTTCGGCCCGTCTGAGTCACTCCACCGAGGTACCAGGTCACACATCCAGGTGACGGCAGACCCAAATCGAAGACAAGACCGGGCGCCACCCTGGACGCTGGAAGCACGGCCGAAGGGGCGGCCGTGTCCGTTCACGAGAGGGGAATCCCATGAAGAAGCTTGTTCAGCGCGCCCTTTTCCCGGTCATCCTGCTCACGGTGGCCTTCGCCCGGCCGGCGTTCGCCGAGGCCGGACCCCGGTGCGACCAGGGCGAGTTCTGCGCCTGGACCAAGGAGAACTATGCCGGGACAGCCAAACGCCACACGCTGGAAACCGCCAATCCCAACGAATGCGTGCCGCTGGACGGCCTGGTGGCCCACTCCCTGGCCAACAGACTCACCCGCGACGTGACCGTCTACCAGTCCGAAACCTGCTCGACCGAAGCCGAGTTCACCACGTATCCCAAGGGCGGCACCTATGTCCCCACCGCGCCCTTCGTCGTCAGAGCGATCCAGATCTGGTGACCACCGCGCGTGGCAGGTCTCCCCACGTCGAGACCTGCCGCGTGCTCCAGAAAGGAGAACCTCAAGGCCGCACAGGAAGATGCACGGTCACCGACAGCCCGCCGTCAGGCACTGGCGCCGCGGTCACCTGACCGTGGTGGGCGATCACGACCGCGCGCACGATGGACAGGCCCAGCCCCGTGCCTTTCTGCGCCGTGCGGTCGACCCCGCCGCGGCGGAACGGCTCGAACAGCTCGCCCACGCGGGCGGCGTCGATCACCGGTCCCGAGGAGCTCACGCGCAGCGTGGCCCACTCGGGGGTGGCCGACGTGCGCACGTCGATCCAGCCGCCGTCCACGTTGTGCCGCACCGCGTTCTCAAGGAGGTTGCCCGCGACGCGTTCCAGCAGCGACGGATCCCCGACGGCGGGTGCGGGGGCCGCGTGGAAGGTCGGCGTGATCCCGCGCGGCACGGCCTCGCCACGGACGCCGTTCCAGGCGGCCGCGACCGTGCTGGCCAAGTCGACGGGTTCACGGACGGCGAGGCCCATGCCGTCCGTTCGCGCGAGCAGTAACAAGGCCTCGACGAGCTGGCCGGACCGGAGTGTGGCCGCGCGCACGACCCCGGCCATCCGGCGCAGTTCGGCGACGTCCGCATCGGGGTCGGCCAGGGTCACGTCCAGCTCGGTGCGGATCACCGAGAGCGGGGTGCGCAGCTCGTGGCTCGCGTTGGCCACGAAGCGACGCTGCGAGTCGAACGCGGCCTGCAGCCGGGCGAGCATCGCGTCGAACGTGTCGGCGAGCTCGGCCAGCTCGTCGCGCGGGCCCTCGTAGGCGATCCGTTCGCTGAGTGACTCGGCGGACAACCGTCGCGCGGTGCTGGTGACCTCGCGCAACGGGCGCAGGATCCGGCCCGTCAACGTCCAGGAAAGGAGGGCCGCCGCTGCCACTACACAACCGAATGCGATCGCACCCGAGGACAGGATCCGCTCGCGGGCGTCGTCGCGCAGCACCGTGCCCAGCGCGGCAGGGTCGACCTGCCTGCCGTTCACCACGATGGTGGAGTCGCCGGGCAGGGTGGGGACGGCGCCCACGACGTTGCCGACCAGGATCCAGCCGAGCCAGAGCAGCAGCGCGCTGACGGCGGCGGCCAGACCGGTGGCCAGCAGCGTGATGCGGACCCGCAGCCCGGGCCCGCGCCGGGTGGTCACCCCTCTTCGGCGCCGGCCACCGGCACCCGGTAACCGGATCCGACCACGGTGTCGATCAGCCCTGGCTCGCCCAGCTTCTTGCGCAGGGTCATCACCGTCACGCGGACCGTGGTGGTGAAGGGGTCGGCGTTCTCGTCCCAGACCCGTTCGAGCAGCTCCTCACTGCTGACCACCGAACCGCCGGCGGCCAGCAGCACCTCGAGCACGCCGAACTCCTTGCGGGTGAGCTCCACCGGGCGGCCCGCGCGGCTCACCGTCCGCCGCGCCGGGTCGAGCTCCAGGTCGCCCACCGTCAGCACCGGCGGTGTGGCCGGTGTCGCACGCCTCGCCAGCGCCCGCACCCGCGCGACCAGCTCAGGGAACGCGAACGGTTTGGCCAGGTAGTCGTCGGCGCCGAGGGAGAGCCCTTCGACGCGGTCCTCGACCGTCCCGCTCGCGGTGAGCATCAGCACCCGCGTGAGCGCGCCGGACGCCACGATCTCCCGGCAGAGCTCGTCGCCGGACATGCCGGGCAGGTCACGGTCCAGCACGACCACGTCGTAGCGCGTGATCGTGGACTTCTCGTGGCCCGCGTCACCGTCCAGCGCGACGTCGACCGCCATACCCTCGCGGCGCAGTCCCCGCGCGATGGCCTCGGCCAGCGCCTCTTCATCCTCGACTACCAGAACTCGCACTTCATCAGTCCTTCGTGGACACCCGTCGCTGAGCGCCGACCGCCACAGCTTGTGCCTCTGCCTCGACTACTACCAGATAACCCCACGCAACCGGCGCCATACACCCAACCACATATCAACACAGACAGCTTCACCCATCCGAATCAGCCACGGTGCCTGGCGCTGTCCGCCTCACGCACGAACTGCACAACGTCCGGACACATGCGAAAGTTCACCACGCCCCGTCCAGCCCCAACACGGAGTGCCACCCTGCCCACCCCCGCCACAAAGGCACACCTCACCCGACCGTCAGCCCGCCGAATCCACCTAGACGCCGCACAAACCCAAGTCACGAGCCACGTCGGCACGCAACACAAACCTGAGCCACCAGCCCCACCAACGCACTGCACAAACCGGGTCGCTGAACCCACCTATGCAGCCCGCCCACTTCGACCTACGCAGCCGGTCCACTCGACCTACGCGCCCGTCCACCCGAGCCGTGAGCCGCATGGACGCGCCTCACGAGTCCGAGTCGAGAGCCACTGACGCCTCACAAGTCCGAGTCCCGGGCTCACTGACGCGCTGCGGGAGTCCGAGCCGTTGACCGCACCCGCGCTGCACAATGTCGAAGCGCGGGCCCGCGTACCTGCCGGACGAGTCCGGATCCTCGAGTCCGGAAAAGATCATCGGCGCCAACCGTTTCCAGCTGGCGCCGATCGACCTTCACTCTGAGGCGTGTCAGTCCTTCGTGGACGTCTGGATTTCGGACGCGGTGGGTTCGGCGAGGCGGCCCGCGGCCCATTCGGTGACGCGACGGGCCACGTCCTGGGCGGTCAGACCGAGGTCGGCGAGGACCTCCGCGCGAGTGCCGTGGTCGTGGAACTGCTGCGGCACAGCGAGGTCGCGCAGCGGAACGTCCACATCGGCGTCACGCATGGCCGCCGCGAGAGCCGAGCCGAAGCCGCCGTGCCTGCCGCCGTCCTCGACGGTCACGACCAGCCGGTGCCGTTGGGCCAGCTCGACCAGTTCGGCGGGCACCGGGGTGATCCACCGTGGGTCGGCGACAGTCACGCCAATGCCGTGGTCTGCCAAGCGTTCCGCGGCGGCGATGGCCAGTTCACCAAAAACGCCGACAGCCACGAGCAGGATGTCATCGCTGTCGCTCTCGGCCGGACGGCGGAGGATGTCGACGGTGCCTTTTCGCTCCAGCGCCGGAATGTCCGGGCCGACGGCCGCCTTCGGAAACCGCAGCACGGTCGGGCCATCGTCCACATCGGTCGCTTCGCGCAGCAACTCGGCCAACGTCTTCGCGTCACGCGGAGCCGCGACCCGGATGCCGGGGATCGTGCCCAGGATCGAGATGTCCCACATCCCGTGGTGGCTGGCGCCGTCCGGACCGGTGATTCCCGCCCGGTCCAGAACCACCGTCACCGGCTGCCGGTGCAGAGCCACATCCATCAGCAGCTGGTCGAAGGCGCGGTTCAGGAAAGTCGCGTAAACGGCGACCACCGGGTGCATGCCGCCCATCGCGAGCCCGGCCGCCGAGGTCAACGCGTGCTGCTCGGCGATGCCCACGTCGAAGCACCGCGCCGGGAAGCGCGCGGCGAACTTGTCCAGGCCGGTCGGACCGAGCATGGCCGCGGTGATCGCGACGACGTCCTCGCGGTCCGCGCCCAACCGGACCAGCTCGTCGGAGAACACCGAGGACCAGGTCGCCTTCTTCGGCTTGACCGGCGCACCGGTGATGGGGTCCATCACGTCGGTCGCGTGCATCTGGTCGGCTTCGTGGTTCTCCGCGGGCGCGTAGCCATTGCCTTTGCGGGTGACCGCATGCACCACGACCGGTCCGCCGTACTCCTTGGCCCGGCGCAACGCGAACTCCATCGCGTGCACATCGTGCCCGTCGACCGGGCCGACGTACTTCAGACCGAGGTCCTCGAACATCATCTGCGGGCTCAGCGCGTCCTTGATGCCGCGCTTGGCCGCGTGCAGCGCCGCGTAGATCGGCTTCCCCACAACGGGTGTGTTCTGCAGCACCCGTTTGCCGCCCTCCAGCGCCTTTTCGTATCCAGGCTGAAGTCGCAGCGAGGCCAAGTGGTCCGCAAGCCCGCCGATCGTGGGCGCGTACGACCTGCCGTTGTCGTTGACGACGATCACAACCGGCCGAGTGCGGTCCGCGGCGATGTTGTTCAGCGCCTCCCAGCACATCCCACCGGTGAGAGCACCGTCACCCACGACCGCGACGACGTGCCGCCGTTGTGCGCGCAGCTGGAACGCCTTGGCCAGTCCGTCCGCATAGGACAAAGCGGTGGACGCGTGACTGTTCTCCACCAGATCGTGTTCACTCTCGGCCCGCGAGGGGTAACCCGACATGCCGCCGCGCTGACGCAGCGTGTCGAACCCGGCGCTGCGCCCGGTCACGATCTTGTGGACATAGCTCTGGTGCCCGGTGTCGAAGACGATCGCGTCACTCGGCGAGTCGAATACCCGGTGCACCGCAAGGGTCAGCTCCACCACACCGAGGTTGGGGCCAAGGTGCCCACCGGTCCTGGCGACCTTCTCCACCAGGAACGCGCGGATCTCGGCGGCGAGCTGCGTCACCTCCTCGTCGGTGAGGCGCTTCAAGTCGGTCGGTCCGTGCAGGTTCTCCAGCAGAGTCACTGCTTCCACCTCGTCTGACTCGCTCCACTCCGTACTCGTCCATTCCGGCTTCCCGCCCAACCGGCTTCAGGCCAGTCTACGGACGGCCCGGCGATCATGACCGCCGAGGCAGGCCTGCACGTCAACCTGCCCTTACGGCGGCGGGAGAAGTTGTAAGGTCAGGTCCAAGCTTGAGCAGGGAGGACCGGGGGGACATGAGCGTTTCAGGGGAAGATCAGCAGCAGCTGATCCGGCGGATAGGCCGCGCGCTGCTGGGGGCGGCGCCACCGAACTGGAAGCAGATCCGGGCGGAGTACCGCTCCGCGGGCCGCCACATCGAGGTCGACGTCCTGGTCACCGTCGAGGAGGGCCAGCCGTTCCCGATCCGGCCGCCCATGGACGTGGTCGACATGCTCGGCGAACTGCGTGCGGCCATGTACCAGCCCGGCCGCGGCACCTGGCTGTCCGGCGTTTACCTGCTGGACCACCCATCCAAGTACAGCGCGGAGTTCGAACCCGACACCGAACCTCGCTGGCGCCGGGTGCCGCCGCCGATCGGATTCCAGGACGAACTGCGCCGTTTCCCCCGCGACGACAACTACATCCCGGGATGGCTCCGCGCCCGCGCCGGCCTCCCACCCCTCCAACCGCCGTCACCCCACCCCACCGACAGCCAGCCACAGGCCGCAGGCCAGCGACCAGCACCCGGCCAGCCCGCAGCCACAGAGCAGCCGTCGGCATCGGGCCAGCCGTCGATGCCCGGCCAGTCACCGGTATCCGGACCGCCATCCGCCCCTGGCCTGCAACACGTGCCAGGCCACGCTCCTGTTCCAAGCCAGCACAGTGCGCAAGGACAGCAGCCCGTGCCGGAGCAGCAACCGTCCGGGGGCCAGCCACCAGCATTCGGGCAGCAGCCCAGCCCAGGCCAGCCACCATCCCCAGGCCAGCTATCAGCCTCAGGGCAGCCCTCCAGTCCCGCGCCATCCAGCCCAGGGCAGCCAGCCAGTCCGGAACTGCCACACCTCTCGGCGCAACCAGCCAGTCCGGAACTGCCACACAACCTGGCGCAGCCATCCAGTCTGGGGTCGCCATCCAGTCTGGGGCAGCCAGCCAGTGCAGGGCTGCCATCCGGTGTGGGGCAGCTGCCCGCTTTGGGGCAGCCGTCTCTGCCAGCACAGTATTCGCTTCCGGGACAACCGGCCGCTCATGGTCAGCCGTCCGATCCAGCGCAACCGCCGGCGGTTGGGCAGCCGTTCGTTCCAGGCCAACTGTCAGACGCTGGGCAGCCGTTCACACCGAGCCAAGCGTCAGATACCGGACAACCAACGCCAAGCCACTCGCTGGACGTTGGGCGACCAGCGCCAGACCACCCACAGGCAGCCGGGCAACCGGTGCTTGCCCAGGCACCACAACACGACCAGGCGACTCCGACCCCGACGCCACCGTTCGGTCTGCCCATCGCAGACCGATCGCCAGCGCAGGGCCAACCTGCTGCCCCGGGCTACCTATCAGCGCCGGGCCAGCCAATAGCATCCAGCCAACAGCCAACACACGACCAACCAGCAGACCCCGGGCACCCAATGTTCGGCCAGCCGTCCGCAGTCGATCAGGCAGGCGCGGATCAACCGCAGTCGTTCGGGCAGTTCCCAGTACTGGGCCAGCCACCCCTCAACAACTCATAGGCGCACGGCCAATCACGCACCGATCAGCACCAGAGCCAGCCGCCCCCGAATCCAGCGAACTGGGCACCGGCTTGAACCAAGCAGGCGGCGAGCTGACCCATCCGCCTGGATGTCCAGCTCAGCCGTGCTGAACATCCAGCACACAGCCAACTGCATACCCAGGCGAGTGCTAGCACGTAGCCCACTAACAGTGTCGTAGCCGAACGGGGCATCTGTGGTCTGCCGAGCCGCGACCTGCCTGCAGCAGACTGTTGACCTGCCACACCTCGGCCGACCCGTCATGCACCGGACGACCAGTGACACCCGGCCGACTTGCCACACCCGGCGGACCTGCCGCACCCGGCCCACTTGCCTCACCTCGGACCTGCCACACCGGATGGTCGAAGTGTTCAGGGTGGGTTACGGACCGAGTTGGGTCGCACGGAGACGGTTCCTCATGGGGCGCGATCCGGTACTACGCGGGCAACGACAAGCCCTCGGTCGACCGGCTCGACCTCGAGGTGGCCGACGGGGAGTCCCCACTTGCCTCACCTCCGGACCTGGCACACCGGCCTGCGGACCTGCTCACCCAGCCGACCTGACACCGGTGGACCTGGCACGTCCGGCCGACTTTCACACCGCCTGGCCTGACGCGTCCGCCGACTTGCCGTACATCGGCCGACTTTGCGCAGGTCGGCTAGCTTGACGGACTGGTCGGGCCGCCAGGGTTGGGCCGAGCTGCTTCGGCGCACCTGCAGCGCAGTAAGCAACCCAGTGACTCGCCATCGACAGCAAGCAGCCGATCCGCGTGCTGAAGATCCGCAGGACCTGTCGGCCACCTGTGTCGGCACCAGCACCAGAGCAGCCCTCAAGGCAACTGACGCCGCTGGACAAACCCATGGAGTCCGGCCAGCCGCCGAACGCTTCGCCATCCGCCGGGCACGGACTCCTACGTCTCCTGACGAACCACGGAGCCCCACTGTTGTGTCACCTCCGTTCGGGTGGGTGCTCGGTGTGGTTCAGGAGTTAGGCCGGGTGGCTGCATAGGGTTGCCCGGGCCGGTTGGGTGGCGCAGGATCTGCCGGTACGTTTCTGGGTACGGGGAGATTCGAGGGGTGTCGTTGTTCCGGATCGCGACACACGTCTCAGCACGGGTGACTCACGTCAAGGAGGCGGGCGGCGAGGTCTACGAACTCGACCGGCCGACATCCGAACCCGCGGTGGTGACGGTGAAGTGCTGGCAGTGCGGCGCCGTCGTGGCGATCTACGCGGCCTCACGGGAGGACGTCGCCAGAGAACGCCGGACCTACCTAATCCGCGCATTGCTCACCGCGGCGATCACCCTCTCGCTACTGATGCTGGTCGCCTGGACGTTCCGGGCAGGTGTAGGGACCTTGGGCACCTTCCTGTTGATCGGTGGATTGGTCACGGCGTGGCTGACGCTGGCCAACCTCGCGCACTCCGCCCTCACTCAGGAGTGCGGAGTCTCGGAAGAGAGCAGCCCCAACAGCGACGTCTTCCACGAGGCGGAGTTCGGCTACCGCTAGTGCTGTGGCCGGAGAGGTTTGCCGAGTTATCGGCGGATCCAGGTTTTCAGCCGGGGTTGATCAGCACGGACGTGCGGCCGGAAGGTCCTCGTACCGGGTTGTACTTGGGCCTTTCGGCCGTGCGGTCAGCGCTGTTGGATGTCACCGCAAAGCTGGGCCGTCGAGTCGGTGAACCTATCCGGTCACAGCACTAGCTCTGGGCGCGACCGAGGAACGCCGCCAGGCGGTCGGCAGCAGTCGCACCGGGTAAGACCGGCTGTTCGGGGCCGAACATATGCCCGCGGGGCACGCGATCGATCCGCTCCTGCCACTGCGCCAGCGCCGCCTCGGCCAGCTCGGCGTCGATGTCCGTGGACTGTCCGGTGGCCTTCGCCAGGTCCCACGAGTGCACGATCAGCTCGTTGACGCGCATGTGCACCAGGAAGGAGCCCGGGTGGTCACCCAATGGTGTCGTCACCACCTTGTCCAGCGCGCCAGGAGCCGACATCGCGGCCTTCACGCCCGCGATGGACAGGTCGAACGCGCCAGGCGGGTCATCGCCCAGGTAGTCGACGCCGCGTTCGGGCGGCCGGTCGCCCCTCAACGCGGCCGCGGCCATCAGGTTCCCGTGCGTGAGGTGGTTGACCACGTCGCGCACTGTCCACTTGTCACAAGGGGTCGGGGCCCCGAACCGGTCGGAGTCGATCTTACCGATGATCGCCGTGGCCGCTGCCGCCGCCCGGTCGAAGTTCTTCGCTGGTTGCATGTCGTGGATCGTTGCACGGGGGTACGACAATTTTGGTTCGGCATGTGAAACGCCTCGTCACGTAGGGTGGGCGCGTGCTGTGAGTCAGGATGGAGGGGCCCGATGGCCGAGCTGTTCATCGCCGGGGAGTGGGTGTCGGCACTCGCCGGCGGGACGCGGGAGATCCGTTGTCCTGCCGACGGATCGTTGGTCGCGACGGTCGACGAGGCGGACAGTACCGACACGGAGGCCGCGATCGAGGCCGCCCGCACGGCGTTCGACAGCGGCCCATGGCCGGGCACCCCCGCCGCGGAACGAGGCGATCTCCTGCTCCGCACGGCCGACCTGATCACGCGTGACGTCAAGGAATACGCGCGCGCCGAGTCGCTCGACACCGGGAAACGCTTGGTGGAGAGCGAATACGACATGGCCGACGTCGCGGCTTGCCTGCGCTACTTCGGAAAGCTCGCCGCGAACGACGCGGGCCGGATCGTCGACGCCGGCCGCGCCGACGTGGCCAGCAGGATCGTGCACGAGCCGGTGGGGGTCTGCGGGCTGATCACCCCGTGGAACTATCCGTTGCTGCAAGCCGTTTGGAAGGTCGCACCGGCGCTGGCCGCGGGCAACACGTTCGTGCTCAAGCCGAGCGAACTGACCCCCAGCACGGCGATCCTGCTGATGCGCAGCCTGCAGGAAGCCGGATTGCCGGACGGTGTGGCGAATCTGGTGCTCGGCGCGGGCGCGCAGGCGGGCGCGCCGCTGGCGTCACATCCGGATGTCGACCTCGTGTCGTTCACCGGCGGACTGGCGACCGGCACCCGGATCGCGGCGGCCGCGGCGGCGACGGTCAAGAAGGTCGCGCTGGAACTGGGCGGCAAGAACCCGAACATCGTGTTCGCGGACGCGGATTTCGAGACAGCGGTGGACTACGCGCTCACAGCGGTGTTCCTGCACTCGGGCCAGGTGTGTTCGGCCGGCGCGCGGCTGATCGTGCAGGACTCGGTGCATGACGAGTTCGTCGACGAGCTCGTCCGGCGCGCCGAACAGATCCGGCTGGGCGGACCGTTCGATCCCGACGCGGAGACCGGGCCGCTGATTTCCGCTGCACACCTGGAAAAGGTGGAGCACTACGTGGCGATGGCGATGACCGAAGGCGCCGTGCTGCGGACCGGCGGCTGGCGCCCGCAGGACGAACGGCTGGCCGGCGGCCACTACTACCTCCCGACCATCCTCGACGACGTCAAGCAGGGCACGTACGCCGTACGTGAAGAGGCATTCGGCCCGGTGCTCACCGTGGAACGGTTCACCGACGAGGACGACGCCGTGCGCATCGCCAACGACACCCACTACGGCCTGGCCGGCGGAGTGTTCACAAAGGACGGTGACAAGGCTCAGCGTGTGGCGGCGCGGTTGCGGCATGGCACGATCTGGATCAACGACTACCACCCGTACCTGCCGCAAGCGGAATGGGGCGGCTACAAGCGATCCGGCACAGGGCGCGAGCTGGGCCCGAGCGGTCTCGCGGAGTACCAGGAGGCCAAGCACATCTACCAGAACCTGCGCCCCGGCCCGCAGTACTGGTTCGCGTCCGGAAAACCGCGCTGAAGCCATCCACACCAGCCAGGACAAGCAGTTCACGCAAAACGCGAAGCCGGTCACGGCGACAGCGACAGCCGGCCAGCGCGTGGAATGCGCTGACCGGCGTCGACGTGCGATGGCGCGCGGCTATTCGCCTCGGGTCAGGAGAGCGACCGCTTCGACGTGGTGGGTCATCGGGAACGCGTCGAACGCGCGCACAAGCTCGAGCCGGTACGAGTGTGTCGCGAAACGGGCGACGTCGCGGCCGAGGGCTGCGGGGTCGCAGGCCACGTAGATGATCCGCGACGGGCCCCGGTCGGCGATCTGGTCGACGACCTCGTGACCGGCGCCTTTTCGCGGTGGATCCAGAACGACCACCTCGGGGTCCGGGCCGTCCAACGGGCCGTTGAGGGCGTCCTCGACGCGGTGCGGAACCACCTCGATCTGAGGCAGGTCGGCGAGAATCCGGCGGCTGTCCGAAGTGACGCGGCTCTGCTCGACGGCACGCACCAGCCCATCGGGCCCGACTTGTTCGGCGAGCACCGACGCGAACAGGCCGACTCCGCTGTACAGATCCCACACACACGATCCCGGAGACGCCTCGGCCCACTCCCCCACGGCGCTCGCCAGGGTGTCCGCGGCGGCGGGATGGACCTGCCAGAACGTGAAGGCGTCCAGCGCCCAATGCCGGCCGGCCGCGAATTCCACCGCTTCGCCGGAACCCTCGATCCGGTCGCGGCGGATGTGCCGGCGGCGGCCGTGCATCTGCACCGGGCCGAGTTGCCGGGAGTTGAACCGTCCCGCGCCATCCCGGACCAGCTCCAGCTCCGCGCCCGGCCGCCATTTCGCGTCCGCCACGGACTCGACCAGACCCGGAACCGTGATCGGGCAATGATCGACCGGCACCACGTCGTGGCTGCGGTGTTCACGAAAACCCGCGACACCGTCGGGGCCGACGGCCATCCGCACGCGCGTACGCCATTCCAGCAACCCGCCGGGAAGTTCCTCGACGAGCACGGGAATGTCCGTGCCTGTTGCCTTGTGCAGGTGCTCCATCAGGACGTCGGCCTTCAACTGGCGTTGAGCCTCCGCGGTCGCGTGCTGCCAGTCGCAACCGCCGCAGCCGCCAGGAACGGCCAGCGAGCACTCCGGCGTCACACGATCCGGTGAAGGCGTCAGGATCTCCACGGCGTCGCCGCGGCAGAACGAGCCGCCCTTGTCCTCGGTCACCTCGACGACGACCCGCTCACCCGGCAGCGCGTGCCGCACGAACACGACCCGCCCCTCCGACCGCGCCACGCAATGCCCGCCATGGGCCACCGCGCCGACGTCGACGGCGAGCCTGCGTCCCTTCCAGTCCAGCTTCGCCCTGGTCACTTACCGTCCTCGCCGTGTAGTCCACGCCGGACCGACCCGGGCGCGATCACGGCCCGCTCGTGCACCTTCGCCGACGACGCCAGCTGCCACGGCACGCTCGTCACCATCACTCCGGGCTGGAACAGCAGACGGCCCTTGAGCCGCAACGCGCTTTGGTTGTGCAGCAAGTGTTCCCACCAACGGCCGACGACGTATTCCGGGATGAACACTGTCACCACATCACGCGGATTCGTGGTGCGCACGCGTTTCACGTAGTCCAGGACGGGCTTGGTGATCTCGCGGTAGGGCGACTCGACGACCTTCAGCGGCACCTTGAACCCGTTGGACTCCCAGTCGGCGACGAGCGCGCGTGTGTCCGCGTCGTCCACGTTCACCGTCACGGCTTCGAGAACGTCCGGCCGCGTCGCCTTCGCGTAGGCCAACGCGCGGCGGGTCGGCAGGTGCAGTTTGGACACCAGGACGATCGCGTGGTTGCGGGACGGCATGATGCCGCGCGAGCCGGTCTGCTCTGCCTCCCGCAGCTCGTCGGCGACCCGGTCGTAGTGCTTCTTGATCCCGGTCATCAACGCGAAGATCGCGGCCATCGCCGCGATGGCGATCCACGCGCCGGCGACGAACTTCGTGATCAGCACGATCACCAGCACCGTGCCGGTCATGATCAGGCCGAAGGCGTTGATCGCCTGCGAACGGCGCATCCGGCGCCGCTCCGACGGGTTGGTCTCGGTGCGCAGCAACCGGTTCCAGTGCCGGATCATGCCGGTCTGGCTGAGCGTGAACGACACGAACACACCCACCGTGTAGAGCGGGATCAGCTTGGTCGGGTCCGCGTCGAACGACACCACCAGCAGGATGGCGAATCCGGCCAGGAACAGGATCCCGTTGGAGAATGCGAGCCGGTCGCCGCGGGTGTGCAGCTGGCGCGGCAGGTACCGGTCCTGCGCGAGGATCGAGCCGAGCACCGGGAAGCCGTTGAACGCGGTGTTGGCGGCCAAGACCAGGATCAGCGCGGTCACCACGATGACGAAGAAGTAGCCGGGCGGGAAGTTGTTGAACACCGCCTCCGACAGCTGCGCGATCACGGTGTGCTGCTCGTATCCGGGCGGCGCGTTGACCAGCTGCTCGGCCGGCTTCTCGGCCATCACGATGCCGGTCACCTTGGCCAGCCAGATCACGCCCATGAACATCGACACGGCGATGATGCCGAGCATCAGCAGGGTGGACGCGGCGTTGCGGGATTTCGGCTTGCGGAAGGCCGGCACGCCGTTGCTGATCGCCTCGACACCGGTCAGCGCCGCGCAGCCCTGAGTGAACGCCCGCAGCACCAGGTAGATGAATCCGATGCCGACCAGGTGATCGTTCTCGGCGTGCAGCTCCAGCCCCGCGCTCGCGGCCTTCACCTCGTCGCCGAGGACCAGCGACCGGGTCAGGCCCCAGACGATCATCAGGAAGATGCCGATCATGAACGCGTAGGTCGGGATGGCGAACGCCGTGCCCGACTCGCGGATGCCGCGCAGGTTCACCGCGGTGAGCACGACGATCGCGACCACCGCGAAGGTGACCTTGTTGTCGGCGATGAACGGAACCAAAGCGCCAAGGTTCGCGGCCGCGGACGAAATGGACACGGCGACCGTCAGCACGTAGTCGACCAGCAGGGCGCTCGCCACGGTGAGGCCCGCATTGGGCCCTATGTTCGTCGTGGCGACCTCGTAGTCGCCACCGCCGCTGGGATATGCGTGCACGTTCTGCCGGTAGCTGGCGACCACGGCGAGCAGCACGATCACGACGACGGCACCGACCCAGGGCGCGTACACGAACCCGGCGATACCGGCGACGCTCAGGGTCAGGAAGATCTCTTCGGGCGCGTACGCGACGCTGGACAGCGCGTCCGAGGCGAACACGGGCAAGGCGACGCGTTTGGGGAGCAGCGTATGGCCCAGGCTGTCGCTCCGAAACGGGCGCCCCACCAGGAGCCGCTTCGCGGCGGTTGAGAACTTCGACACGAGACCACAGCGTATGCGCAGTCGGGGGTCGCGTGGATCTCGGATATCGCACTTGTGGACGTCCTGCTGTCACCCAGGTGGAGCAGAGACCGGTAGGTTCTTCGCGTACGGCTGGAGTGACGGGCGAGGAGGCAGGTCGTGCACGTGGTGATCATGGGGTGCGGCCGGGTCGGGTCGTCACTCGCCGCCGCGCTGGAACGGCTCGGCCACACGGTCGCCGTGATCGACAAGGACGTGCAGGCGTTCCGGCGGCTCGGCCAGGACTTCCACGGATCGCAGGTGGTCGGCGTCGGGTTCGACCGGACCGTGCTGATCAAGGCCGGGATCGAGCGGGCGGGCGCGTTCGCCGCGGTGTCCAGCGGGGACAACTCGAACATCATCTCCGCGCGCGTGGCCCGGGAGACATTCGGCGTCGAGCACGTCGTGGCCCGGATCTACGACCACAAGCGCGCCGCCGTGTACGAGCGCCTGGGCATCCCGACCGTGGCGACCGTGCCGTGGACGACCGACCGGTTCCTGCGCACCTTGCTGCCCGACGGGGTCGCGTCCGCGTGGCGCGAACCGTCCGGGAAGGTCGCGGTGATCCAGCTGCCGGTGCACGAGCTGTGGGCGGGCAAACGGGTGAGCGCCCTGGAGGAGGCCGTCGGCGCGCGGGTGGCGTTCATCATGCGGTTCGGCACCGGGGTACTGCCGGAGGCCAAGACCGTCGTGCAAGCTGATGACGTGATCTACGTGGCCGCGCTCTCTGGGACGGTCGGCGACGTGACCAACGCCGCCGCCCAGCCGCCGGAGGACGACCACTGATGGGCAACTACGGCAGTTACGCAGGAAAGGACCACTGATGCGGGTCGCGATCGCGGGCGCGGGCGCCGTCGGCCGGTCCATCGCCGCCGAACTCGTCGCCGGCGGGCACCAGGTGATGCTCATCGAGCGGCAGGCCGCCCAGTTCGAGCCGCACACCGTCGAGCAGGCCGAATGGGTGCTGGCCGACGCGTGTGAGCTGTCGTCGCTGGAGGACGCCGGGCTGCAGCTGTGCGACGTGGTGATCGCCGCGACCGGTGACGACAAGGTCAACCTGGTGGTTTCGCTGCTGGCCAAGACCGAGTTCGCGGTCCGCCGCGTGGTCGCCCGGGTGAACGACCCGGCCAACGAGTGGCTGTTCACCGAGGCCTGGGGCGTGGATGTCGCGGTGTCGACGCCACGGATCCTGGCGGCGATGGTCGAGGAGGCCGTCAGCGTCGGTGGGCTCGTGCAGCTGCTGACGTTGCGCCAGGGGCAGGCGAACCTGGTGGAGATGACGCTGCCCGAGGACACGCCGCTGGCCGGCAAACCCGTCCGGGACGTCACCCTGCCGCGCGACGCCGCCCTGGTGACGATCCTGCGCGGCGGCCGGGTGATCGTGCCGCAGCCGGAGGACGCCCTCGAACCGGGCGACGAGCTGTTGTTCGTCGCGGCCGCGGACGTGGAGCACGAAATTCGGACGGCCCTGGGCGCCTGATCCGTTAGTGTCCGGGACGTGTACGCACCGTCATTCCCTGTTCAGACCGAACGCCTGACGCTGCGGGTGCACGTTCCCGAGGACATCGACGCGCTGTACGAGATCCGGCGCCTGCCCGAGGTGAACACGTACCTGTACTCCGAAGCGATGACCCGCGAGGAGGTCCAGGCCAAGCTCGACGAGCGGATCGCCAAGTACTCGAAGCTGACCCAGCCCGGCGACTCGGTGATCCTGGCGGTCGTCCGCAACGACACCGGCGAGTTCATCGGGGACGTGACCCTGGTCTGGGCCGATGAGCACCAGCAGGTGGAGATCGGTTACGTGTTCAGCCCGGAACACCACGGGCAGGGGTTCGCGACCGAGGCCGCCCGGAGTCTGCTGCGGATCGCGTTCCAGGACCTCGGCGCCCACCGGGTGATCGGCCGGCTGGACGCGCGCAACGGTGCGTCCGGGCGTGTTCTGGAAAAACTCGGAATGCGGCAGGAGGCGCACTTCCGGGAGAACGAGTTCGTCAAGGGCGAGTGGGTGAGCGAGCTGGTCTACGCGATCCTCGCGACCGAATGGACCGCCGCTCAGCAGACCTGAGCGGGCGGCAGATCGCCCGCGATGTACGAGCCCAGCGAGACTCCCATGGCGGCCCGGAATTCCGCGGCCATGTGCGACTGGTCGTAGTAGCCGCTGTCGGCGGCGAGCCGTGCTCCGCGTTGGCGATGAGCGCGGGCGAGGACGGTCCGGACACGGTTCACGCGCGCGAGCTGTTTCGGTGACATCCCCACCGTGTCGGTGAACAGATTGCGCAGGTGGCGTTCGCTGACATTCAGGTTTCGCGCGGTGTCCCGAACGCGCTCGCGCGTCAGCATCCGGGTCGCCGCGAAGACGAGTTCCCCCGCGGACATCTCAGCGTTCGGGCGGACGGCGACCCGATCCAGCAGCGCTCGCTCGATCCGTTCGACCGCGTGTCCCGGGTCGGCGACCAGTTCGCGGTGAAGCCGAAACCCCGGCGGACCCCATAGTTCGCCAAGCGGCACGGTCCGGCCCACGAGCTCGCTCATCGAGACACCGGTCAGCACACGTCCGCGTCCAGGCCGGAACCGGACGTTGACCGTGAGCGGGACGTCCTTGCCCGGGAAGTACGCCGCCTGCGCGCGAGGACCGAGAACGACAAGGCAGCTTTCCTCGCCGGGCAGGACGCAGAAGATGAGGGATGTGGCGCCGTCCGGTATCCGCGTCTGGGTGCGGTCCTGGCCGTGCAGACCGGTCGTCACCCGGATGTCCCAGAGCTTCACGATTCCACGCTAACCGCGGAAAGGCCCGGCGAGCAGCGAATCACCGCCGACTGTGCCGATTCTTCCTAGGGTCACGGCGCTCGGGCCGGACAGGCTGACATCCATGATTCTGGTAACCGGTGCCACCGGCACGACGGGCAGCATCGTCCTTCGGATCCTGGCTGAAAAGGGCGCCCGAGCTCGGGGAATGAGCCGTACCCCGGACCGGATGCCCACCGGCGTCGAGGCGGTTGAGGGCGACTTCGAAAACCCGGCGTCGCTGCGCGCCGCGCTCGATGGTGTCAGCGCCGTCTACCTGGTCTCGTCGCCGGGTCCGAAGATCGCCGACCATGACCTCGCGCTGATCGCGGCCGCGGCCGGAACGGGCGTCAAGAAGGTCGTCAAGCTGTCCGCGATCGGAACCGGCGATCCGGGGTTCGAGACATCGAGCGGCTGGCACCTCGCCGGCGAGGAAGCGCTCCGCGCGAGCGGCCTGGGGTGGACGATCTTGCGCCCGTCCATGTTCGCCTCGAACTCCCTGGCCTGGGCCGCGCAGATCGACGCGGGCGACCCCATCCCGAACCATTTCGGATCCGGCACGAACGGCGTCGTGGACCCGCGCGACATCGCGGAAGTCGCCGTCGAAGCCCTGCTGTCCGACGACCACAACGGCCAGACCTACACGCTGACCGGTCCCGAACTCCTGACGCTGCCCGACCAAGTGGCCCATCTCAGCGAAGCCCTCGGCCGCCCCATCCGAACCGTCGACACCTCACCAGACCAGATCCGCGTCCACCTGCAAGCGCAGGGCATGCCACAGGACGCAATCGACATGATCGTGCAGGGCTACGAGTTCGTCCGGAAAGGTGGCAACGCCATCGTCACCGCCGACGTCGAACGAGCCCTGGGCCGCCCTCCGCGCACGTTCAAGACCTGGGCCGAAGACCACCGCGCCCTGTTCACCCGGACCCCGTAATCCGCTGGCTCAAGACCGGCCAACATAGAACGCACGTGGCCGAGCCTGCGGCGTTCCGCGAGTTCGGCCGCATCCCGGAATGGCCGCACACGCAGCCAAATCCGCGAGTACGCCAAGCCCGCCGACGCACACAGCGTCGGCGGGCTCACATGTTCAGCGTCTGAGCGAAGGACCGGGCTAGGACGGTTCCTGAGCAGGCGTTTCGTATTTGGCGCGAAGTGCCTTCTCGGCTTCCTCGGTCTCGGCCTGCTCGGCTTCCTCAAGCGCCTTCTGCCGTCTGTCGGACCGACGCACGGCCCATACCGCGATGAGGAGGGCGATCGCGGTGAGCGGGTAGCCCATGCCGATCCGGGCGATGCCGAGCAGAGTCGTCTGGTCTACGTTGTACAGCCACTGCTGGACAACGACGCGCGCGATGAAGACAAGCGTCCAAGCGGCGGTGGCGATGTCGTAGTCGAGGCGGGACTTCTTGTCCGACCGCCACCCTTGGCCGTGGCCGTTCAACGTGCCCCAGATGACACCGACCGCGGGCCAGCGCACCAGGATCGAGATCAGGAATATCGCGCCCAGCGCACCGCTCACCCAGATGCCGTACAGGAAGAAGCCCTTGGCCTCGCCCACCCGGTAGGCGATGAACGCGGCAATGGCCACGCCGAAGATGCCCGAGATCGCGGGCATCAACTGTTCCTTGCGCACGATCCGCCAGATCGCGATCGCCACGGCGACGCCGATCGCGCTCCAGATCGCCGGGGCCATACTGGTCGCCCAGTTGACGATCACGAAGACCGCGACGGGGATGGACGCCGAGATGAACCCGACCATCCCACCCATCTGCTCCCACAGCGTGGGCATCGGCTTCTCGGTGGTCTCTTCGGCCTTGCCCTCGACCGGCTCGGGCTGGCTGGCATCAGTCATGTAGTCGTCTGCAGCTCGTAGTAGGGGTTGTAGAGGACCTTGCGACCGTCCCGCACCGCGATCCGGCCTTTCGCCTTCACCGTGCGGCCGGGCTCGATGCCCGGGATACGGCGCCGACCGAGCCAGACTAATGTCACACCCTCGGTCCCGTCGAACAGCTCGGCCTCCAGCGTGGCGGCCGCGTCGCGGGGCGAGAGCTCGACGCTGCGCAGCCGGCCGAGGACGGTGACCTCCTGCCCGGACCGGCAGTCGCAGGCGCGCTGGGCCCCGCTGGCCTCGGCCTGTTCGGACAGGTCGTCAGCGTCGAGGTCCTCCACCTCGCTGGTCAGTTTCCGAACCAGACGGCGCCAATATCCGTCCCCCTTGTCGCTACCCATTCCCGCTCCTCGATGGTGGGATCGGCCCCGACTCCGACCCGTGCACAATCAGCGTAACCGTTGCAAAGGAGGCAGAACCGTGTCACTCCAGGAACGTCCGGTGAAGGTTGGCCGTTCCCGTTCGACCGGGGTTCGCCGAGCGGTTCTTTTGCCCGGTACCGCCTCGGATGAGATCTTTGTCCGTTCAGTCTTCGAAGGCCCGCTTCGCGCGGTTGGGATCCAGTTGGTCGCACCCGCCCCGCAGACGCCATCCGCCCTGGTCGACGCCCATTTCGCGATTCTCACGGAATGCTCGGCGGACGGCCCGGTCCTGGCCGGCGGGGTCTCTCTCGGGGCTCATCTGGCCGTCGAGTGGGCGCTGGCGCATCCAGACCGCTGCGCGGGGCTGCTGCTTGCGCTGCCGGCATGGAACGGCGCACCGGACGACGCGCCCGCCGCCATGTCGGCGCGAGTCAGCGCGTCCGCCGTCCGGTCGCAAGGACTGGACGCGACCCTCGCCGCGGTCGACGCCGAGCCATGGCTCGCTGCGGAACTGGAGCGGTCCTGGCGCCGGACCGGAGACGACCTGGCGGACAGTCTGGACATCGCGGCCACCCGGCCGGCGCCGGAGATTTCGGATCTGGCGCGAATCGCGGTCCCGACCGGGATCGCGGCCTGTTCGGACGACCCGGTGCACCCACACGCGGTCGCCGAACGCTGGGCCGCCATGATCCCCGGAGCCGAGTTGGTCACAACGACGCTGAGTGATCTAGGCACAGACCGTGAGTCCCTGGGACGAGCTGCGGTGTTGGCGTGGCTCAGGTCCACTCGCATCACACATTTGGAGCAATAGCCGGAATCGGCGTTGCTCCGAACCGGCGAAACCGATGCGGTCTAAGAGTGGGATCGCGTCGCGGCTCTTGTTCGTATCCTTGCGTTGCGTAACCGTCTCGCGGCGTGAGCATTTATGTGACCGGCCTGTTCTGGGTCCTGGGCGCGGCCGTGGCGGCCGCCTTGATCGCCTTGCTGATCCACCGGATCAGCTCGAGCTCCAACCGCAGCAGCAACAACGACGTGGCCGGTCAGGTGTTCACGATCGTCGCGGGACTGCATGCCGTGCTGCTGGCCTTCGTGCTGATCTCCTTATTCGACGCGGTGAGCGCCGCCCGCAGCGATTCCACGAACGAAGCGAACAACCTCGTCGCCGTCACCTGGGCGGCCGACTCCCTCCCCGAACCCGCGCACACGAAGGTAAGCGAGCTCGCGTCGGCCTACACCACCATCGTGGTGAACAAGGAATGGCCGCAGATGCGCGACACGGGCAAGGTCGACGCCTCCGAAGGCTGGGACAAACTCAACGAACTGCGCGACACGATCGCCAACACCCAGACGGCGGACAACGACGACTGGCAGGCGAGCCGCAAGCAGACCGCGACCGATCAGCTGTGGGAGGCCTACCAGAACCGGCAGGCACGTCTCGACGCAGCGGCAAGCAATGGTGTGAGCACAGTGGTGTGGTTCGCGCTGGTGCTGGGCAGCGTGATGTCGATGGGCCTGGTCTACCTGCACGGCGGCCCGCGGATGATCCCGCTCGCGTTGATCTCCGGGACGTTGGCAGCCGCGATCACGTTGCTGCTGTTCGCGATTGACCAGCTGCAGAACCCGT
This sequence comes from Actinocrispum sp. NPDC049592, assembly GCF_040675465.1. Classification (NCBI taxonomy): domain Bacteria; kingdom Bacillati; phylum Actinomycetota; class Actinomycetes; order Pseudonocardiales; family Pseudonocardiaceae; genus Actinocrispum; species Actinocrispum sp. NPDC049592. Next base: position 391,662 of record NZ_JBFAPA010000007.1, on the reverse strand, counting down.
TCAGCGGCGGTGCCGCGGTCGGTCCGGACGCGTTCACGGCCGTGCTGGACCGGCTGAGTTGAACCGGCTCCCCCACATCACTCTCGCCGCCGCGATCCTGATGGCATCCGGGCTCGCCGGGGCGGCACCCGCCGCTGCCGCCGATGGCGCGTGTGACGCTTTCGAGGTCTACACACCGAAACACGATTCATCGTCCACAATGGTCCGCCTCGCCCTGCCCGAGGGGTCCGCCAGGGAACTGCGGACGTTCGGAAACGAACTGAACGCCATCGGGTACGCGCCGGGCCAGAACCTGCTGTACGGGATCTCAACGCGTTCACATGTGGTCACACTCGACCCTGGCGGCGCGGTGGTCGACCGCGGAAAGGTTCACGACGTCGGCGACGCCACCGCGGGCGCGATCTCCGGCTCGACGTTGTTCCTGCGCGACGGCTCTCGCCTGCTGTCGTTGGACATCAACCCGGCCAGCCCCACGTATCTGACGATCACGCACGTGAAGTGGCTGTCCTGGTTCGCCGATGTCGACGATTTCGACTTCGGCCCGGACGCCAAACTGTACGGCGTCACGAGCAACGGAACCGTGGTCAGCATCGACCCGCTGCATGGCACGGTGAAGACCATCGCCCGGCCGAAGATCCTGCCGCACGGCACATATGGCGCGATCCTGATGGCACCAGGACGAGTCCTCTACGCGATCAACAACCGGACGGGCGGCTCCAGCCGCCTCTACCGCATCCCGTTGTCCGCACCCGAAACCGCAACACAGGTCGCGTCGTTCCCCGCTGCTGACACCACTGACGCCGCAGGCTGCCTGACGCCGCCCCCGGTCATCGAACCTCCGGCACCACCCCGGTCCATACCTCTCCCACCGCCGCCTCCGCCCGCCCCGATCCCACCTCCACCACGGATTTCGTCCCCACCGCGAACTCCAGTCACCACCACAACTCCCCGACCCCAACCCGTCCGCCAGCAACCACCCGCACCGCCACCAAGTCCGCCACCGCCACCACCACCGCGAACCACCCACAAACCTCCGCCCTCACCGCCCAAACCAGTCGCGGCCGAAGCGCCTCCGGACACCGCGAAAAAACGCCGCTGGGCGCTGACCACGTTGATCCTGGTGTTGGGCGCGGGAGCCGCAGTCGCCGCGACAGTCCGCAACCGATGATCAACTTCGTACCGCGGATACCCAGCACAGAGCCAGTTTTCGTGCTGAGCACGAACGCAGCTCGCGCTCAGCGCGACCAACAAGGCGTGCCGACCGAACGATGCGGTCAGTCAGCTCTGTTCAGCGAAAGCGAGGAGCCCACCCAGCCCGACCATGGTGAGACCAGTACCGATTCGCTGCCGGATACGCCACTGCGGGTTCTGCCGCAACTTCCCGCCCACATACCCGGCGAAGATCGCGACCAGCAGGTCGACCGTCACCGCCATTCCCACCGCGATCAGTCCGAGCACCATGAACACGAGCGGCGCCGGATCCCGCTCCGGATGCACGAAGTGCGGAAGCAACGCGAGGAAGTACAGAGCGGTCTTGGGGTTCAGCACCTCCGACAGCACCCCCTGCAGGACCACCGACCGCCGCTTGCCCTCGCGGCCCGCCACATCGTCGGCAAGCACGGCCGTCTCCGCGTCGTCCTTACCGAACAACGTCTTCAGCCCGAGGTAGACCAGGTAAGCCGCGCCAGCCAGCTTCACCACCGTGAACGCAGTCGCCGACGTGGCCAACAACGCGGACAACCCGAACGCAGCCGCGACAACGTGCACACACGCGCCGATCCCATTGCCCACCACGGATCGGATGCCCTCCGAGCGCCCACCGCGCAAACTGCGCGCCAGGACGTAGAAGATCCCGGGGCCAGGCATGATCGCGAAGAGCGTGGCCGTCCCAAGAAACACGAGCCATTCCGCGGAATCGGGCATCCCCGCAAGCTACCGGTCTGCGGCCGGCGACGGGACTCACTCGTGGCCAATCTCCCACAAGATCAGCGATTCATCAGATCGGCGAAACGCGGTACACACAGGACTCCGATCTCGGGACCGTCCGGTTACCGCCATCGGCCTGAACCCAAGCAGCAGCGCAGCCGCCTTCGCGCCCGACGCCCTGTCGAACCCCGAACTCATCCCGCCCGGCCGACGTTCGCGTTCGTCAAGGATCCTTGGGGATGGCGCTAGCGCTTCGCGAGAAGTACCGCCAACTCTTCGAGCAGGTCGACCACCCACTGCGTTCGTTCGGGATCCTCGATGGCCCCGGCGATCGCCTCGTTGATGTCGCGGTTCGCGCGGCGCGTGATGGCATCCATCGCTTCGGGTTCGACCTGAACCCGGATCCGGCGGCCGTCAAGCGGGTCGGGGGCGGTCTGGACGATGCCGCGCTCCTTGAGTTTCGCGATCGACACGGACACGTGGCTCTGCACGAATCCGGTCCGATCGCGAATCTCGTTGACCGAGCTGTCCGGATTCTTGATCACATCCTCCAGCACAGCCACCTGCCCGGCGGTGAGCGCTGGGTCGTAGTCCTGTCCGGTCGCGGTCCGGGAGATCTCGATCAGTCGCCGGCCAAGCCGGTACAGCTGCCCGCCATCCATATCTAGAACGATACATCTTCGCAGAACTATCGTTGCAGATGTATCGTCGGAGATATGGATAGGCTCGGCATGACCGCGCTAGGTATGGCCGCAGTGCGGGCGATGGAGAGCAAGCGCGCGGATCGACTCTTCGACGATCCGCAGGCACAGCTGTTCCTTGACGCCATGCCTGGCGCCTTCGACCAGTACTTCACGTCCGACACGAAATCGCTCGGCGCGATGTTCGCCGCCCACGGCGCCATCCGAACGAGGTTCTTCGACGACTTCCTGCTGGGCGCCGGGTGCCGCCAAGTCGTGCTCCTGGCCGCGGGCCTGGACACCCGCGCATTCCGTCTGGACTGGCCGGCCGGGGTGCATCTGTTCGAACTGGACGTGCCAGACGTCCTCGCGTTCAAGGAACCGGTCCTGGCCCACCACGAACCCCGCTGCGTACGGATCACGGTTCCCGCAGATCTACGCACGGACTGGCCGACGCGTCTGATCGCAGCCGGGTTCTCACCCACGACACCGACTGCATGGCTTGCGGAGGGCCTGCTGATCTACCTCGCGGCGACGGAGGCCACGAACCTCCTTCAGGCGATCACCGAAAAGTTGTCACCGGGCTGCAAGCTGGCCTTCGAACACTCACAAGCCGACCAGCTGCGCACACGCGCCAGCGCGATGCCGTCCATGCACGACTTCACCGAAATGTGGAAAAGCGACTCCGACCAGGACTTCGTCGCCTGGCTCGTGGGCCATGGCTGGGCTCCGGAGATCCACAAGGAGGTCAGCTACGGCCGGTCCGGATACAGCGGCCAGTTCGTCACGGCCGAGTTCACTCAGAACGCGAACTGAGTCCGCTCCCATGCCGTTTCCGGGATCTTGGTTCCGGGATCTTCCACCAACCGGCTCGCGAACCTGGTCAGGCAACGCTCCATCGATCCTGCAAGCCGTCTAGGCCGAACTGAGCGTGCTGGCACGACATCATGAGTTCACATCCGGCCCGAACGGCCTCGCTGCGGTTCCACGAACCGACTGCAGACGACGGCGAACACGGCCTCTCGATCCTCACAAGAGCCGCACACGACATTCCGAAGATCGACGAACAAGCCGACGCCTTCGAGCACACAACCCCGGCTGAAGCGTCCGGAGGTCAATCAGGACGCAGCGCCGCCATATGGCGGGTACTCGAAGACGTCGGCGATCGTTTGAGTCGGCGTTATTTGTCAGGTGGACTGCTGGAGTCAGCCGCCTTGCTCGGCGATGTGCTGAGCGATCTCGGGTGGCAGCTCGATCGGCAACGGATCACGGACCGGCCATGGCTGCGTACCGCGAACGACGACCGTGCCGCGGACTAGCGTCCGCAACCCGTGGGCGGCCTGAGCGGCCTGGTCCTGTGGGCCTGCGACGACGGCGCGCAGCATCCACCGCGGACCGTCCACCCCGATGAACCGCACCGCGAGGTCACCCTGCGAGGCCATCAGCTCCTGGCCCCACTCGCCGGCCGCGCTCCGCACGGCCGCGCCACCGGCCTTGAGCTCCTCGGCCAGTTCCCCGCAGACCTCTTCCCAGAGACCGCCGGACCGCGGCGCCGCGTAGGCGTGCACGGTCATCTGCCCGCTCGGGGTCGCGACATGCACGGCCTTCACCACCCCCGGTTCGGCCATCTCCACCTGCAGTTGGGCGCCGTCCGGCACCGGCAGCAGGATGGACCCCAGGTTCAGCCGCGCGATGCCGTCGTCGGGCACGTCCTCCGCGTCGAACGGCCCGGACAGTGACTCGAGGTCACCCTGACTGGGCTCGAACTCGTCGTCGTCCGCACCGGCCTCGTCGTAGTCGTCGAAGTCCGGCTCGACGTGCTCGTCGGCGGGCCGGTCCCGTCGGCGTCGCCCGAAAAGTGCCACCTATTCCTCCGTGTCGCGTGCTGAGGCCGCGAGTACCGCGTGCCCACCGGTCGAGCCGTATCCGCCCGCCCCCCTGGGTGAGTCCGCCAGCTCTTCCACTTCTTGAAATACCGCATGTTCGACCTTCTGCACGACCAGTTGAGCGATCCGGTCGCCGCGCCGCAGCCGGATCGGCTCGCGCAGGTCGTGGTTGATCAGGCAGACCTTGATCTCGCCGCGGTAGCCCGAGTCGATCGTGCCTGGGGTGTTGACGACGCTCAGGCCGGCTCTAGCCGCCAGTCCGGAACGAGGATGAACGAACGCCGCGTAGCCGTCGGGCAGCGCGATGGCGACACCGGTGCCGATCGTCGCGCGCTCTCCAGGCGCTATGACGACGTCCGAGGTGGTCACCAGATCGGCGCCGGCGTCGCCGGGCCGGGCGTAGGACGGGAGCGGTACACCGGGGTCGAGCCGGGAAATCAGGACCTGCACGCTGGGCACGAGCGGCGAGACTACCCTGGAGCTGTGCCCGACACCTCGAACGCCCACTCCGAGCGGCTCTCCGTCGCCTGGTGGGGATGGCCGCTCCCGCTCGTCGCCGCCGGGTTGCTGGCCGCCGAAATCCACATGGGCTACCCCGGAGTGCGGGCCTGGCTGCCGTATGTCGTGCTGCTGCCGTTGACGGGTCTCGTGATGTTCCTGGCCGGGCGTGCGCGGGTCCGGATCACCGATGACGAGCTGTGGGTCGGTGAAGCGCACCTGCCGTTGAAGTTCGCCGGTGAGGTCGACGTGCTCACCGGGCACGAGAAGCGTCCGGCGCTGGGCCGGGACCTCGATCCAGCCGCCTACGTGCTGCACAAGGGCTGGATACCCACAGCCGTCCGAGTTCAGCTCACCGACCCGGACGACCCCACGCCGTACTGGCTGTTCAGCACCCGTCACCCCGAGCGGGTGGCCGAGCTGCTGCGCCAGAAGGCCCCGGAAACAACGCCGGGTACCTGACCAACGGCCAGGTACCCGGGAATCGGACTTGTTCTGTTGTTCTCCGTCGTGCGGTCTCGTCAGGCGCAGTCGCGGCAGACGTACAAGCCGTCGCGCTCCTCGGCGAGCCTGCTCCGGTGATGCACCAGGAAGCAGTGCGAACAAGTGAACTCGTCCGCCTGCTTGGGAATCACCTTCACGGTCAGGTCCTCGCCGGAGAGGCCGGACAGGTCGGCACCGGGGAGCTCGAAGTTCTCAGCGGTATCCGACTCGTCGACGTCGACAACACCGGACTGCGTCTCGTTTCGGCGCGCCTTCAACTCCTCAAGGGAGTCCTCGGCGAGGTCGTCGGCCTCGCTGCGGCGAGGAGCGTCGTAGTCGGTCGCCATCTTGTTTTCACCCCTGCGGTCAAATCTCTAGGATGCTCTCGTGCCGCTGGTCAACGTTCCAGGGACGCGTTTTGTGCCCGCCATTTGAGTGACGGGCGTCTCCCCTGGTCGCGGTGGGAGTCTTGGCCAACCGAATCGATTCGGCCCTCGCTCTTCGGCGACCGGAGCGCGCAGAGGGTAGCCCATCCCGCGCCCGTTCAGTCAACGCATCACCCCTTCGGGTGTGTTCCCGATCGGGCGACATCCAATCCGAACCGGTGCCGTCGAGCGGAACACCCTTGCCGGAAGGGCCCGCACGTGGTCGGATACCTGCGATGTCTCACTGTCCGCGATCATTGAGTCGCGCCGGGCTACGTCCGACACGGAGCGTTGCCCCGGTGCCCCTGGTTCGGCTGAAACGCCTAGGCTGATCAGCAGCGACGGGTAGAGGTAGGAACTGGCCGGCGACGGAGGGTGGGCACGTGACTGCGGGGAGTTCGGGTGGGGGTGAGCGGGCCCTGAAATACCGCAAGCGGCGGCCGATTCCCGCGCTGATCATGCTGGTCTTACTCGGCCTTGGGGCGGGCATCGTCTGGCTGCAGGTCATCGACAAGAAGCAGGACAACCAGGCCGGGGTGCACTGTGACCCGCCGCCGCCGGTGACCGCGGAATCCGGAAAGCCGCCGCCACCGCCCGCGCCCACCTTGGGTCAGCATGTGGACCAGGCGGGTCTCGACCAGACCGGGGCGGCGTCGCCGGACCAGTCGCAGATTCGCGTCCTGAACGCCAGCGGGCAGCGCGGCGAAGCCGCCTTGATCACGGAGAGTCTGCGTCAGCTGGGGTTCAGCCAAATCGGCAAACCTGATGACGACAACATCTACCCGCACGGCACTCTGGCGTGCCGCGGGCAGATCCGGTTCGGTCCGCAGGGCGCGGCCGCCGCCCGGACGTTGAGCCTGATCGAGCCGTGCGCCGAACTGGTCAAGGACAACCGCCAGGACGCGACCGTGGACTTCGTGCTCGGCCGGAAGTTCGACGACCTTCAGGTGCGGCCCGAAACCCGCCAGGCGCTCAAGCAGGTGCTGGACTGGACGGCCCAGCATCCGGCCGAGTCCGGCGGTCTCCAGTCGGTCCAGGGCCAGGGCGCACCGATCGACCCGGCGTTGCTCGAGACGATCCGCAAGCCGACCTGTTAGCCACCTGACGCTCCCAAGTGGCCCTGATGTGGACGCCACCACCCACGTCCGGGCCACTTTTCGCGTTGACCGCGAACTCGGGCCAGCCCCATCGAGCGGGCTCGAATCCAGGACATCACACGAAGCGCGACGCCAAACCGGCCGCGGCTGTGCACGGGTGTCCCTGAACGTCTGCCTATAGAGGCGGCGTCAGCATTACGCCCGGAGGTCCGTCCGCACGCCGGATTCCGCCATCGCCCCAGACTCGACACATTCCGATTCTGGACAAGCCGAACCGAGCGGCACGCCCAAGATCCACCTACCGCCCAGCCCTACCGGCCGCTGGGCAGCCCAACACGCCGCCGAAGTTCCTGGCGCACCGGACACGATGCCCATCACGGAGCCCAGCCAGCCCACGTCACGGCCTCGTCCGAAATGGACAAGCCCGGCCAACCTCGATCGCAACGGCCACCAGCGCGGCCCCACAGAGCCCTCGAATCCCTCCCAGCGAAGCAAAACGCAGGAGCACGAACCGGTCCCCACCAGTTCACGCTCGGTCCGAACAAGACTTCTCGACACCGTGCGATGGACCATACCGACGGCCACCGACAAAACCGGCGCTAGAGGACGTCGGCCACCCCACACTCGAGAAGCACTTTCCGCAGCTCATCGGCGACTCCAGGCGCGGCAGCGAAAATCGCGCCACCCAGCTCACCGGAGTCCGGCAGCGACACGACCGCGCCGGCCTCAGCGGCGATGAGCGAGCCGGCCGCCCAGTCCCACCGGTTCAGTCCATGCTCGACATAGCCGTCCACCCACCCCGCGGCGACCATGCAGAGGTCCAAAGCAGCCGAACCGGTGCGCCGCACGTCCCGGACGCGCCCGAGCAACCGCGCCACGAACTCCGCCTGTCGTGTACGCCGTTCGGCCCGGTACCCGAAACCGGTCGCCAGGAGCGCCAGCTCGGTCCGGTCCGTCGTGGACGCCCGCAGCGGCACGCCGTCCAACGTCGCCCCCTGGCCGAGCGCCGCCGACCACTGTCGCCCCGACGAGGGCTCCACCACGGCCCCTGCAACGGTCGCACCGTCCAACTGAACCGCCACGGACACCGAGTACCAGGGAAATCCGTAGAGATAGTTCACGGTGCCGTCGATCGGGTCCACGACCCAGCACACACCATCACCACCGCTACCGTCCGCACCTTCCTCCTCGCCGAGTACCGCCTCACCCGGCCGCAACTCGGCCAGCCGTTCCCGGACGAGACGCTCCGCGGCACGGTCCCCGGCGGTGACCGGGTCAGTCGCGCTCGACTTGGTCGCGACATCCCGTACCGCTGAACGCCGGGTGGACTCCACCAGTTCGGCCGCCTCGGCGGCCACCCGGACGGCGACTTCGAGCAACTTGTCCCGCAGATGGACCATGGGTACATCGGACCACATCAGATATCGTCCTGGTCACCAGGAACTGAATCGTGAAGGAAAGGACCACCGGGATGGCTGGAACCCGCGGCTTCGGGGTGGACATCGGCGGTTCCGGGATCAAGGGCTGCGTGGTCGATCTCGAGGCTGGTCATCTGCTCGGGGAACGCCTGCGGACGGTCACCCCGCAGCCGTCGGACCCGGACTCCGTGGCCGACATCGTGGTCAAGACGGTGGAGCAGTTCGGCTGGGACGGCCCCGTCGGGGTGACCCTGCCGACCGTGGTGAAACACGGCAAGGCTCTGTCGGCCGCGAACATCGACAAGAAGTGGATCGGCACGGACGCGCACGCCCTGTTCACCGAACGGCTCGGCCGCAAGCCCGGCGAGGTCGTCGTGCTCAACGACGCCGACGCCGCGGGCATGGCAGAAATTCGTTACGGATCGGATATCGACCGATCGGGCGTCGTGGTTCTGCTGACTTTCGGCACCGGGATCGGCAGCGCCGTGTTCCTGGACGGCGAACTGGTCCCGAACACGGAATTCGGTCACCTGGAGGTCGACGGGCACGACGCGGAGACGCGAGCGGCCGCTTCGGTGAAGGACGACCAGGACCTGACCTGGGAGGAGTGGGCCAAGCGGGTAAGCCGCTACCTGCGCAGACTCGAGGATCTGGTCTGGCCGGACCTGATCATCGCGGGTGGCGGCGTGAGCAAGAAGGCGGACAAGTGGCTGCCGTTGCTCGATGTGCGGACAAAGGTCGTCGCGGCCGAATTGCGCAACGACGCGGGGATTGTCGGTGCCGCTGTCGCGGCGGATATCGGCGTGCAGCACTGACCTGCGCGGTTCTTTCCCCGGCGTAGGAACCCGCTGATCGGCTTGTTGTGTCACCGCACTCGCTGGGCGTCGTTACAATGGAACGGTGCCTTCGGCGAGAAGCCCGGAGGACCTCCCCGAACTCCCGGCAACTCGACCCCCGCCGTGTTGCCGTTGTCGACCGTTTCGAAAGGGCGTACGTGGCAGCCGCAGAGACCGCAACCCGACGCTCCCCGAGCACCGCGAGCGCGGCGAAGACGACCAAGACCGCCTCGGTCAAGAAGGCCGACGCCGAGGAACTCGCGGCGGCGGGAGCCACGCCGGCGGCGAAGTCGTCAGCGGGTCGCAAGCCCGCAGCCGCCGCCAAACCTCGCGCAGCCAAGAAGACCGCTGCCAAGCCGGCCGCGGGCAAGGCGGCCCCGGCCACCGCGAAGAAGGCGGCCGATGGCGACCCGGACGAGCCGGGCGACCTCGAGGACGTGCAGCTCGAGGACCTCGAGGACCTGGAGGCCGACGAGACCGACCTGGTTGACGAACCGGTCGTCGACGAGCCCGAAGAGGACGAGAAGGAGCTCGCCAAGGACGGCAAGGCCGAGAGCGGCGGCAGCGACTTCGTCTGGGACGAGGAGGAGTCCGAGGCGCTGCGGCAGGCCCGCAAGGACGCCGAGCTCACCGCCTCCGCCGACTCGGTCCGTGCCTACCTCAAGCAGATCGGCAAGGTCGCCCTGCTCAACGCCGAGGAGGAGGTCGAGCTCGCCAAGCGGATCGAGGCCGGCCTCTACGCGGCCGAGCGGGTGCGCAAGGCCGAGGAGGAGAGCGAGAAACTCACCCCGCAGATGCGGCGCGACCTGCGCTGGATCGTGCGCGACGGCGAGCGCGCCAAGAACCACCTGCTGGAGGCCAACCTGCGGCTGGTCGTCTCGCTGGCCAAGCGCTACACCGGCCGCGGCATGGCGTTCCTGGACCTGATCCAGGAAGGCAACCTCGGCCTGATTCGTGCCGTGGAGAAGTTCGACTACACCAAGGGCTACAAGTTCTCCACCTACGCCACGTGGTGGATCCGCCAGGCCATCACCCGCGCCATGGCCGACCAGGCCCGCACCATCCGTATCCCGGTGCACATGGTCGAGGTGATCAACAAGCTGGGCCGGATCCAGCGTGAGCTGCTCCAGGACCTCGGCCGCGAGCCGACGCCGGAGGAGCTGGCGAAGGAAATGGACATCACCCCGGAGAAGGTGCTGGAGATCCAGCAGTACGCCCGGGAGCCCATCTCGCTCGACCAGACCATCGGTGACGAGGGCGACAGCCAGCTCGGTGACTTCATCGAGGACTCCGAGGCCGTGGTCGCGGTGGACGCGGTGTCGTTCACACTGCTGCAGGACCAGCTGCAGTCCGTGCTCGCCACCCTGTCCGAGCGCGAGGCCGGCGTCGTGCGACTGCGGTTCGGCCTCACCGACGGTCAACCGCGCACCCTGGACGAGATCGGCCAGGTCTACGGCGTGACCCGCGAACGCATCCGGCAGATCGAGTCCAAGACCATGTCGAAGCTGCGTCACCCGTCCCGCTCGCAGGTCCTGCGCGACTACCTCGAGTGAGACCCGAATCCCGACCTGCCCCTGACCGGCATACTCGCTGGTCAGGGGCAGTTTCATGCTCAGCCCGAAATGCTCCACACACCCCCGACCGCACCCCCTTCGTTCCGGTCGGCTGACGCGGACCGCCGTTCCGTCCGCCACCTGACCCGCTCCTTGTGCGCCTCAGCGTCACGGGCCCAAGCGGAGCAGAGTTCGCGTTCAAGCCGGACTCATCGTGCAGCCCCCTGTGGAGATGGGTGGCCGAGAACCACGACGACCCAACGACCACGCCTCCTTCCCTACATTGGTATGCACGGCCGCCGATCGTCGACGCATGGCAAGGTCTCCCTGCTCACGGCGACTTTTCGCGCCGTGCATGAACGGCGCCGACCTCCCGTTCGGCGCTGGTCAGGCCGCGTGAGTACGTTGTTCGGAGTACTCACGAGCCTGACTCTTCAGTGGGAGGACTTTCAGTGGCGACGCAGAAGCCCGAGATCGGCCCGATCGACGGGGCACCACCGGCGGACCTTCAGATCGAGGACATCACCGTCGGCGACGGTCCGGAGGCCGTGCCGGGCCAAGCGGTCACCGTCCACTACGTCGGTGTGTCCTTCTCGACTGGCAAGCAGTTCGACGCGTCGTGGGACCGGGGCGACACGTTCGAGTTCCCGCTCGGTGCGGGCCGGGTCATCCGCGGCTGGGACGAGGGCGTCGCCGGGATGAAGGTCGGCGGCCGGCGAAAGCTGACCATCCCGCCGCACCTCGGTTACGGTTCGCGCGGCGCCGGTGCGGCGATCAAGCCGAACGAGACGCTCATCTTCGTGGTCGACTTGCTCGGCGTGCGCTGACTGGTCAGTTCACCAAAAACGCTAAGCAGGTGGTTCGGTGGGTTCACGGCCACGGATCGTGAGCCCACCGACCAGAGCGAGAATGCGAGGGCTTCGACGACCGCGGGCCCTGGTGCAGTACCGCGAAGCCATCAACGCGGCGCTGACCGGCAGTAGAGCGAGCAGCAACGCGAACCGTGCATGGCCAATCCCGCCGCAAACACGATCTGGTTCAGCACGTAAGGCACGACCGTCGCGAACACGCCGATACCGGCCGCGAGCGCGAGTCGCCCGGGTGACCGCCAAGCCGGTCTCGTGTCCAACGCGAACGGTGAGAGCGCAACTGCCGCGACCACGAACCCAACGGTCAGGCCGTCGATGCCGCCGCGTGCGTCGCGACGCGCAACCCCAGCAAGATGTGCCCGCCCAACATGCGGCCGCCGCGAGCGCGCGAACACTGCTCCCGCAGGACTGCCCATCCAGCGCACATCGGCGATGAACCCGACATCGGACACGGCCAGGAGCGACGCGAACACGTCCCGTCGTGTCCGCGAGCCGACCACTGCGACGACGATCGGGCCGACGAACTCAAATGCAACGGCCGTACCCAGCGGCAATGTGCAATCGCCTCATAAAAGGCGATGTTCGTCACACTGGTCGCCCACTCGAAGGTTCCGGCGAGCAACACCGTCCGGCGGCCCGCGACGGCACCCGGCAAGGCCCGTCGCCAGGCGACCAGAACCACCGCAGCGCCCTAGATCCGGAGCCATGCCACCGATACCGGGCTGAGCTGGGTGAAGAGAACCACTGCCAGCGCCGCGCCGAGGCACATCGACAGGCCGCCCATCACGAAGAGGAGCAGGGCGAGCACGTTGCGTGGCCTTACCATGGCGCCCAAGCAAAGCGCCACAAGATCTTGCATAGCGAGACGGTCACTACGGCAACCGGGCTAAACAATTGTTACGGGTGTCTCTCTCGGGCGCGGGAACACTGACGATCGCCGAAACGTCTGCAAGAGTAGAGGGAGCGAACATCGGGTAACCGCCGGGCAGTCTCTGCGGCTACCAAGTGATCGCAGCCTGACGAGGGCACCGATTCCGGTGCCGGGACGGAGGGAGATTTACCATGAACACCACGCTCACCCGCCCCGAACTGACAGCCGCCGATCGCTGTGACCGCTGCGGGGCAGCCGCACAGGTCCGCGCGATCCTGCCCTCAGGAGGAGAACTGCTGTTCTGCGGTCACCACGCGCGCGAGCACGAGGCGCGCCTGAAGGAGTTGGAGGCAGAGCTGCAGAAGGGCTGAGATCACCAGCCATACGTTCTGCGGGCGGGGACTTCGCAAGGAGTTCCCGCCCCTGCTGTATCCGGGTCCAACTGGCCCCGAACCAGCCGTACCGCGCCATCAAGGCCGCCAACGTCCAAGTGCGACCCAACTGTCGCCCACAAAGCCATCATCTCAAGCCGATTCGCGTTCATGCCGAATACGGATACGCGAATTGTCCGTATAGTCACATTGCTGAGAGTCCTGCACACCGGTGTCAGAAAGTTCCGCCACACATGTCGACTTTCTGCGCCGCAGACGCCGTCCAGGCGAGAACCGAACCACCCGATCTCCACATACAGCCTCAGCCGGTCGAGCATGAGACCACAGCGCCACCCCGTGTGGTTTGCGGACGGACAGCTCCGGACTCGGCTCAGGTGCTCGAACACATCCCGCCCCGAGTTCGGACCGGTTGCGGCGCACCGCGCGGGCAACGCGGTGGCAACGCGTCTGAGTCACCGTTCGGGTCTGTGCAGGCGGCCTGGATCTCCCGCTGGGGTGGCCGATCCGAACATCGTTCCGGCACGCACATACCAGAGACTCTCAGATCACGCCCTCGATTCCGCGCTCAGACAATGACGATCTTAGTTTGCGCAGGTCATCGACGGTTTCAGGTTGAGTGTGAACAAGGTCTGAGGCACTCACATGGTGCCGAGGACGGGTTCAAAGGCGAGTTCGGCGGCACCGATGAGCTTGGCGTCACCGCCGAGCACGGACGGCACGATCCGGGTTCCGCCGACAGCGCGGCTGACCAGGCTCCGGGTCCGGACCTCACGGCCGACATCCGCGATCAGCGCGGCGGGCAGCGACGTGAACAGATCGCCCAGGACCACGAGTTCCGGCCCCAGCATGTTCACCACGTTCACGAGCCCCAGTGCCAGCCAGTCCACGAACTCGGCGAGCTGCTCGCGAGCCAGCGAGGAATGCGCGGCCAGTTCCTTCAGAGCCGCCACTATCGCGCCACGCGGCGACCCCTCGGGCAGTTCGAGCGAACGGCAGAGTGCCGCCTCACCGATCTCGGTCTCCCAGCAGCCGTGGCTGCCGCAGTAGCAAGGCCGCCCGCCTGGCTTGACGACCATGTGCCCGATTTCGCCGAAATACCCGCTCGTGCCGCGCAGCAGCGAACTCGACGAGATCACACCGCCACCCACACCGACGTCGGCGGACACGTAAACCGCGTCCGCCGCACCTCGTGCCGCACCTCGTACGTGTTCGGCTAGAGCGCCGAGTTCGGCGTCATTGCCGAGTCGCACCGGCATCCCCAGCCCGGTGGACAGCCACTCCCCCAGCGGCACGTCGGTCCAGTGCAGGTTGGGCGCTTCATGGACAAGTCCGTCCGAACGGCGAACGACACCCGGCACGGAGACCCCGACCGCGGCGGTCTCGACCGAGAGCTCGCCGACCAGCCACCGCGTGGACTCCACGACGTGGGTGACCACCTCGTCCGGCTGGCTGCTGCGGCCGTAGAGGTTCCAGCTGTTGCGGCCAAGAATCTGCCCGCCGAGCCCCACCAGGGCGATGGCGACGCCTTCGACACGGATGTCGATCGCGAGCACCACCGCCGCGTGTGGCTGCGGAAGGACCAGCAGGGAGGGACGGCCGGCGCCGCTGCGCTGCAGCGGCACCCGTTCCTCGACGACACCGGCCTCGGCCAGGCCGTCCACCAGTGCCTTGATCGTGCTGCGGTTGAGCCCCAGCTCCGTGGTGAGCGCCGCGCGGGTGCACGGCCCGTCGATGTGCAGGCGCCGCAGCAGTGCGGTTCGGTTGTGCCTGCGAACCTCGTCGGGCCGGGCCCCCGCGATCGGCGAAGTCGTCACGGCGATCAGGACTTGGCGGCCGCCGCCCGACGGCGCGACAACGCGTCCACCGAGGCCGCGATCAGGAGCACGATGCCGGTGATGATGTTGACCTCGGCGGCACCGTAGTTGAGCAGGCCGAGGCCGTTCTGCACGACCGCGATCACGGTGCCACCGATCACCGCGTCGGTGATCTTGCCCTTGCCACCGAACAGCGACGTGCCACCGATGACCGCCGAACCCACCGCGAACAGCAGCGTGTTCAGGCCACCGGCCTGCGGGTCGACCGAACCGACCTTGGATGAGTACACGATCGCGCCCAGCGCCGCCATCGACGAGGAGACCACGAACACGCTGGCCCGGATCTTCGGCACGTTGATACCGGCACGGCGGGCGGCTTCGGCGTTGCCGCCGACCGCGTAGATGTGGCGCCCATAGCGAGTGCGGTTGAGCACGTACATCCCGATGACCATCAGGCCGAGGACGATCGGCACGACGAACGGGATGCCCTGGATGACGATGACATTCGTGGCTGCCCGGTTGATGGTCAGCAAGTAGGTGCCGACGATGCCGAGCACCGCGATGGCCAGCGCCTTGACCAGCACGATCGGGGTCGGCTGGGTCACCAGGCCGCGGTTGAGCCGGCTGAAGTGCTGGCCCAGCGTGACGGCCGCGTACCCGCCGACGACTATCACGCACATGATCCAGCTGCCGACGACGGTGAGGTTGCCGTTCGCGACGTCGTTGAGCACCGGCGACTCGGAGCTGATGGGCAGCGTGCCGCCCTGGCCGATGAGCTTGAGGATGACGCCCTGCCAGGTGATGAACAGCGCCAGGGTCACGACGAACGAAGGCATCCCGATCTTGGCGACGAGGAAGCCGGTGAGCGACCCGATCGCGGTACCCACACACAGCGCCAGCAGCATCTCCAGCCACGGGTTCGCGCCCGCTCCGGACAGCGCGATGATCAATGCCACGAGCGAGAGGGCGGTACCAATCCAGATCCGCATCAGCGCGGCCAGCGCGGCGGCGACCACGAGCAGCCCGCAGAACACGTAGAACAGCGAGCCCGGCATTCCACCGAGCAGGTTCCCGTGCTTGACCAGATGCAGGGCCATCACGGCCGCGGTCACACCGGAGGCGGTACCGGCCGACAGGTCGATCTCACCGAGCAGCAGGACGAAAACCAGGCCCATCGCGATGATCACGACGCCCGCGCCCTGCGCGAACAGGTTGGAGATGTTGCGCAGCGAGAGGAACACATCCGACTGCGTCGCGAAGTAGATCACCAGCACGATCAGGCCGGCGAGGGCGGGCAGGGAGCCGAGCTCACCGCCGCGCACCCGGGCGAAGTAGTCGCTGATGGCTTCGCCGGTGGTCTTCGAGGTGGTGTCGATGCCGAAGTCCGAGATCGCACCGGCGCGCTTGGCCTCCTCCGGCGCTGCGTGCGTTCCGGTGGCGGAAGGCTTTTCAGTCATGCGAGGTCCAGTCCATGTCTCAGGTGGTCGTCAGATGGTCACGGTGTCGGGACGGGCGAGGCCCAGCTCACCGGACCGTCCGGCGGTGATCAGCTCGACCACCTGGGTGTTGGTCACTTCCTTGGTCGGCACCTGGGCCACCATGCGCCCCAGGTAGAGCGTGGCGATCCGGTCGGCGACCTCGAAGACGTCCGCCATGTTGTGGCTGATCAGCACGACCCCCAGGCCCTGCTCGGCCAGCCGGCGGACCAGGTCGAGCACCTGGCGGGTCTGCGCGACGCCCAGCGCGGCGGTCGGCTCGTCGAGCAGCACGACCTTGCTGTTCCACAGCACGGCCTTGGCGATGGCGACGGTCTGCCGCTGCCCACCGGACAGCGAGGCGACCGGCGTGCGCACCGACTTCACGGTGCGGACGGAAAGGGAGGCCAGGGTTTCGCGCGCCGCCTTCTCCATGCTCGCCTCGTCCAGCAGCCACTGCGAGCCGCGCTCCCGGCCGAGGAACATGTTCTGCACGATGTCCAGGTTGTCCGCCAGCGCGAGGTCCTGGTAGACGACCTCGATACCCAGCGCGGCGGCGTCCTTCGGGCCCCGGATGTGCACTTCCTGGCCCTGGAACGTGACGGTTCCCGAGTCGTGACCGTAGATCCCGGCGACGCACTTGACCAAAGTGGACTTTCCGGCGCCGTTGTCACCGACGAGCGCGGTGACCTCGCCCGCACGCACAGTGAAATCCACGTCGTGCAGGACGTGGACCGGGCCGAAGCTCTTGTTGAGACCCTTGATCTCGAGGATCGGATCACTCATGTCTGTACTCCGTGATGGAACCGGGGCGGGTGCCAGTCGGGGGCAGGCACCCACCCCGGAGATGGGGGAACTAGGAGATACCGGCTGCCTGGCAGAGCGGCGCCACGTCACCGGTGCAGACCTCGGCCGCGGTCACGTACTTCTGGTCGATGACCACCTTGACGTTGTCCTTGGTGATGGACTGCGGGGTCAGCAGGACCGACGGGACATCACGGTTGCCGGTCGGGTCCTTCTCCTTCTGGGTGGCGATCTTGTCGGCACCCGCGGTGTCGCCCTTGGCCAGCGCCGCGGCCAGCTTGGCGGCCGCCTCGGCCTCCTGCTTGATCGGCTTGAAGACAGTCATGTACTGGTCGCCGCGCAGCACCGCCTGCAGGCCCGCCGCAGTGGCGTCCTGGCCGGTGACCGGGACCTTCAGGCCGTTCTTCTTCAGCACGGTGATGACCGCACCGGCCAGACCGTCGTTGGCGGCCACGACGCCGTCGACCTTGCCGCCGTTCTGGGTCAGGAACTGCTCGAAGGTGTTGCCACCCTTCTGGTTGTCCCAGCCGTCGATCGCCTGCGACTTGACCAGCTTCAGCGTGCCGGCGTCGTACAGCGGCTTCAGGATCTTCTGCTGGCCGTTGTAGAACAGCGTCGCGTTGTTGTCCGTCGGCGCACCCTCGATCTCGATGACCTGGGCGCCCTGCTTGCCCTTCAGCGCGTCGGCCAAGGCCTGGCCCTGCAGCTCGCCGACCTTCGTGTTGTCGAAGGAGACGTAGTACTTGGAGCTGCCGCCGAGGTTGAGGCGGTCGTAGTCGATCGTCGGGATACCGGCGGCGGCGGCCTTGGTGGCGACCGTCTTGCCGACCTCGCTGTTGATCGAGGCGATGACCAGGACCTTGACGCCCTGGGTGATCATGCCGTCGGCGAGGGTGGTGAACTTGGTGACGTCACCCTGGGCGTTCTGCACATCGGCGTCGAGTCCTTGGGCCTTCATGGCCTCCTGGATCATCGGCTTGTCGAAGCCCTCCCACCGGGCCGAGGTGGCGGTCTCCGGCAGGATGACGCCAACCTTGGTGCCGCCACCGGCGCTACTCCCGCCAGTCGAGGCGCTGCTAGTGCCAGATGATGCCGGCGGGTTCGCTGAGTTGGCCCCGCAAGCCGTGAGGGCGAGGGCGACACCCGCACCCACGGCGGCGAGGGCAAGGGTCTTGCTACGCATTCGTCGTCCTTCCAGTGGGACTCGAAAAAGTTGTGCGCCACAACATATGCCCGGCACCCCAGTGACCGGAAGCACACTGATTCGATTCAGACGCTTTGGTGGGATACGAAGTGGCAACGGCCGCGTAACCGAAGGGCTTCTACTCATCGAACAGTGATGACCTGGTCACGAGCGGTGAGGGAACGGGACGGTCCAACCGGCATTCCGCGATCCCGTTGGACCGCACGGGTGACGAATTTGTTGCCGACCCCCGTTCCTCGGCCCCAAACTACCGAAACGCCTGGTCAGGCTCCAACAAACCGAACGTAGGTACTGAGTTCCGGCCAACCCGCCCGATGATCACCCGGGTTTGTTGTGCCACGCCGCAACAAACTATCGACATGCCCTGACCAGGGGTAACAGCGCCCAGGAGGAGCTGCCGCGACCAAACCGCGACGTTCAGACCGCCCGCTGGACCGCCACCGTCAACAAATTCCAGCCGCTGGCTCCCGCCCGCAGAACCCTGAGTTCGCCCTCAGCCCGGATCCCCAGCCTCAAGACCATAAGCGCGCCCTGCTTGCCCGCACTCCGAGCCTCGCTCGTACTCCCCACGAGCCCCGCACACGTCGCAGTCCCCCCGCATGAGGCGGCCACAATCGCAATACACGCCCTGAACAGCGGGTTCACGCTGAGCGTGAACCCGCGTCGCATCACGACTTTGACCCGATCATGGCGCCGATCCGCCACCGCCCACCGCCCACCGCCCACCTCGCGGCTCGCGGCTCGCGGCTCGCGGCTCGCGGCTCGCGGCTCGCGGCTCGCGGCTCCCGGCTCCCGGCTCCCGGCTCCCGGCTCCCGGCTCCCGGCTCCCGGCTCCCGGCTCCCGGCTCCCGGCTCCCGGCTCCCGGCTCCCGGCTCCCGGCTCCCGGGCGAGGATATTTCGCCGCTCACCAGGAGCGGAGGGTGGCGATCCGTTCCTCGAGCTGTTCGGCCGAGGCCATCGCGGTCGGCGGGCCTCCGCACTGGCGCCGAAGGTCGCCGTGGATCA
Organism: Actinocrispum sp. NPDC049592; assembly: GCF_040675465.1. Taxonomy (NCBI): domain Bacteria; kingdom Bacillati; phylum Actinomycetota; class Actinomycetes; order Pseudonocardiales; family Pseudonocardiaceae; genus Actinocrispum; species Actinocrispum sp. NPDC049592. Next base: position 372,425 of record NZ_JBFAPA010000007.1, on the reverse strand, counting down.
CGCCGTGGGGCTTGCCGGTGCGGTGGTGAAACATCGCGACCAGCGTGTTCAGCTCCTTGCGCAGACCGTTGAGCCGCTCCTGAACCGTCAACGGGCGAGCCTCGGCCTGCGGGCGCTCCTGCTTCTCGGCCCGGCGGGCACTGCGGGACGCGAGCTGGCGTTCCTGGCGTTGCTGCAGGAGCGTGCGGACTTGCTCAGGTTCGAGCAGTCCAGGCAGGCCGAGGTATTCCTGTTCCTCCTCGGACCCGACGCCGGCCGCGGTACCGAACGAGGACCCCTCGTAGATGACCTGGTCGAGTTCGGCGGACGCCCCGAGCGAGGTGAACGCCTTCTCCTCCTCGCCGGGTTCGTCCTCGGTCCGGTTGGCCGCCGCGAGCAGCTCGTCGTCCCAGCCGTCCTTCTCCCTGTGCGGCTTGCCCAGGACGTGGTCGCGCTGCGCCTCCATCTGGCTGGCGAGTTCGAGCAGAACCGGCACGCTCGGCAGGAACACGCTCGCGGTCTCACCTGCGCGCCGCGCACGCACGAACCGTCCGACGGCCTGAGCGAAGAACAACGGGGTCGACGCGCTCGTGGCGTACACGCCGACGGCGAGCCGCGGAACGTCGACGCCTTCACTCACCATCCGGACCGCGACCAGCCAGCGGTCGTTGGACTCCGAGTATTTCGCGATATTCCCGGACGCCTTCGGGTCGTCGGACAGGACGAGGGTCGGTTCCTCGCCGGAGACCTTGTGCAGGATCCTGGCGTACTCGCGGGCGCTGGTCTGGTCGGACGCGATCACCAGGCCACCGGCGTCCGGCACACCGTTTTCACGCAATTGGCGAAGCCGGATGTCGGCGGCGCTGAGCACGGACGGCATCCACTCGCCGGACGGGTCCAGGGCGGTTCGCCAGGCGCGCGCGGTCTGTTCCTGGGTCAGCGGCTCACCCAGCCGGGCGGTGAACTCCTCCCCGGCGCTCGTCCGCCACGACGCCTCACCGGAGTACGCCAGGAAGATCACCGGTCGGACCACGCCATCGCGCAACGCGTCCGAGTACCCGTAGGTGTGGTCGGCGACGCTGCGCATCGCACCACCGCCGTCGGGCTCGTAGCTGACGAACGGGATCGGCGAGTCGTCACTGCGGAACGGGGTGCCGGTGAGCATGATCCGCCGCACGGCCGGGGTGAACGCCTCGCGGATCGCGTCACCCCACGCTTTGGCGTCACCACCGTGGTGGATCTCGTCGAGGAGCACCAGGGTCTTGCGGTTCTCCGTCCGCACCCGGTGCAGCGTCGGGTGGGCGGCGACCTGTGCGTAGGTCACGGCGACGCCGCGGTAGTCCTTCGAGGTCGAACCGGTGGTGTTGCGGAATTCGGGATCGATCGGGATTCCGAACGAGTTCGCCGAAGCCGCCCACTGATGCTTGAGGTGCTCGGTCGGGGTCACGATGGTGACCGCCTCGACCGTGCGGTCGGCCAGCAGTTCGGCCGCCAGCCGGAGACCGAACACCGTTTTCCCGGCGCCCGGGGTCGCCACCGCCAGGAAGTCTTTCGGCGCGGACGCGAGGTACTTCGTGATGGCCCGGCGCTGCCACGCGCGCAGAGGCCGCTGGCTGGGACTTGGGGCAGGTTGAGCCGGGGGTGCGTAGTCGGGCGCTACCACGAAACTCTCGGCTCCTTTCGCACACGAATGCCCTCATGGTGTGTGCCCGCTGGATGCGGATCCACTCGGTGAGGGCGCTCTGCAGCCTACCGTCCGCGGCGGCGGCGCGCGGCGCCGACGGCGTTGCCCGGGCGGGTCGAGTCAGCCATATCACGTCGCATGGACCATGCTTGGCAGTGATATGAGCGACCAGCATCCCGCCGCTGACGGGCCACAAGCGCGCCGCCGACCCCGGCGGCTCGTCACCCGCACGCTCCAGAAAGCGTGGGATGGCAGCATCTTCTCCGAGGCGGCCGAGGCGGCGTTCTGGCAGACCCTGTCGCTGCCGCCGCTGCTGCTCGGACTGCTGGGCAGCCTCGGCTACGTGTCCGGCTGGTTCGGCGCGGCGATCCTGGACGCCGTCCACGACCGGATCGTCAGCTTCTCGCACACGATCTTCAGCGACAACGTCGTCAAGGACATCATCTCGCCGACCGTGAACGACATCCTGCGCACGGGACGCGGCGAGGTCGTGTCGATCGGCTTCCTGATCTCGCTGTGGGCGGGTTCGTCGGCGATGTCCTCGTTCGTGGATGCCATCACGGCCGCACACGACCAGTACAGCGTGCGGAATCCGGTCTGGCAGCGGATCTTCGCGCTGCTGCTGTACGTCGTCAGCCTGATCGGCCTGATCATCGGCCTGCCACTGCTCGCGCTCGGCCCGGACATCCTGCCGAACTTCTTCCCGGGATCGTGGCGGGGCCAGGTCACGATGTACGTGAACCTGCTCTACTACCCGACCTTGGGCGTCCTCGCGCTGCTCGCGGTAACGACGTTGTACAAGCTCGCGCTCCCCCGCAAACTGCCGTGGCATCGCGGCGTCCCGGGCGCTGTGCTGGCGGTCGTCGTGTTCATGCTCGCGAGCAGCCTGCTGCGCCTGTACATCTCGTGGATCACGACGACGGGTTACACGTACGGCGCGCTCGCGACGCCGATCGCGCTGCTGCTGTTCACGTTCTTCATCGGGTTCGCGATCGTCCTCGGTGCGCACTTCAACGCCGCGATCCAGGAGATCTGGCCTGCCCGGATGACCCGCCGGCAACGCCGCCGCTGGCGCCGTCTGGAGATGGAGCGCGTCGCCGAACAGATCCGGACGAACAAGGGCGCGCCCACCGCGACGGGCCCGGATCTGACCACCGACGTGACGGCGTCCGAACACAACGCGGCCCAGCAGCACGCATCGCCACAGCCCGGCGTCATTCCGGGCGAAACCCGAAAAGGCGGAAGCCCGGCCTCGGGCCGAGTCGAAGGCTAGATCGCCCACCCAAGTACGCGCCAGGTCCGCAGTCTTTGCCAACGCCAGACCATCCGACCCGACACAGTGCCGTCCAGCCGACCCGCTCGTCACATCCGAGTCTCACCAGGTCACGACCGATTCCGGGGCGGATCCGAACAAACCGGTTTCGCGCGTCGTGCCCCAGTCGGTTTGGCGGACGTTGAGGGTGCTTCCAAGCCGGACACGCCGTCCTAATGCACTCATCCGCAGATCAGCGCAGATTTCCGGGCTGAACGCGAAGCCGTCCGAGCTGTGTGGAGAGGTTGGCGCCTCTCCACACAAGCGTCGAACGACAGGTCGAGACGGTCAGTTGCCGGGAGGAGGAAGGTTCTTGAAGATCCGCTCGCACTCCGGGCAGACCGGAGAGCCCGGTTTGGGCGCACGGGTCACCGGGAACACCTCACCGCACAGGGCGACAACGAAGTTGCCCATCACGGCGCTCTCGGCGATCTTGTCCTTCCGGACGTAGTGGAACATCTTCGGCGTGTCCTCGCCGGTCGAGTCCCTGGTGTCTACGTCAGGCAGAGTCTGGGTGGACGTACTCACGGCACCAATGATGCATCAAAGCCGCCCGAATCCCACGGTCGCCTGGCAGGATGCGGCGCATGTTCCAGAAGGTGCTGGCCAGCTTCGGCCAGGGTGGGGCCAAGGTCGACGCCACATTGCTGGACCGCAGCGTCCGGCCAGGCGGCCCGTTGCGCGGTCAGGTCCAGCTCGCCGGTGGCCAGGTCGACCAAGAGGTCGACGGCCTGGGAATCACCCTGCTGTCCCGTGTCGAACAGGCGGACGAGCAGGGCACGGTCGAACTGGTGGACATGCCGTTCCAGAACGTGAACCTGGCGAGCAACGCCGTCGTACAGGCCGGCCAGCAACTCACGGTGCCGTTCGAGATCCAGCTGCCCTGGGAAACGCCGGTCACCACGGTCCTGGGCAAGCACCTGACCGGGATGGCGATCGGCCTGCAGACCAACCTGGACCTCTCCGGATCCGTGGTGGACCCGCAGGACATCGACGCGGTGTCGATCGAGCCGTTGCCTGCACAGCACCGGATTCTCGACGCGCTGAGCCGGCTCGGTTTCACCTTCCGCAGCGCCGGCCTGGAGAAGAACAAGATCATCGGCCTGGACCAGCAGCTGCCCTTCTACCAGGAGATCCGGTTCGGCCCGAGCCAGGCGTTCGCGCCGGTGTTCAACGAGCTGGCGGTCACGTTCCTGGCGGGCTCGTCGCGGATGCAGGTGGTCCTCGACGTGGACAAGCGTGTGCGGGTGGCCAAGGGCAGCGGTCTCGGCGGCGCCCAGGGCCGGCCGTTCATCGGCGCGTTCCCGCTCGAATACGCGCGGATGGGCGCGACGAACTGGGAGCAGCAGATCGAGGGCTGGCTGCGGGAAGTGGCCAGGCCCAGGGCGATTTTCGACTGAATCATGAACTCCCCCGGACCAAGTCAGGCAGCCGGACCCGAGCCGACCGCGCGGCGTCCGCACATGCCCGGATATGGACTGCTGCCCGCGGACAAGGGCAGCGGGCTGCTGCCGTGGTCCTGGGCACTGGAGCGTTTGCGAAATTCGCGGAATTACTGGCTGACCTCGGTATGGCCGGACGGGCGGCCACACCTGATGCCCGTGTGGGCGGTATGGCAAGACCGCGACGGCGAGTCCACGGGCGAGGCCGGCCACACGCCGCCGGGGACTCTCTGGTTCTCCAGCGGACTGAAGTCCCGGAAGGTCCGCAACATCCAGGCGGGCTCGGATGTGTCCGTGGCCGCCGAGGACGCGCTAAACCCGGTCGTGCTCGAAGGCACTGTTCGGATCGAGACTGAAAACGCCTCCTTGCTGCGGTTTCTCGATGCAGTGAACGCCAAGTACGAGACGAGCTACGGCCCGGAACTCGTCGATCCGGCAGCCAACGCGACCCTCGAGATCACCCCTCGATGGGTGTTCGGGCTCACTGAGGACGACTTCAGCGGCTCGCCGACCCGGTGGACCTGGCACGATGGCCGTTCGTGACCGACATCGCCGTAGCTGACGAAGTAAGAACAGCAGTCGCCGAAGGCAAGGCCGTCGTGGCCCTTGAGAGCACACTGCTTTCGCATGGATTGCCACCCGGACGCAACCGCAAGGTCGCCGCCCGGCTTGAGGCGGTCGTGCGGGACGCGGGTGCGGTGCCGGCCACGATCGCCGTCTTGGACGGACAGCCACATGTCGGGCTCAACGCCGACCAGTTGGACCGCGTGTGTGATCCCGCCGCGGAGCTGGTGAAACTGTCCCGCCGTGATCTCGGCCCCGCGATCGCCATGGGCCAGAGCGGCGCCACCACTGTTGCCAGTACGTCGGCGTTGGCTGACGTCGCGGGTATCGGCGTGTTCGGCACAGGCGGTCTTGGTGGCGTGCACCTGCCGTTGCCCGGCCGGTCGATGTCCTGGGACGTGTCGGCGGACATGGAGGCGCTCGCGACCACACCGGTCGTCGTGGTGTGTTCCGGCGTGAAATCGGTGTTGGACATCGAGGCGACGCTGGAACTCCTGGAGACCCGTTCGGTCCCCGTGCTGGGATACCGCACCGACTCGTTCCCGTCGTTCTACCTCCGTGAGTCGGCCTTCTCGGTGCCGTGGCGGGTCGATACGCCCGAACAGGCCGCCGCGGTGGTCGCCGCGCACCGCGCCCTGCCCGGGCGTTCCGGGGTCCTGCTGACGAACCCGATTCCGGCTGAGCACGAAATGGATCGCGAGATCCACGACCGTCTGCTGGCCGACGGTTTGCGGCTGTTGAGCGAGCGCGGCGTACAGGGCCGGGATGTGACACCCGTGCTGCTCGAGCACTTCCACACCGCTAGCGAAGGGCTGAGCCTCGACGCCAACGAGGAACTGGTGGTGTCGAACGTCACTCTGGCCGCTCAGGTGGCCGTCGAACTGGTGAAGACATGACCATCCTGGTTGTCGGGGATGCCGGCGTCGACGTGATCGCCGTGCCCGAAGGGCAGATCGTGCACGGCGGGGACACCAGGTCGCGAATCAGGATCACGACGGGCGGTGCGGGCGCGAACACCGCGACCTGGCTCGCGAAACTCGGCGCAGACGTGGTTCTTGTCGGGCGCATCGGTGACGACTCAGCTGGCCGTCAGGTGCGCGACGAGCTGACGGCCGCGGGTGTGCGTTGCGAGTTGGCCGTCGATCCAGTCGCACCGACCTGTTGTGTTGTGGTCATAGTCGACGCCGAAGGGGAACGGACGATGCTGCCCGACCACGGCGCGGGCGCGTTCCTCCACCCCGATGACCTGACTTCGGATCTGCTCCGAAATGCCCGTCACCTGCACCTTTCCGGCTATGTGCTGCTCAACCCGGCCTGCCGCGACACCGGTCTGGCCGTATTGGCAGCTGCCAGGGACGCGGGTCTGACGACCTCCGTGGACCCGCAGTCCGCCGGTCTGATCACGGACCCTGCCGCGTTCCTGGACTGGGTTCAGGGCGTAGACCTGTTGCTGCCGAACGCGGACGAACTCGCTGTGCTGAAAAGCACAGCCGACCCGTTGGATCACGTCGGAGCCATCGCGGCGACCGCAGGAGCAAGTGGTGCAACATGGTTCAGTCGGAACACGAACATTTCCGTACCAGCGCAACAAGTTTCCTGCGTGGACTCAACTGGCGCGGGCGACGCGTTCAACGCCGGACTGCTGACGGCGTGGCTCAACGGCGAGCCGCCCGCCGCGGCGTTGCGTGCGGGTATCAACGCCGCCACCACAGCAGTCAGCGCGGTCGGTGCTACCCCTCGATGACCTGCTGGTTGGCCCGTTCGATCAACTGAGCCGACGGTTCGCCCTGCCGCGTGCGGTACCGGTTGACCCTCTCGGCCTTCCGCGGCGGGCGGTCGTTGGCGATCAGGACCGCCACCCACGGCAGCGGCACTGACAGCACTAGGAAACCCAGTGCCAGCCACCACGTGTCGTGAAAGACCAGTGCCAGCGCGATGCACGGGAAGCGCATCGCCATCATGGTGATGTACTTGCGCTTACGTGCCGCGTGCTGTTCTTCGAACGACGGCGCCGCCTCGGTGATGAGAACCGGGGTTTCGTCTCGCTCGTGCCCTGCTTGTTCCGGGCGCTTCACGAAACCACCTCCACTCGTCCATCCTCTCACGCCGAACCCGAGAGGACAGCATGCCCTGACCATGGAAGTATTCGGCCGTGGCCGATGATCTCTCGCCGGATTTCTGCGCCGAACTCAGGGACGCCTTCGAGCGCGCCGGCTACGACGCCGACGGCGTGCTGCGCCTGCTAGGCGAATCAGCGCACGCGGCGCTGGGCCGTGGCGAACCGGAACCCGCGCGCCGCGCCGCACGGGACAGCGGCCCGTTGGGCACCCTCGTCCGGCTGTTCCTGACCGGAGACGAACTGCCCGAACGGGAAGTGCGAATGGCCCTCCCGTGGCCGCAGTCCGTCGCGACCGGACTGGTCCACTCCGACGGCGACCGGGTGCGAGCGGGCCTGGACGTCCGGCCGTACGCAGACGACCAGGGCTCATGGTGGGTGTTCGCCGATCTGGACTCGGACCACCTCGGCAGTGAGGTGCCCGCGGACCACGTCCTGGGCATCGGGCACGCCTCGTTGAGCCTGGCCAGGGCCACAATTCGGCGTCCGGCCGAAAAGCTCCTCGACCTCGGAACCGGCTCGGGCGTGCAGGCGCTGCACGCGAGCCGGCACGCCTCGCACATCACCGCGACCGACCTTTCGGCTCGTGCGCTCGCGCTCGCCTCGGCCACGTTCAACATCAACCGGCTCGACGTGGAGACCGTGCGCGGTTCGTGGTTCGACCCCGTGGCCGGACGCCGGTTCGACCAGGTGGTGTGCAACCCGCCGTTCGTGGTCGGCCCGTCGCGCGTTGACTACGTTTATCGCGATTCCGGACTTGCCGGGGACGACGCGAGCGCTCTGGTCGTCGGTGCGCTTCCGGAATACCTGACTCCCGGCGGCGTGGGCCAATTGCTGGCGTCGTGGCTGCATCTTCCGGGACAGGACTGGACCGAGCGAGTTTCCTCGTGGCTGCCCGGAGGCGTGGACGCCTGGTTCGTGCAACGTGACATCGCCGAACCGGACCTCTACGTGGGGACGTGGCTGAAAGACGCCGGCATCGACCCGCGCTCCGCTGAGGGGTCCGCGCGCGCGTCCGCGTGGCTGGACTGGTTCGCGGAGAACAAGGTGCTGGGCGTCGGATTCGGGTTCGTCACGATCCGGCGCACCGACGGCGAACCCCGGATCGTGTGCGAGGACCTGCGGCACGCGTTCGACGATCCGCTTGGGCCGGAGGCGGCCGGCTGGCTGGACCGGATCGACTGGCTGCGCGCACATTCGTCTCCGGACGCCTTGCTGAGCGCCCGGCTGAAAGTGGCCGATTCCATTGTGCTGGAGGAGGTTTCCGGACCGGGCGACGAAGGGTGGGAGCCCATCGTGCGGCGCCTGCACCGGACGGACGGGCCGGGTTGGCAGCACGAGGTGGACGAGCTTGTCCGGGCTCTGCTCGCCGGATGTCGCGGTCTGCTCCCATTGGGCGACCTGTTGGACTTGCTCGCCGCGGCTCATGGTGTTCCCACCGACGCGCTCGTGGTCGCCGCACTGCCGTTGGTCGACCAATTGGTCCGCCACGGCATGCTGGAACCCGTATGAGAGCAGTAGTCGCCCGTGTCACTGGCGCGAGTGTGACTGTGGACGGTCGCGTCACCGGCGCGATCAAAGAACCGGGGCTGTTGGTATTACTCGGTATTCACACAACTGATACGCCCGAAAAGGCGGATCTGATGGCACGGAAACTGTACGAACTCCGGATTCTGAGGGATGAGGAGTCGTGTGCGACTGCCGGGGCGCCTCTGCTTGTGGTGAGCCAGTTCACCCTCTACGGGGAAACCCGTAAGGGTCGGCGCCCTTCTTGGATCCACGCCGCTCGCCCGGAACAGGCCGAGCCCCTCGTCGAGGCCGTCGTAGCGGCCCTGCGCAGCCGCGGCGCACATGTGGAAACCGGGGAATTCGGCGCGATGATGTCAGTCGCGAGCGTCAATGACGGCCCGTTCACGGTGCTCGTCGAAATCTGAGGACCTTCTCAGCTGCGGACACTGTGGACAGTGCGTGACCGGACATCCCGGTCTCTCAGGAAAACCTCAGGCTTGGGCACGCAACCGTGTCTCGAGTTGTGACGTCATCAAGTTGGGAAAGCGGGAACGAATCTCGACTCGGACACGTTTTCCCAAGTGTCCAACCAACGGGCTACGAGGTCCCAGCGGGACCGTGGGTCGCGTGGGTGCGACGCGACTACTGCCAGCCCGAGACAGGGGGAGGGAGTCCGATGACCGTCCCGCAGGCTGTGGACCACGAGGTCCCTGAAGTCACCATGGAACTGGATCTGGACGCACAGGGGCCGGCGGCGGACCTGGTCCGCGTCTACCTCAACGGAATCGGCAAGACGGCACTGCTGACGGCCGCTGAGGAGGTCGAGCTCGCCAAGCGGATCGAGGCCGGGGTGTTCGCCCAGCACATGCTGGACACGAGCCCTCAGCTCGCGCCGCAGCGCAAGCTCGAACTGAAGTCACTCATCGCCGACGGGCACGTGGCCAAGAACCACCTGCTGGAGGCGAACCTGCGCCTGGTCGTGTCATTGGCCAAGCGCTACACCGGCCGCGGGATGCCGTTGCTCGACCTGATCCAGGAGGGCAACCTGGGGTTGATCCGCGCGGTGGAGAAGTTCGACTACACCAAGGGCTTCAAGTTCTCCACGTACGCGACGTGGTGGATCCGCCAGGCCATCACGCGGGGGATGGCCGACCAGGGCCGCACCATCCGGCTGCCCGTTCACCTGGTCGAGCAGGTGAACAAGCTGGCCCGGATCAAGCGGGACCTGCACCAGCAGCTCGGGCGCGAGGCCACGACGGACGAGCTCGCCAAGGAGTCCGGACTGAGCGCGAACAAGGTCGCCGACCTGCTCGACCACGCCCGTGACCCGGTCAGCCTGGACATGCCGGTGGGGGCCGAGGAGGACGCCCCGCTGGGCGACTTCATCGAGGACTCCGAGGCGACCGACGCCGAGGGTGCGGTGATTTCCGGCCTGCTGCAGGACGACCTCCGTCGGGTCCTGGCGACGCTGGATGAGCGTGAACAGCACGTGATCCGGTTGCGCTACGGAATCGACGACGGTCAGCCGCGCACGCTGGACCAGATCGGCAAGCGGTTCGGCCTGTCCCGTGAACGCGTGCGGCAGATCGAGCGCGAGGTCATGTCCAAGCTGCGGCAGGGCGAGCGGGCCGAGAAGCTCCGCGCCTACGCCAGTTAGAACCGTGACACAAGCCACATAGTCACCCCCAGTCGTGACGCCGGTCACAATTCTGGAGGCGCAACGGAACCTACGCGGCGCGCACAGTCGAGGACGGTGTGTAGTCGCACTCCTCGGGAGGTCGCGGCGGTCGGGGGCTGGCGCGGCCTTCCGCAATACTCCGCACGTCACGGGTGATGGGATCACAGGGGTGCGATTCCCATCACCCCGTGACGGGCGGTCCAACTTCTGCACAAGTTGCGGATGTGGGGGACACACGGATAGTCGCTCGGCACCGCACGGGAAACCCAGGCGCACGGCGGCGCACCCACGGCGCCCCTACTCGTCATCGCGGTCAACCGCCTGTCTTGCACAGGTTTGCCGAACCCCGCATGAGAGCCTTAGTCCACGCATGCGGATGTCTTCCCAGCTACGCGTCGGCTCACACACCCGCGTGTGAGCCTCGAGAACGTTGTTCGCATTGCGACTGAACTCGCTTGGCGCGGTCTTTCGTCCGACGCACATCTCCCGCTAGCGGCCTTCACGTTCATCACGAATTCGACCTGAGCCATCAGGTTCTTTGGTCGGCGCAAGCGACAAACAATGCCCTGCGGCAACACCAGACCAGCCCATCTTCAGACTGCTTATGCACCCAGGTCTTCAACCGCGCAACCACAGCCCGCGACGTCCGTACGAACCACTGTTCGACGCCCCTTCGCGCTCACAGGACGCCAGTGAGGTCTGCAGACAGCGGCGCCCTGAATCGCTCCTGTGACCCACTCAACGCGGCGCCGCATCTGACGGTTCCCAGCGTGTTCGGTAACGTCACGGATGTTCCCGACCGCGCGCAAAGGAGCCCGCGTGACCACCACCGCTTTCCAGCACACCGACGTGCTCCCCCTCGCCCCGGACAACCAGACCGAGTACCGGTTGGTCACTCCGGACGGCACGCGCGTGATCGAGGCAGCCGGCCGCCGGTTCCTCGAAGTCGACCCGGCAGTGCTGACCCTGCTCGCCCGGGAGGCGATCAAGGACATCCAGCACCTGCTCCGGCCGTCGCACCTGGCCCAGTTGCGAGCGATCGTCGACGACCCGGAGGCTTCCGCGAACGACCGGTTCGTCGCGATGGACCTCCTGCGCAACGCGTGCATCTCGGCCGGTGGCGTATTGCCGATGTGCCAGGACACCGGAACCGCCATTGTGATCGGCAAGCGCACCGAGGGCGTGCTGACCGGCGGCACGGACGAGGAAGCCCTGTCACTCGGCATCTTCGAGGCGTACCAGCAGCTCAACCTGCGCTACTCGCAGATGGCGCCCGTGACGTTCTGGGACGAACGCAACACGGGTACAAACCTGCCCGCGCAGATCGAACTCTACAACGCGCCGGGCACAGACCCTCGCTACGACTTCCTTTTCATGGCCAAGGGCGGCGGCAGCGCCAACAAGACCTTCCTGTACCAGGAGACCAAAGCGGTCCTGAACCCCAGCCGCCTGGCCAAGTTCCTCGACGAGAAGCTGCGCAGCCTCGGCACCGCTGCCTGCCCGCCCTATCACCTCGCGATCGTCGTCGGTGGCCTGTCTGCCGAACACAACCTCAAGGTCGCCAAGCTCGCCTCGGCCCGCTACCTGGACCACTTGCCGCTGGAGGGATCCGCGCTCGGACATGGCTTCCGGGATGTCGACCTCGAGCAGCAGGTTCTGGAGATGACCCGTCAGTTCGGCATCGGTGCCCAGTTCGGTGGAAAGTACTTCTGCCACGACGTCCGGGTCATTCGCCTGCCACGCCACGGCGCCTCCTGCCCAGTCGGTGTCGCTGTGTCTTGCTCAGCCGACCGCCAGGCCAAAGCCAAGATCACCGCGGACGGTGTCTTCATCGAGCAGCTGGAACGCGACCCCGCGCACTTCCTGCCTGATGTGCAGGGTGAGGATCTGTCCGAAGAGGTCGTCCGGATCGACCTGACCCGCCCGATGGCCGAGATCCGTTCGACACTTTCCGCGTTGCCGGTGAAAACCCGCCTGTCACTGACCGGCCCGCTCGTGGTCGCCCGGGACATCGCGCACGCAAAAATCAAGGAACGCCTCGACGCCGGCGAGCCCATGCCCCAGTACCTCCGCGACCACCCGGTGTACTACGCAGGCCCCGCCAAGACGCCGGAGGGATATGCGTCCGGTTCGTTCGGCCCCACCACAGCCGGCCGGATGGACTCCTATGTGGAACAGTTCCAGGCCGCCGGCGGCTCACTTGTCATGCTCGCCAAGGGAAACAGGTCCCGCCAGGTCACGGACGCCTGCCAGACACACGGCGGCTTCTATCTCGGCTCGATCGGTGGTCCGGCTGCCCGCCTGGCTCAGGACTGCATCCGGAAGGTCGATGTTCTGGAGTACCCAGAGCTCGGCATGGAGGCCGTGTGGAAGATCGAGGTCGAGGACTTCCCCGCTTTCATCGTGGTCGACGACAAGGGCAACGACTTCTTCGCCGAGACATCGGCGCCCACCTTGCAGATCTCGTTCCGTAGGTAGACGCAGCTGATCCGGATACCTGAAGCGCTGTCGGCATCTCTGCGCAAGTACGAACCTGAGATCAGCACAGCGTGGCTCGAAGCGTTACCCACGTTAGCGAACACTTACCTCGAGCGCTGGCATCTCCGGTTGGACGGAGAGCCAGCGCACGGGGTGGTGGCGCTTGTTCTGCCGGTGACCAAATCGGACGGTCAGCGCGCTGCCCTGAAGCTGCAGCCGGTGTCGGCCGAGACAATCGACGAGCCTGTAGCTCTCCGCCAGTGGAACGGCAACGGCGCCGTCCTTCTTCTTGAACACGATCCCGAGACCGGGACGATGCTGTTGGAACGGCTGCGCGCCGATCGTTCACTTTCGACGATGCGAGATGAGATAGCCGCGGTCCGGATTCTTTCCGAACTCATGGCCAGACTCGTCACTCAACAAGCCCCAGAAGGCATGCGCCGCCTGGCGGACATCGCCGAAGCCATGGTCGAACGGACACCCCGGGTTGCATCAGCGCTGCCTGATCCCGACGATCGCCGCCTTCTTCACACCTGTGCGGCAGCTGTTCGCGAACTACTCCCCGAAGCAGGCGATCGGTTGCTGCACTGGGATCTGCACTACGACAACATTCTCACGGGCGACCGTGAACCATGGCTCGCCATCGACCCGAAGCCTCTAGCAGGCGACCCAGCGTTCGAACTCCTGCCCGCACTCGTCAACCGATGGGACGACGTCGTGGCATCCGGCGACGTTCGCCGTGGCATCCTTCGCCGATTCGACGCGATGACGGAGATCCTCGGCCTGGACCGGCAACGAGCAACCGGCTGGACACTCGGACGAGTCCTGCAGAACTGCTTGTGGGTCATTACCGACCATGAGCCTGCCCTCCCACCGGAGCAGACCGCGATCGCCCACACCCTTCTGTCTCGTACCTGATCGGTAGCACCACGCTTCCAGCGCCCACCAAGGCCTCCCCGCCGATGTCCAGACACCAACCAGGCTCGTGCACAACAGAAGGAAGACACAAGCGACTGCTCACAGGTTCAGCTTGGCACCGGCCCGACCGAACGTCGGCAACTGTCGCGCGTCCTTCACCCGAACGTGTGGACGCCGAGGCGGAATCTCAACGTAGAAAGCAGTTGCGCCGAAGTGGGAAGCCCGACCGGCGGGGCAGACCGGCCGGGCGCGCTCTTAGACGGTGCGTTTCTGGTAGACCAATGCGACCGGGCGGTCGGCAAGCGGCGCATTGAGTGTCACCGTGAACGAGGGGTACCGGATGTCCATCGTGCACATCTGTTCCTTGGCCGGGCTGGTCTCGACCATGTTCAGCACGACGTGCTGCTCGTTCTGCTCGGCGATTTCCACGCTTGCCTTGCTACAGCCGCCTTCCTGGGCGACCAGCCCGATTCTGGAGCCATCACCCTCGGTCCACACCTTCCGCGGGTACCCCTCGGGAAGCTGAGAAGCATCGACTTTCGCCACGAGTTTGGCCCCGGCAGGCGCCTCGCCTGGCGTCTGCGGCTCCGAACTCGGGTCAGCGGTGGAGATTTCCGGTGGGTTCGATCCCGAGCCGGGATCGGCGGTGGCACCACACGCGACGGCGCTCAACGCGAGAAGGACCCCGGCTCCAAGGGCGGCTAGGCGTCTCATGTAGCAGAGACGGGAGCAGTCCGCCCTGAGGTTGCATGCACCGTCGGCAAAACAAGTTCTCGACCTTGATGTGCGCGAAACAGAGGTACCCGGACGGGTGAAACACCTGCCCAACCAGGCAGAACATCGATAAAGTGAACTCATGTTCGATACCGCGAAACCCCATCGGCCCGATCCCCATGCGGCCATTCCCATACCCGAGATGACCGCGACACAGTGTCTGGAGGTGATCACCCATGCCCAGGAGGTGAAGTCCCACTACGACGCTCGAGAAGCGCAGGCGCTGGCCCGGTTCGCCGAGTTGCGCCAGCCCACTCAGCGCGGTTCGGAACTCGCCGAGGGTGCCAGGGACGAGGTGGCCATGGAACTCGGCGTCTCGCCACATACGGCAGCGGCGAAAATCCTTCAGGCCCGCAGCCTCGTCACAAGGCTACCGGCAACGATAACAGCCCTGTCCGACGGAAAAATCGACTACAAGCGCGCCATGTCCATGAACGACCTGACCGATGTGTTGTCCAATGAGGATGCCCAGGAGGTTGAGCAGCGGGTCCTGGCCGGCGGCAGACGGCCCAACCCCACCAAGTTCCGCGATGCCGTCAGGTACCAGGTGCTGAAGGCCGACCCCGAGGGCGCGGAACGCCGACGTGCGGAAGCACGCCTGAACCGTGGTGTGACCTCGGCTCCGGGCAACGACAGCATCAGCCGGCTGACCGCTCGGCTCACAGCCGAGGAGTGCGCCGCCGCCCATCAGCGCATCACCTTGCTCGCGCAGCGGGCGAAGACTCCCGACAAGACGATGGCCGAGTGCCGCGCGGACGTGCTGATGGACCTGATCATGGGGCAGGACAGCGAGCGGGTCGACGTTCAGGTCCACGTGACCGTGCCGATGACGACGTTGATGGGGTTGAACGATCACCCCGGTGAGATCTCCGGATATGGCCCGATCACCGCGGACCACGCCCGGGAGCTTGCAAGGAACGCGACCTGGCGCAGGGTGATCACCGACCCCACTGGACTGATCCTGGAGACAAGCCCACGCCGGTATCCCTCCCCCACCCTGGCGAACCACGTCGGCGGATCGAACGGCCGGTGTCGTCTGACGGGATGCACTGCTCCTGTCGAGGATTCCAGGCTTCCCTCGCCGGGTGGTGCCATTGCTCCAGGGACAGTTCACCCAGAACGGAGGCTATGCCGGTTCCACAAAGCGGTAAGTTCTGGCATCAGCGCGGAAGCGTCCGCGGCAAACCTGGCCGGTTCGGCTGCCACTGATTCGCCAGCCTTCGCCACGATTCCGGAGCAGCGCAATGTACCTCCGTACTGAGCCGGCAACCAGCAGGCTCTCCCCCGCCAATACAGGATTGACGGGGGACGCTCCGAGCCGCATCAGCCCTGGCGCAAGCCTGCTACTGCTTGGCGAATCGCCTCGAGCCGGGCCGGGGAGGCCAAACCCGCGTGGTAGAGGTGGAACTCCTCCACGCCCTCCTCAGCGAGAGCACGCATCTCCGCGAGCATGGCCGCACCGTCCACCGGCTTGGGAGGCAGCGCCAACACATACCCGGCGATCCTGGTTTCCGGCGCGAGCTTCCGCAGTGCCCGGATGTTCGGCGTGCTCGCTTCCGCTCCAGGCCAGCACATAGCAACCAGCGCGTCCACGTCCGCGCCAACTTCGGGTGCCACCGTGGCGAAGGGACCGGTCCCCCACGGGTCGGAGGTCGCGTGCACTATCACCCTGGTTTCGGGCGCCAGTTCACGGATCCGGCCGACCAGCAGCCTGCGCAGGTTACCCGCGATGCCAGTGCGCACTGCGAAAACCGCATCGGCCAGCGGTCCCAGAACCGACTCGACATCGACTGGCTCCGACTCGTCGACCGCGGCCCGAACGCGGGAGCGAAGCTCGGCCGCATCTGGATACTGTCCAACACATCCAGCACAGAAGCAGAGCGAAAGGAGTTTCTGGCGGACCACATCCCAGTCGCTGCCGTCAGTCTTCTCGTGGTGCCCGCCATGCACGAAACCGAGCGGCCCGCACGCCTCCAGCACGACACCGTCCGGCTGGCCGAGCTCGACGATCTCCTCGACGAGCGTCTTGCAGTACTCCACAACGTCCGCATTGGACGGGCAGAGGGCATACGGGTAGCGGTCGCCGAATGCGTTCATCACTGCAAGGTCGGGGTGTTCATCTCCCAACCGGCTCGAGTGAGTGAGGACAGTCCACGCGTACACCGGGAGTCCGGCGTCACGAAGCGCGTCACGGGCGGTCAGGTAGGACGACTCGTCGACCCATGATGGCTCGGCGGGCCGCAACCGCTTGCCCTGCCAGGTTTCTTCGCGGACGGGAAGGTAGAACGCCGCATGGCGGGCGTCGATCAGCCGGTGGCCGGGATGAGAAGGCGTGGCGGCACGGACTGTGTGGTACGAGGCCGCCAAGGCGACTGCGTCCACGCCAAGTCCTGCGATGCGTGCTGCCGCGTCCGGATCTCCGACGACATCCCACGGATAGACGTGGGCGACCGTGTTCACCACCGCGGACGCTTCCTCTCGTAGGTCGGGTCGAACTTCTTCATGTAGCCGGTGTCGTCGCGCTGAACGATGCCGCAAGTCCGGTAGTTCTCAGCCAACCGGGCCAGGACGTCGCGGTCGAGTTCGATGCCCAGGCCAGGTCCGGTCGGGACCGCGATCGAACCGTCCACGAAGGACAAGACGCCAGGCGCCACGACGTCGTCTGCGGCGTTCCAGGGGTAGTGGGTGTCACAGGCGTAGGTGAGGTTCGGTGTGGCAGCGGCCAGATGCGTCATCGCAGCGAGGCTGATGCCCAGGTGCGAGTTGGAGTGCATGGACAGGCCGATGCCGAAGGTCTCGCAGATTGCCGCGAGGTTGGCTGACCTTCGGAGACCACCCCAGTAGTGGTGGTCGGAGAGGATGACCTGCACGGCGTTCACCGCGACCGACGGGGCGAGGTGCTCGAAGGAGACCACGCACATGTTGGTGGCCAACGGCATCGGGGCCTTGGCTGCGACCTGGGACATCCCGGCGATCTCGGGGGTGGGGTCCTCCAGGTACTCCACGATGCCGTCGAGGGCCTCGGCGACCTCAAGGGACGTTTCGACCGTCCACGCCGCGTTGGGGTCGAGGCGCAGCGGGGTGTCGGGGAAGGCTTCGCGGAGTGCGCGGATCGCCTCGATCTCTTGCTTGGGCGGGAAAACACCCCCCTTGAGCTTGATCGAACCGAAGCCGTACTCGTTGATCAGCATCCGTGCCTGTGCGACGACGCCGTCCGGATCGATCGCCTCGCCCCACTGGTCCGGCTCCGCGCCAGGGTGGCCGGCCCACTTGTAGAAGAGGTAGGCGCTGTAGGGCACGGTGTCGCGGACGGCTCCCCCGAGGAGGTCGACCACAGGACGGCCGGTGGCCTTTCCTTGAATGTCAAGGCAGGCGACCTCGAATGGGGAGTACACGCGGTCGATGGTGCCGGGTGCGGAGATCTTTCCCGTGAGGCCGTGCTTGTCGTCGCCGGATTGGCCACCGAGGGCTGCCGCCACGCGCTGATGCATGGGGCCGGTGGCAAAGGCGTCCAGGCCGATCAGAGCCGGGGCGACGCTGCGCAACCGTTCGAGGTGGCCGATGTCGCCGTAGGTCTCGCCGAGGCCGGAGATGCCGTCCTCGGTGTGCACCTCGACGATCGTGCGCAGCGCCCAGGGTTCGTGGACCCCGGCCGAGTTCAGCAGAGGCGGGTCGCGGAAGGCGATGGGGGTCAGGACGATGTCAATGATCTTCAGTCCAGGAGTCTTCACAATCAGGCCTCCAGGGCGGCACGGCCGGCCGCGATGATCCGGTCCAGCTCGGCCAGGTGCTCGGGGGTTGGGTCGATGAGCGGCGGGCGGACTCCGCCGACGTCGAGGCCGGATCGGACGACGGCCGCCTTGACCAGCGAGACCGCGTAGCCGGGGACCTTGTCGCGCAGTTCGACCAGCGGCAGGTAGAAGTCCGTGAGCAGCCGGTTGACCAGTGCCGTGTCGTTGGCCTGCACCGCGTTGTAGAACCCGAGGGAGATGTCCGGGGCGAAGCAGAACACCGCCGAGGAGTAGAGTTCGACGCCGATGCCGCGGTAGGCCGGGACGGTCAGCTCCGCGGTCGGGAGACCGTTGAAGAACTGGAACGGCTTGTCCACTTTGGACCGGATCGCCAGCACGATGCGCTGCATCTGGTCGATGTCGCCCAGGCCGTCCTTTAGGCCGATCACCTTGGGCAGCTGGGCGATCTGGATCGCCGAGTCGGGGGTGAGCACCGCGTTGTTGCGCTGGTAGACGATCACCGGCAGGTCAGTCGCCGCGGTCACCTCCTCGACGAACCGCACCAGGCCGGATCCCGGTGAGGAGACCAGATATGGCGGCAGCAGAAGCAGACCGTCGGCACCGGCGCGTTCGGCGGCCTCGGCGAACCGCTTGGTGACCGGCAGCGCTCCACCGGCACCCGCGAAAACGGGCACGCGGCCGGCGGTCGCCTCGACGCTCACCCTGACGACGCGCTCGAACTCGTCGACGTCGAGCGCGTTGAACTCTCCGGTACCGCACGCCACGAAGACCCCGCCCGGCCCGGCGGCCACGCCGTGCTTGATGTGCTCGGCGAGCACATCCTCGGCCACCGCGCCGACGGAGTCGAAGGGAGTCACCGGGAAGAACAGCACTCCATCCAGTTGCATACCTGACCTCAATCTTGACCGGCGATCAACCCTTGACCGCGCCTGTGGTTATCCCACGCAGGAACGACTTCTGCAGTGACAGGTACACGAGCAGGCTGGGCAGCAGTGCGAGCAAAGCCCCCGCCAGCACGATGCCCGGCCCCACCTCGAAATCCGACCGTAGATCCGCCAGAGCGACGGTCAGCGTGTAGTCGGACGGGTCGTTGGCCACGATCCGGGGTAGCAGGTACTGGTCCCAGATCATGTTGAACCCGAACACCGCGATCACGGCGAGCGCGGGTCGGCAGAGCGGCAGGATGATCCGCGCGAAGATGCGCAGCTCCCCAGCACCGTCCACCTTGGCCGCCTCCTCCAGCTCCACCGGGATCTCACGCATGAACTCGGTCATCACGAAGATGGAGAAACCCCAGGCGCCCAAAGGAAGGATCACTCCCAGTAGGGTCCCCCGGAGGTTCCAGTGCACCACCGGAAGATCGCCGACGATCAGCGACAGCGGGATCGCGATGACCTCTTCCGGGAGCATCATGGTGGTCAGGATCAGCAGCAGGATGATCGCCTGACCACGGAACTTCTTGCGTGCCATCGCATACGCGGCGAACACGCTCACGAGCAGCTGCAGCAGCAACGCCCCGCCGGCGATGAACAGCGAGTTGGCGAAGTAGCCCCAGATGTTCTTGTGGCTGCCCTCCTCGAAGTTGATCGTCGTGGGGTGGTGCGGGATCACCGAGAACTGGGTTGGGTCGCGGTTGACGTCGAAGGCGCCCGAGAACACGGTGATCAGCGGACCGGTGAACAATAGGACCGCCAGCACGCACAACAGGATGCGAACACCGCGGCTCAGCCACGCGTTGCGGTCGGTCGACCAGCCGAGCGCGGTGTCCAGCCTGGTCGACACCTTGGCAGCGCGACTCATCTCGCCTCCCTCGCCCGGCGCCACACCTGCACTATCACCGTCAGCACGAATGTGACCAGGAACAGCATGACCGAAGCGGCCGCGGCCACGCCAATGTCGTTCTTCTCGAAGCCTCGCGAGAACACCGTGGTCATCCACACGGAGGTCGCACCGGCCGGGCCTCCGCCGGTCAGCACGTAGACTTCGGTGAAAACACGAAGACCACGGATCGCCGCCAGGGTCAGCAGGATCGTCACAACCGGCCGCAGCGCCGGAAGCGTCACGTACCACAGCCGTTGGAACACGTTCGTACCGTCGATCGCGGCCGCCTCGTACTGCTCGCGGTCGATTCCGGCCAGGCCCGCGAGGATCAGGACCATGTCGTAGGGCGCGTGTTTCCAGATCCCGACGAGCATGACCGACCACAGCGCGGTGTCCGGGTGGTCCAGGAACGTCGAGGGACCCACGCCGATCCACGACAGCACCTCGTTGGCGAAACCGTTGGGCGCCGGGAACAGCAGGACGCGCCAGATCTCACCGATCACGGCGGTCGCGGCCACCACGGGCAGGAACACCGCGGACCGCACGAACCACAACGACTTCGCCTGGCCCTCGAGCAACAGTGCCAGGCAGAAACCGACGATCATCGAGCCGAACGTCGTCCCCGCCGCCAGGACCGCCGTGTGCACGGCCGCGTCCTGGAACGCCGAGTCGTCGAGCACTGATGTGTAGTTGTCCATCCCGACGAACAAGTCGCCGAGGAACGGCTGCACCTTGTACAGGCTCAGCCGGATTCCCTCCGCCATCGGGATGAACTTGAAGTAGAGGAAGAACAACAGCGCGGGCGCAAGGAACAGCCATGGGATCGCGGAACGCGTCCACCGGCGGGGCTTGCGCCGCCCCGCCGTTGACACACCGCCATCCCGGGCGGTGTGTGTCACACCCGGGACGGCGGTGGCTTCACGGGCAGCTGTCACTGCGCGATGCCCTGAGTTCCGAGTTCCTTCTTCAGATCACCAGCCAGCCGGGTCAGCTCGGTCTTGGTGTCGGTGCCGCAGGTGAGGATCTTGCTCAGCGACTCCGAGGTCTTCTGGCGGAACGGCTGGAAGTTCGGCACGCCCGGGAACGGCCGGCCGCTGGTCTCGTAGACCTTCGCGGTGGTCTCCCAGCGGTCGTCCTTGAGGACGTCCTTGACGTTCACCGTCTTGTTCACCGGCAGGCGGACCACGGGGGTCTCGCCGGACTGCACCGTCATGCCCATCTTCTGGACGTTCGCGGTCAGCATGAACTCCGCCAGCTTCTTCTGACCGGCCGGGTTCGGCGAGCCGGCCATCAGGTACAGGTCGTCGCCCTCACCCAGGACGGTGTCGCCCTTGGGGCCCTTGGGAGACGGAATGACTTCGTACTTGTCCTTGCCCAGGTTCTTGTCGAACCGGCTGAACAGGTACGGGCCGGTCAGGTAGATGCCGGCCTTGCCGGTCTCGAACAGCGGGTGTGCGTCGTTAGTGCTCAGCGTGAGCGCGTTCGGGTTCATCACCTTGCTGTCGCAGAACAGGCCACGCAGCCACTCGACGGACGAGACGCTGTCCGGCGAGTCGATCGCCACGTTGAACTTGCCGTTTCCGGCGTCGGTCAGGACGTCGCCGCCGCCCTGCCACAGGTAACTCGTCGCCCACCACAGCGTGTACCCGCGGTCGGTCGTCGCCGGGGCGAGCATGCCGTAGGTGTCGGCCTTGCCGTTGCCGTCCGGGTCCTGGGTGGTGAAGGCCTTGGCCAGGTCGGCCAGTTCCTCCCAGGTGGTCGGCACGGGCTTGCCCAGCTTCTCCCGCCAGTCCTTGCGGATCAGCGTGACCATGGCCTGGGTCGACCACGGGATGGCGTGGTACTTGCCGTCCGCGGTCTTGGCGTTGCCCCAGGCGCGGTCGGTGACGTCGCCGGCACCGGCGAGCGAGTTGCGGTCCACCTCGGGGACCAGGCCTTGCTGGGTGAACACGCCGAGCGAACCGGTATCGGTCACGACGGCGTCGGGCAGGTCCTTCGCGGACGCGCGCTGCTGGATCTGCTTGTCGAAGTCGTTGAAGACCGGCTTGTAGTCGATCTTGATCCCGGTCTGCTTGGTGAACTCGGCGAAGATCCTGGTGTAAACCTTTGCAGAGGCCTCCGTGCTGCGGGTCCAGACCTCGAGCGGGGCGTTCGGGTCGCCCTGTGGCGCGGAGGAGGACGTCGAGGTTCCACATCCGGTCAACGTGGCCACGGCGAGCGTGGCGACGGACAGCAAGGACGTGATTGACCTGCGAGATAAGCGCGAGACTGCGGTGTCCGGCATGGGACCACTCCAGCTACTGGTGGTGGCAACATTTCACATATGCGAAGTTGGGTCGTACTTGTGAACCTGCAGCCGGACTGTAAGAATCGGCAGGACTACTGTCAAGGACGCGTGACGGGGTTGTTGCCAAAGGAGGACGCACGTGGCGGTGGAACAAGCCCGGCCCACGGCCGTGAAATCGGCCGACCGGACCGTGGAACTGCTGGAGGCGTTGGCGTCCTCGGAACGCAGGCTGACCCTGACCGAGCTGCACCACACGCTGAGCTATCCGAAGTCGAGCCTGTACATGCTGCTGCAGACGCTCGTGGCCCGCGGCTGGGTCGAGGTCGAGCCGGCCAGCGGCACGTACGGCATCGGTGTGCGGGCCCTGCTCGTCGGTACGTCCTATTTGGACCACGACCCGGTGGTCCAGGTGGCGATCAGGGTGATGGAGCACGTCCGCCGCGAGGTGAACGAGACGGTCCACCTGGCCCGCCTCGATGGGGCTGACGTCGTGTACCTGGCCAGCCGGGAGTCCGAACACCACCTCCGGGTGGTCTCCCGCGTGGGCAGGAGGCTGCCGGCGCACTCCACCTCCCTCGGCAAGGCGTTGCTGGCGGAACGACCGGCGGCGGAGGTCGAGTCCATCTTGCCAGAAAAGCTGGTCCCGTTGACCCCGAACACCGTGGTCGACCGGGCCGCGCTGCACGAACAGCTGGCCCGCTTCCGGGTCGCCGGCTACGCGAACGAACGCGAGGAGAACACGCCCGGTCTCGGGTGTTTCGCCGTCGCGCTGCCGTACCGCAACCCGGTGATCGACGCGATCAGTTGTTCCGTCCCGCTGGGCCGGCTCGACGCCGACCACGAGAACCAGGTCGTCACCGCGCTGCTCGAAGGCGCCAAGACGATCACCGAGCTGCTCCGGCAGTTCGGCCGCTGACACCCAGTTCACGTTCAGCCCGAAACCACGTCCGACCTGCACCGGAACGCCAGAAACACCGCCGTTGGGCGCGCCGCCGCTCCCGACGAGCATTCCCGCTCGAGCACGAACCGAAGGGGAACACGAAAGTGACCGAACGCATCCTGATCACCGGAGCGGCGGGGGGAGTCGGGACGCTGATGCGGCCGCGGCTGGCCGCCGACGATCGGATCCTGAGGCTGCTGGACATCGCCGAGTTGCCGGCGGCAGGCGACGGGGAACGGGTGGAGATCGTCCAGACGTCGATCACCGACATGGCCGCCATGGAGCAGGCGTGTGAGGGCGTCTCGGCGGTGGTCCACCTGGGCGGGCACAGCCTGGAACAGGTCTGGTCGCAGATCCTCGAGGTGAACATCAACGGCACGTACACCGTGCTGGAGGCCGCCCGCCGGCAAGGGATCAAACGCGTGGTGCTGGCCAGCTCCAACCACGCGGTCGGGTTCTTCCAGAAGGCCGAGGGTGAGGCGGGCGACTACCTGTTCCCGCGGCCGGACACGAACTACGGCGTGAGCAAGGTGGCGGTCGAGGCGCTGGGCAGCCTGTTCGCCGACCGGTACGGCATGGACGTCATCTGTGTGCGGATCGGCTCGTGCTTCGAACGGCCCAAGGACACGCGGATGCTCTCAACGTGGCTGTCCCCCGACGACGGCGCCCGGCTGTTCGAGGCGTGCCTGACCACGCCTGCGCCGGGATTCCGCGTCGTGTGGGGAATCTCGGACAACACCCGGCGGTGGTTCTCCCTGGATGAGGCCCGCAAGCTCGGGTACGAGTCGAAGGACGACTCGGAGGTCTACGCGGACGAGGTGATCGCCGCGCACGGCGAACCCGATCCCAGTTCACTGGCCCAGAGCTACCTCGGTGGCGTCTGGGTCGGGCCGGACTTCGACACGGCCATCAAGGAAGCGAAGGAGGCAGGTCGGTGAGTGTGCAGGGCTACAACCCGAGGACGGGCGAGCCGTTCGGCGAACCGGTCGAGGCGACCTCGGACGGCGAGGTGGACCGGCTCTGCGAAGCGGCGGCGGGGGCATTTCAGATCTGGTCCGAATGGACCGCGGCCGACCGCGCGACCGTTCTGGACCTGGTCGCCGACCGGCTGGACGACGAGTCCGAACTGCTCATCAGCACCGCCGACAGCGAGACCGCGCTCGGCCTTCCGCGGCTGACCACCGAGCTCAAGCGCACCACGAACCAGCTTCGGCTTTTCGCTGAAGTCCTGCGTGAGGGCAGCTACGTCGAGGCGATGCTGGACTCGCCGAACCCGGACATCATCCCGCCGCGGCCGGATCTGCGGCGCGTGCTGCGGCCGATGGGCGTCATCGCGGTGTACTCCGCGAGCAACTTCCCGTTCGCGCTGTCCACGGTCGGCTCGGACACCGCGTCCGCGCTCGCCGCGGGATGCGCGGTCGTGGTGAAGGCGCACTCGGCGCACCCGAACACTTCGCGTGAGACCGGCCGGGTCGTCACCGCCGCGTTGAAGGAAGGCGGCGCGCCGGACGGGTTGTTCTCCGTCATCTACGGCACGCAGTCCGGTGTCCGGCTCGTTCAGCACCCACACGTCAAGGCCGCCGGGTTCACCGGTTCCGTCGGTGGCGGGCGGGCGCTGTACGACCTCGCGAACTCGCGGCCGGACCCGATCCCGTTCTACGGCGAACTCGGCAGCATCAACCCGACCGTGATCCTGCCGGCCGCCGCGGCGGACCGGCCGGAGGAGATCGCGAAGGGCTTCGCCCAGTCGGTGACCATGGGTGTCGGGCAGTTCTGCACCAATCCCGGGCTTGTCTTCGCGCCGGAGTCGATCGTCGAGCCACTGGCCGCCGCCGTCGCCGACTCGACCGGCGGGGCGATGCTGAACGAGCGCATGTGCCACTCGTACCGGTCCACTGTGGAGGCCATGGCCAACAGCGACCTGGTACAGGTCGTGGCGACGGGGACTGCGCCGGACGAGGCGTGGGCGGGGACACCGAGCCTGTTCAAGGTGTCGCTGGACGTTTTCGTGGCGAATCTGGAAAAGCTGACCGAGGAGAACTTCGGTCCGGCCGGTCTGGTCGTGACGTACGACGACCCGGAAACCTTGCTGGCGCTGCTTCACCGTTTGCCTGGAACGTTGACCGGCACTGTGCACGCCTCGGATTCCGAGCACGAGCTCGCCGGGCGAGTGGCCGCGGAACTCCGCAAGATCGCCGGACGGTTGATCTACAACGGCTGGCCGACCGGGATCGCGTTGGCCTGGGCGATGCAGCACGGCGGTCCGTGGCCGGCGACCACGAACACGATCCACACGTCGATCGGTGTGCCGGGGATCTACCGTTGGCTCGCTCCGGTCGCCTACCAGACGTGGCCGGACGCCCTGCTGCCACCGGAGCTGCAGGACGCCAACCCGTTGGGGATCACACGGCGGCGCGACGGAATCCTGGGTAAGCACTGACGTCGGCTGGTTGGATCGGGGTATGGCTTTTTCCTTATCCCGCAGGACGCTGCTCGGCGCGGGCACCGCATTCGGTGTCACCGCGTTGAGCGGCGGCGAGGCGTCGGCGGACGAACTCAGCCCCGATCCGTATCTGCCCACAGCCCCGCACGTGATCGAGGCGGAGCAGTTCGCGAATTACCTGAACCTGCCGGAATGCCCACGTACCAACAACAACTACAAGGACGACGGCACGCCGAACATCCTTACGTGGGGCACTCCGGGCCAGCCGTCGACCTGGTTCAACCAGAGTCAGTGCGCATCGTTCCTCACCGGACTCCTGCGCCACACCTACCCGGCCGTGGCGACCGAGGAGTACTACCGAACGTACTTCGGCTCGGTCAGTCCGAACGCGCGCGACTATCGCCGGGTGTTCGCCGGTCCGGCCGTTCCGCATTGGACGCCGATCACGAAAGTCACCGATCTGCGGGCCGGTGACCTCATCGCGATCGACTACCAGAACAACCAGCCAACGCAGACCGGGCACATCGTCATGGTGCGGCGCATCAAGGGCACGTACGTCGCGCCGAGTCCCACGCTGAACTTCCCCGGCGAGATCCAGTACGCCATCGAGATCATCGACTGCACATCCGATCCGCATGGCGTGCTCGGCGTCGGCAACTACTACGTGTACCCCGACATCCGGCTGATCGACGGCGTCAACGACCGCGAAGGCGTCGGATTCGGGCACATGATGTTCTACGCGTCGACATCCACTGGGGTCTTTTCACGCTATCGCTGGAGTGTGAACTCCTCGTCGGCGAACACCTACACGGTCGCGCAACGGCCGATCGCCGCCGCCCGCTTCAGCCCTGCCTGATCCGGCGACCTGAATGTCCGGCCGATCCGCAGGACCGCAGGCTGTTCCGGACTGTTCGTGAACTGGCGTGAATCTGGGGAGACGATCTGGGGTTAGCGGTTGGCCGTGGCGGGCCGGATTGAACGAGCCCCGGGCTTCTTCGGGGGCCAGTTCGAACCTGACCGGGCCCTTTCAGGCCGGGACCGAACTGGTCGGGCCGCATGGCGAGTGTGTTCGTCGTGCGGCCCGAGCCGGGCTGATGGCCACGCGCCCGAGCTGAAACTGTGAACTCGACTCACCACGTCCGCAGCGTGCACTGATGCGCGCCCACCACCTACAGGTGGCCGGGCAAGTCGAGCACGGGCTGTGGACGGCACGATCCGCGCCGAGGCTGGCGTAGCTGTGTCTGCAACAGGCTGGATCGAGAAGCGTTTTCTGGGCGGGTACGCCGTGCTGGTCAAGGTCCGGTTGGGGGACGGACATTCGGTTTCCTCAGGCGTTTACCGCAGTCATGGCAGGAACACGGTGAAACGGGCGCCTTGTCCGGGCTCGGTCCGAAGTTCAACGCGACCGCCGTGGGCTTCGAGGATCGCAGCGGTAATTGCGAGGCCGAGGCCTGTTCCGCCGCGGCGGCGGGATCGGGCCGAGTCCACGCGGTAGAACCGGTCGAAGATGTTGGGTGCGGCCTCCAGGGGCACGCCTGGGCCTTCGTCGATGACTTCGAGAACGACGCGGGCGTAGGAGTCGATTACGCCCGCCACGGCGACCGGAGGTCCGTCCAGTCGGGCTGGGCCACCGACGACCACGTGGACGGGGCTGTCCGGCGGCGTGTGGATCATGGCGTTGTTGATCAGGTTGGTGATCACCTGGCGCATCCGGTGCTCGTCGACGGTCACGCGTACCTGGGTTTCGGGTTTTCGCAGTTCGACCGGACGGTCTGGGTCGCGGACACGGGCGTCGTGCACCGCGTCCTCGACGAGCAACCGCAGGTCCAGGTCGGCGAGGTCCAGTGCGCGTTCCTGGTCCAGGCGCGCCAGCAGGAGCATGTCCTCGACGAGCAGGCCCATCCGGATCGCCTCGTCCTCGATGCGGGACATCAGCTTGTCGACATCCTCCCGTTCGGGCGCTCCGCCGCGGCGGTGGAGTTCAGCGAAACCGCGAATCGAGGTCAACGGGGTACGCAGCTCGTGGGACGCGTCGGCGACGAAACGGCGGAGGCGCGCCTCGGACTGCTGACGTTGCCGCAGCGCCGAGGAAAGACGGCCGACCATGGTGTTCAGGACGCCGCCGAGCCGGCCCACCTCGGTCCGGGGGTCGGCCTCGATCCGCAGGTCCAGGTGGCCGCTCGCGATCCCTCCCGCGGTGTGCTCGATCCTGGTGAGCGGCCGGAGGCCCAGCCGTACCACCCAGAACCCGATGGCACCGAGCGCCGCCAACGCCGCGACACCGACCAGCACCTCAATCCACACCAGACGTGAAACGGTCTCCTGGACCGTCTCCAGCGACTGGGCAACGGCGACGAGCACGACCTGGCCGTCAGCCTGCGACGACTGGCGCTGGATCACCCGCACGCGCCACGACGCTTTGCCTTCCTTGTCGTCCACGGTGAAGGCGTGTTGAGGCAGCTGCGAAAACGTCTCCTCGTTCACCGGCGGCAGAATCGGCCCGACGGTGGCGCTGATGTTGGCACTGTGATCGGGGTTCGGTTCGCCGTCCGGGTAGAATTCCTGGATCGCGAAATCCGTCGGCAGGTCCTGGCCGTTGCGGCCGCCCAGGCGGGGCGGTGGCGGCAACTGTCCCCTGAAGATACGTGGACCGATCCGGCGGCTCTGCTCGTCGAGTTGCTGGTCGACCCGGGCGATCATCGACTGCCGGATCAGCAGCACGCTGGCCACGCCGAACACCGCGAGTCCGGTGGTGGCGAGCAACAGCAGGGCGACGACGATGCGCGTCCGCAGCGTCCACGGGCGGCGGCGCTTCGCGGAGGCGGGCGGCACCATCAGCCGGTCCGCTCGTCACGGGGCAACCGGAGCGAGTACCCAACACCGCGGATGGTGTGGATGAGCGCGGGCTCGACCGAGTCGATCTTGCGGCGCAGGTAGCTGATGTACGACTCGACGATCCGGCCGTCGCCGCCGAAGTCGTAGTTCCACACCCGGTCGAGAATCTGCGGTTTGCTGACCACGCGCTCGGCATTGACCATCAGATACCGCAGCAGGTTGAACTCGGTCGGGGACAGCTGGATCAGCCGGCCCGCGCGGTAGACCTCATGGGCGTCCTCATCGAGGACGAGGTCGGCATACCGGAACGTGCCGTCGTCGCGGGCGGGTTCCCCGACGCTGCCGTTGGTCCGGCGGAGGATGGCACGCAGCCGCAGTACGACCTCCTCCAAGCTGAACGGCTTGGTGACGTAGTCGTCGCCACCTGCCGTCAGGCCCGCGATCCGGTCCTCCACGGCGTCCCTGGCGGTCAGGAACAGCACCGGCAGCCGTTCGTGTGTGGCACGAAGACTCCGGGCCAGCGTGAAGCCGTCGCAGTCGGGCAGCATCACGTCGAGCACCACGATGTCCGGCCGGACACGGCGCGCTGTGGCCAGTGCTTCGGCCCCGCAGTCCGCCGCGTGCACGACGAAACCGCTGAGCCGGAGCGCCGCCGACAGCAGTTCCAGGATGTTCGGTTCGTCATCAACCACGAGAACGCTTGCTTCCGAGCCACGCTGGTCCACCTGACCAGCGTCGACGAAAAACCTGGGAAGTTACTGGGAACACGCTGAGACCATCGCGTGGACCGACAGGTTCACCCACAAGTGTATCCGCAGAGTGCCTACTCGTTTACTGTGAGCAGCAAGTGTCAGGTCCTATGCCCTACGTCGCGCGGTTCTCGGACACACCGCCGAGACCACCTTCGAACCCAACCGGAGTTTGCCTCACCCCGCGCGGAGGCCTGGGTCTTCGGATGGAGCGGGACCGCGTCCGCTGAACCCACTCGTGCCGATCAAGGTTTTTATCTCTCTCGCCATGGAGGGCAGCTCGCAGCGCCGGTTCCAGATGGCGGTTGTGTGTGTCCTCGTCAGCTCATCGTGGTGGTCGCTGCGAGGCCTGCAGCCACAAGTCGCCGACAAGCTTGCCTGCCGCCACTGTCAGGTCGAACGCTTGCGGCGCGGCGCAGCTTCGCTGTCCGCGAGATACGCGGCGAAGAACGCGGGGCGACGAGCCACGCGGTGAGCATCTCGGCCAGGAATCCGTGGCCGATCAGAAAAGGGGCAAGCAGCAGCCACTTCGTCATGCTCCTGGGAAGCTCGGTTTTCATCGCTTGCGTGAACCGTATGCGGCCGCAATGAGAGTCGACAACAGCGTGGTGTCGGTGTTGTTGATGCGGCTGGCAACTACTGTGATCAGCATGAGGACCGGTGCACTACGGGGCGACTAGCGGTTGTCCACTGTGACCACATCAGCCAGCGTCAAACGAGCCGAACAGAGTCGTTGAAGTTCAAGGACATCGTCTTGACTGCAGCGCATAGAACGTGTTCTCTGAGCCTGCAATCCACAGTGGTCAGCCACAAAGGACAGTGCGCTCGCATATATCGCACCGCCACATTTCCTTCCCGACTCGAAGACATATGTGCACAGAGGACGGTCTTCCTGCGGCTCGGAGTACGGACGTGCTGAGCAGCACAAAGTTCCAGGAATCGCGCGGAGCCGATCGAAATGTATGAGTGAACGCCGACCAGCGGCGCACCCAAGGGCAGCAACGCGTTGAGGCCGGTGGACAGGTCGACGTCCATGTATGCCACGACATCCGCGCCGCTCTGTTGCCATGCGATGGTAGTGCCCGACTCTTCTACTCGAGGCGCAGCACGCGAACACGTTCGCCGACGGTGGAACGAGTGCCGTCACTGCCAGCGTTATGGACGATGGTGATAGTCCACTGAACCGGACCCTGTCCGTCCAGATAGGACCCACAGCATCGAACAGCCGCGCAGCGCCCGCTCCTCGTATGCGCCACGTCCACGGTTGCGGTATTGACTACCACTGAGGTTTGGATGTCGGTGACGCTCCAGGCATGGCGGGTGGATATGCGAGCATCCCGTCGCGAACCTCAATGGCGACCCGCAAGTCGCCTTGTTCATGTAGATGAACTCTAGTCACATTCTTGACCAGAGGGCGATGGATGTCATAACTTTCTCTCACCCTGCCGAGCCGTTCGGTCCTCGATGAGGAGGAGCCCGATGCGCACACGTGATCGTGTCCTGTTAGCGACGTCTGTCGTCGCTGGGATGGCCGTCGTGGGTGCGCTGACCGGCGTGACGGCGCAGGCTGCCGTGCTCGCGGTGCTGGCAATGACCCTGCTGGCCCTCGTGAACGTACAACCTGGGGACGGAATCCGCCTGGCCGCGAACACGGCCTGCATCGGTTCGTTCGTGGTCGCGAGGAGTGGAACCTCTGCGCGCCGGATCCAGATGAACGGCTCGCGCTACGCGGACGTATTGGGCTTCAGCGGCGGTCGCACGCTGAAGCGGGCCATCAAGGGTGGTCGGCAAGGCCTGTTCACGCTCGGCACGGACAACATCGCCGGGCAGGAGTTGGGCAAGACCGGCCGCCACAAGGCGGTCCGAGTCCAGGGCAGGGTTCGTGATCGCGAGGTCAGCGCCGGCTTCGCGGAGCACGAGGTGCTGTCTGACTCACGTGTGGAAACCCGGTTCTCCGCCGGGGTAACTGACTCCGGTGCGGATTTCAGCGCCACCGCGAAAAGCGGCCGGCAGCTGGTCCTCACCGCATAGACCGGGGGCTCGCTCAGTCTGGCGGCGGGAGCGAGCCCCCACCTAGGCCACATTCCGCGCCCTGCCCGCGTGAGTGCTTCGTCCTCCTGCAGACGAAGCACTCACGTGGGTTCGGCACAAAGTCGGTCTCCCCTGGGTCCATGCGTGCCTTGAGTTCACGCTGAGCACGAAACGGCCCCTGAACTGCGGCAATGGCGAGGATCTGGCTGGCGCTGTCACTGGTCGGCGCCGTTCTGGGGCACCTTGTCCACGACGCGGGCGGCCCAGCGAAGGACGATGTTGGCCGCGAGAACCGTGACTGCACCGAGGGCCGCGACGGCGTACAGGCCAGCCCCGGCGAGGGCGCCAACGGCGGCCGAACACCAAAGGGTCGCAGCGGTGTTCAGGCCTCGGATACTCGCGCCGTCCCGCAGAATCACCCCGGCACCCAGGAACCCGATTCCGGACACGATCTGAGCGGCCACCCGGGTGGGATCCGCGTCCGCCATACCGCCGAAACCGTGCGCGGACAGCAGGACGAACAATGTGGCACCGACGGAGACAAGCGCGTTCGTGCGCATGCCGGCCATCCGGGCGCGGTACTGCCGTTCGAATCCGATCAACGCGCCGAGCCCCACGCCGGCGCCGATACGCAGCATCATCTGGAAAGTGGTCATCTCACCGGCTCCCATGCGAAATTCGCGGGATCGGCGAAATCAGCCTGTGGCAGCCGAGCCCGCGATGTGCGGACAACTACAACAACTTCCGTCGGTACTGAATCCGTCAGCGGACACTCGGCTCACCTCCTGATAGTCAGGTTCATCGACCTCGCGGCCAGGTTGATCGACGCGGTATCAATCGGTGTTGATCGGCATCGTGGCCTCAAGCAGTAGACACCCCGCCCCATCGGTGAGTCCACCCCACGTGGGCCAGATCATTCCTCGTCGGGCAGTTTCCGCAGCCGGCGCGGACCGGTGTCGTGCCGGGAGGGCGGCGGTCCGATCAGGACTCGTGCGTACACGACGTTCGCGCCTTTGTCGGAGGCCACGACCGGATCCAGCTCCAGCGAACGGACCTCCGGGATGTCCTCGGCGAGGGCGGCAACCCTCAGGACGAGGTCCTCCAAGGCCACGAGGTCCGCGACCGGTGAACCGCCGTATCCGGCGAGCAGCGGCGCGGCTTTCGGCGCACGCACGAGTCCGGCGGCGTCCACATCGGTCATCGGGATCGCCCGGTAGGCCCGGTCGCCCAGCAGGTCGTGGACCACACCGGACAGTCCGAACGAGACCAACGTGCCGAACGACGGGTCGTCCTGCAGCCCCATCGCACAGGATGTTCCCTTGTCCACCATGCGCTGCACGTACACCTCGTTCACACCCGACACGGAACAGATGTCGTCGTAGGCCGCGCGCATCGTGTCCGGGCTGCTGATGTCCAGGCGGACGCCGACGAGGTCGAACCGGTTCCGCAGCAGGGAGTTCGCCGCCTTCGCCGCGACCGGGAACCCGAGCTCCGCCGCTGCGTCGGCTGCTTCGTCCGCGCTGCCGACGATCCGGAAGGGCGCGATCTGGATGCCGTAGCAGGTCAGCAGCTCGACGGTTTGGCTATCGGTCAGCCAGTGCTCGCTGTTCGCGTCCAGGCTGGAAAAGAGCAGATCCCGCGCGGCCGCCGCGTCGATGCCTTCGGGCCGGGTGAGCATTCCGCGCGGCGCCGACCGCCACCGCGCGTACCGCGTGACGCGGGCAAGGGCCACCACCGCTCGTTCCGGGCTGGAATAGGACGGAATCGAGCCTCGGCCCGGAGTCCCGTCCGGGCCCGGCACCGCGAGCTCGTCCGGAACGCCTTCTGCCGCGAGGAAAGTCGACACGATCGGCTTGCTCTCGCCGTGCGCAAGGCTGGCGACGACTTCACGCAATTCGCGAGCGTATGCCGTCCCTGGGACAGCCAGCGGCGGCACGAAAACGACCACGAGCGCGTCCACGTCGTCGCGCAGCAGGGCTTCCCGGACCGCGTTCGCGAAAATCGTGGGATCCGCCTGGGCACCGACGTCGACCGGATCCGCCGCGAGTTCCAGGCCTTGTGCGAGCGCGGCATCGGCGGCGAGGACACCGATCGCGGTCGAGTTGCCGACAACGGCGACCCGGCTGCCCTGCGGAAGCGGCTGGTGTGCGAGGAGCAGCGCGGTGTCGAACAGCTGGGCCAGTGACTCCACCCGGATCACGCCGGCCTGTTCGAACACAGCCTGAACACTCGGCTCGTCGACTCGCACGGAGGTCGCGGCGAGCGCGGGGAGCATGGCGTTGCGTCCGGATTTCACCGCCACGATCGGTTTGGTCCGGCCCAACCGCCGGGCGATCCGCGCGAACTTCCGCGGATTTCCGAACGACTCCAGATACAGCAGCACGACGTCGGTCGCTGGATCCGTCATCCAGTACTGCAGCATGTCGTTACCGGACACGTCCGCGCGGTTCCCGGCGGACACGAACGTCGACAAACCGAGCCCACGAGTCGCGGCCTGGGCGAGGATCGCCGTTCCCAACGCACCCGACTGGCAGAAGAACCCGGTTCGGCCCAAACCCGGAAGTTTCGGCGCCAGGCTCGCGTTCAGCCGGACCTTACGATCCATGTTCACGACACCGAGGGCGTTCGGGCCCACGACGCGCATGCCGTGCGCGCGAGCCTCCTCGGCGAGTTTCTGTTCGGCGCCACGGCCCTCATCACCGCCGGTCTCGCCGAATCCCGAGGACACGACGACCAGAGCTTTTACGCCCTTGGCCAGGCAGTCGTCCATCACCTCGTCGACGCTTTCAGCGGGAACCGCGATGACCGCGAGATCCACCGGATCGGGAATGTCGAGGACCCGCTTGTACGCCCGAACACCCCGCACCGACCGGCGTTCCGGGTTCACCGGGAACACGGGACCGGTGAAGTTCGCGGTCAGCAGGTTCGTCAGCACGGCGTAGCCGACCTTCGTCGGATCCGTGGACGCGCCGATCACCGCGACCGATTTGGGGTGCAGCAGGTTGTACACACTGCGGGCTTCGGCGGCTTGTTCGCGGGCGCGAGCCACGGCGACCGAGTCGTCGGTGGGGTCGATGTCGAACTCCAGGTGCAGGACGCCTTCCTCAAGCACCCGGCTGACCTTGTACCCCGCGTCCCGGAACACCCGGACCATCTGCCCGTTCTCGCCGAGCACCTCGGCGACGAACCGCTTCAGCCCGCTCTCCTGCGCCGCCGCGGCGAGGTGTTCCAGCAGGATGGAGCCGATCCCCCGGCCCTGGTGGTCGTCCTCCACCACGAACGCGACCTCGGCGTGGTCGGTCAGTTCGTCGTTTTCGTGAAGCCGCTCGTAGCGGCCGACCGCGATGATGTCGTCGCCCAGCAGCGCCACGAACGCGACCCGGTCGTGGTGGTCGACCGTGACGAACCGTTCCAGGTCGCGCGGCGGGATTCTCGGATACGCACCGAAATACCGGAAGTACCTGGTGCGCTCGGACAGCCGGCTGTGGAACGCGACCAGGCGGTCGGCGTCGCCGGGCGTGATCGGTCTCAGATGGACGGTGCCGCCATCGGCCAGCACCACGTCCGCCTCCCAGCGGCGTGGATAGCCGTACGGATCGAATCCGGTCAAGCTCAGTCCCGAGGGTCGTCCGGGTCCAGGCCGTGCAACGGGAACACCGCGCCCCGGGCGTCCCGGATCACCGAGTCGACCGGCTGTTGCGCCGTCCCGTCCCACGGCACGAACCCGGTGTCCATGCCTTCCCCCATCGTGCGGGGCAGCTCCGCACCGGGCGCGCGGCGAAGCACATCGTTCACCCACTCGATGGGTAGCGGTGTCTCCGGATCCACGTCCCGGTCGAGCACCGTCGCGATCAGGTGCGTCCACGATCGGGGCACCACGCGGAGCAGCTGGTAACCGCCGCCGCCCATTGCGAGCCACTTTCCGCCTACGTACTGCTCGGCCAGTCCACGCAGAACCCGGTAGATCTCGCGGTGACCGTCCACGCTCAGCCACAGGTCCGCGAGCGGATCCTCCTCGTGGGTGTCCACGCCGCACTGAGTGACCAGCACATCCGGACGGAACGCACCCAGCAGTGACGGCACAACGGCGTGGAACGCACGCAGCCACGCAGGGTCCCTGGTGTGCGGGGGCAGCGGGATGTTGACCGAGGTTCCCTCCGCTCCCGGTCCCCCGAGTTCGGTCACCCGGCCGGTGCCGGGCCAGAGCGTCATCGGGTTCTGGTGCAGGGAGATCGTCAGGACACGGGGGTCGTTGTAGAACGCCGCCTGGACTCCGTCCCCGTGGTGAACGTCGACGTCTATATAGGCGACGCGCTCGGCCCCGTTGTCGAGCAGCCACGAGATCGCCACCGCGCAGTCGTTGTACACACAGAACCCGGCCGCGTGGTCACGCATCGCGTGGTGCAGTCCGCCCGCGATGTTGACCGCACGGTTCGCCGCGCCCGACGCGATCTTGGCCGCGGCCTGCAGACTGGCACCGACGACCAGCGATGAAGCCTCGTGCATCTGCGAGAACACCGGGTTGTCCGGCGTGCCCAGGCCATGGCCGACGTCCCAGCCGACCATCGGCGCTTCGCGGACCGCGCTGACGTACGACACCTCGTGGATCCGCTCGATCTCCTCGTCGCTCGCCGGCTCGGGACGAAGCAGTTCGACGCCGTCGAGAACGCCGAGCTGGGTGGCGAGCGCGATCGTCAGTTCGAGGCGGACCGGGTTGAACGGGTGGTCCCCGCCAAGGTCGTACGCGAGCAGAGCGGGATCCCACACAACGGCGGCTGGCGTGCCCATGGGACAACACTAGTCTGACAGCCATGCAAGGTCGGTTTCGCTTGCTCGCGCTGGCGGCGGTTGGCCTCGTCGTCGCAACCGCAGCGGCGCTCGTGGTCAGCAAGCTCCAGCTCGCGCCGGTATCCGGGCAGCCCATCGCGATCCAGCAGACCACCACCAACACCGAACCGCCGCTACCGGAGACGACGGAATCCGAGTTCCCCTCGTCGCCGCCCAGCGCCACGACCCTTTCGGGCCCGAGCACGACGACATCCACCGGCACGTCCGTGACAATCGCGAAACGCAAGACGGTCAGCACCGCGCCGAGCTGCTCGACGCTGATCACCGGGTCCGAGATCGCCCAGCTGACCAGCGCGACCGCATCCCCCGAGCCGTCGGACCAGGGCGGGTTCTGCGGGTTCGACCTGGCCGCCGGCGGCGGTCCGGCCGGGGTCGCGATGATCGTGCTGACGCCGTCCACCGACGCGCAGGGAGCGGAGCCGACGACGTTCGAGGGGAACACGGCGTACCGCACGACCACCGCGTCGACGACGTGCGATCTGCGGATCGCGCTCACCGAGGACCAGCACGCACCGTTCCGGGCGCTGTGGGTGACCCTTGTGCTGACCAACGCCACCGAGTCCACGTGCCCGAAGGTCGAGAAGCTCGCCAAGATCGTGTTCGACAAGCTCCCGGACGGCTGATCCGGCGTTCATGCCCGGCCCGGAATGGCTGCCCAAGCAGGCCGTACCTGGCCGATGAGACGCCGGATCGTTGTTCCCGAGCCCGCTTCGGGCTCCGGTCCGCGAGCGGCCTCACGACCGTGGCGCTCGGCCGCTGATCGCGGGTCCCATACATGATCAACCCGGCGCACACGGCAATGAAATGCCTGGTCAGGACCGTTTCGGGATTTCCGCGAACGGCTCGTCAGCCGGTCGTGGCGGCTGGGCGGGACGGGTCCGAAGACCACTCGGACCATGACCCCGGGTAGAGCACGGCCGGCTTGTCCGGGTCGGTGATGCCTGCGGCTTCGAGCGCCAGAACGACCGAGGACGCCGTCACGCCCGATCCGCAGTACGCGCCGACTTCGGAGTCAGCGTGAACACCCAGCGCCCGGAAGCGCTCAGCCAGTTCAGCGGCGGGCAGCCAGCGGCCGTCGGCGTTCAGGTGCCCCGTGAACGGAGCGTTCACTGCTCCTGGGATGTGGCCCGGGCGAGGGTCGACCGGTTCGACCTCGCCGCGAAATCGCTCGGGCGCGCGTGCGTCGAGGAGTACGCCGTCCTTCGCGAGCCGGGCCGCGCCGTCGGCGTCGATCGTCGGCATGTGTCCGGGCTGAACCTGAAAATCGCCGGGTTCCGGCTCGGGAACGTCGGTCGTGACCTCACGGCCTTCGCTTTCCCAGGCCGCGTATCCACCATCAAGCACCGACACATCACGGTGGCCGGCCCAGCGCAGTAGCCACCACGCGCGTGCTGCGATAGAGCCGTTGTTGCCGTCGTACACCACGACACTGGAGTCACTGCTAACGCCTGCGGCACGCAACACGCTCTGTAGGTCTTCTGGTGCGGGCAAGGGGTGACGGCCGCCCGCACCGGGTTCGGCTGCAAGGTCCTTGTCCAGATCCACGAACACTGCACCCGGCACGTGACCGGCCAGGTAGGACTCGCGTCCCGGCGGTCCGCCCAGCGCCCACCGCACGTCGAGCACCACCGGCGGACGAGCGGAAACGAGGGCTTCGGCGAGTTCCGAAGTGGAGACGAGTATGCGCACGGCCGATATCCTGCCGCGCCCAGCTCGCGCCTGCCACAGGCCGGTGACGGCCAGCCGGAACTGTCGGACCGGGCGACTACCATGGACGCCGACGAAGGGGTAGCGGCGTGAACGATCTCATCGACACCACAGAGATGTACCTGCGCACCATCTACGAGTTGGAAGAGGAGGGCGTGATCCCGCTTCGCGCCCGGATCGCCGAACGGCTGGGGCAGAGCGGGCCGACCGTGAGCCAGACCGTCGGCCGGATGGAGCGCGACGGGCTGCTCGTGGTCGCCGACGACCGCCACCTCGAGCTGACCAACCACGGGCGCAACCTGGCCATCGCGGTCATGCGCAAGCACCGGCTGGCCGAGCGCCTCCTGGTCGACGTGATCGGCCTGGAGTGGGAGCACGTGCACAGCGAGGCGTGCCGCTGGGAGCACGTGATGAGCGAGGCCGTCGAGCGCAAGCTGGTCAACCTCCTCGGCAACCCGACCACGTCGCCCTACGGCAACCCGATCCCGGGTCTCGACCAGCTGGGCGCGGGCGAGCCCGCACCGCCGGCCGAGGCCGACCTGGTGCGGATCGACGAGGTCGCCCGGCGCGGCGGCGGGAAGGTGGAGGTCCGCCGGATCGCCGAGCACGTGCAGATGGACCCGGATCTCATGGCGGATCTGAAATCCGTGGGCCTGCTGCCCGGTCAGACCGTGAGCGTCGGACCGTCCAAGGGCGACGGCAACACCATCGAGGTCAGCGGCGCGGGATCGTCGGCTCAGCTGCCGCCGAGCGTGCTGCACGCAGTGCTGGCGCGGGCCCTGTGAGCCAGGCCGCGCGGGCGGCCGGGGCGTTCGAGCGACTGCACGGCCGGGCTCCGGCCGGTGTGTGGTCCGCCCCGGGCCGGGTGAACTTGATCGGTGAGCACACCGACTACAACGGCGGTTTCGTGCTGCCGTTCGCTCTGCCGCACCGGACCGCGGTCGCCGCGTCGCCACGGTCCGATGATGTGCTGACTGTGTCCACTCTGCACGACAACGACCGGGCCGAGACGGCCGATCCCGTGCAGATCGCGTCGCTGGAGCCCGGTTCGGTCAGCGGCTGGGCCGCGTACCCGTCCGGTGTCGCCTGGATTCTGCGCGAACAGGGGTTCAGCCAGGGCGCGGATCTCGTGGTCGCGGGCAACGTCCCGGCCGGCGCCGGACTGTCGTCGTCGCACTCCCTGGAATGTGCGACCGCCCTGGCGTTGCTGGGATTGCTCGGCGCGAGTCCGTCCAGAAGCGACATCGCAAAGTGGATCCAGCACGCGGAGAACGACTACGTCGGTGCGCCGACCGGGCTGCTGGACCAGACCGCTTCGCTGTGCTGCACCGAGTCGCACGTTCTTTTCCTGGACGTGCGGTCCGGTGAGTCCGACCAGGTGCCGTTCGACGCGGCCCGGCACGAGCTCGAGGTGCTCGTGATCGACACGCGTGCGAGCCACTCGCACACCGAGTCCGGGTACGGCGACCGCCGGCGCGGTTGCGAGCGTGCGGCCGAACTGCTCGGCCTGTCCTCGCTGCGGGAGGTCGAACTGTCCGGGTTGGACGCGGCGCTTTCCGCGTTGCCCGAGGAACTACGGCCGTTGGTGCGGCACGTGGTCACCGAGAACAACCGGGTGCTGGAGACCGTGGCGTTGCTGCGGGCCGACAAGTACGCCGGGATCGGGCCGCAGCTGAGCGCCTCGCACGCGAGCCTGCGCGACGATTACCGCGTTTCGTGTGACGAGCTGGACGTCGCGGCGGAGTCGGCGGAGAGCGCCGGGGCGCTCGGTGCGAGGATGGTCGGCGGCGGGTTCGGTGGATCCGCGATCGCCCTCGTGCACGCCGACGGACGCGCCGAGGTGGAGGCCGCGGTGACCGCCGCGTTCGCCGCGCGGTCGTTCACCGCGCCACGCATGTTCACGGCGGTGCCCTCGGCGGGCGCCGGCCAGGATCGTTGAAAGGGGACCACAAGGTGAAGCTGCTCGTGACGGGCGGTGCGGGGTACGTCGGAAGCGCTTGCTCCGCCCGGCTCGTCGAGGCCGGCCATGAGGTTGTCGTGGTCGACGACCTGTCGACCGGGCACGCGGACGCGGTGCCCGACGGCTGCCGGCTCGTTCAGGCGGACGCCGCCGACGCGGCGAGCGCGTTGCTGGGCGAAGGCTTCGACGGTGTGCTCCACTTCGCGGCGAAGTCGCTGGTCGGCGAGTCCATGCAGGACCCGGCCAAGTACTGGTACGGCAACGCGCTGACCACCCTGCGGCTGCTCGACGCGATGCGCGAACACGGCACTCCCCGTCTCGTTTTCTCCTCCACCGCGGCCGTGTACGGCGAGCCGGACGAGGTCCCGATCCCGGAGACCGCGCCGACCCGCCCGACGAACACCTACGGCGCCACCAAGCTCGCGGTGGACCACATGATCACCTCGTACGCGGCGGCGCACGGCCTCGCGGCGGTGAGCCTGCGGTACTTCAACGTCGCCGGTGCGCACGGCCGGTTCGGCGAGCGCCACACCACCGAGACGCACCTGATCCCGATCATCCTTCAGGTCGCCACCGGCCAGCGCGCCCAGGTCCAGATCTACGGCGACGACTGGCCGACCGAGGACGGCACGTGCATCCGTGACTACATTCACGTGACCGACCTCGCCGACGCGCACCTGCTGGCGATCGAGAGCGCGACCAAGGGCAAGCACGCGATCTACAACCTGGGCAACGGCACCGGTTTCTCGGTCCGTCAGGTGATCGATGCCTGCCGCGAGGCCACCGGGCACCCCATCCCCGCCGAGGTCGCCCCGCGTCGCGCCGGCGACCCCGCCGTGCTCGTCGCCTCCAGCGAACGTGCCCGCACCGAACTCGGCTGGAAGCCCGAACGCCCGGACATCGCCACCATCGTCCGCGACGCCTGGGAGTTCACCCAGTCCCGCTGACCCACCCAGCTGTTCCCAAGAACCGCGCCCACTCAACCTCGTTGATGTGGGCGCGGTTTCTTGTTCGACACGAACCCCATCCTCAGCGAGTTCCGCGCTCGTCACGAACAAGAGCCGACCGCTCGGCTCTCCGGGCGGACTGGTCGGGCCGCCCGTGGTGCGGTGTGTTCTGGGATCGGCGGAGTCTCTGTGGCGGACGGAATCGCTGTGGCGGTTGGTGAGGTGGCTCGAGGGGTTGTGCTTGCGGGCACGGAGTTCGGGAGGCCGAGTTTGGGCGCTGGGTTTGGGATGCTGGGTTTGGGGCGCGGGATTTGGACCCGCTTCAGAGTGCAGGGTTCAGGGATTTGACGGATTCGCTGTAGTGAGTGGGTGGGGCTCGGGCTGCGGGCATGGGAGGTGGGACTGGCAGGAACCTTCCGGTGGCGGCAGGCTTGTCCGGTTGGGGTGGGTGGCGGCAGGGTTTGTGTCATGACAGAAGGAATCGCGCATCAGCGGATGAGCATGCCGGGACAGGTCAAGGGTGTTCTCGCGGTTCTGATCTTCCAGATCCTGGCGAACGGGTTCTTGGGGTATTTCGTCCTGGACGCGTTGAGCGACCTGGAAAGTCACGGGGCGAAGGCGACGAACGCGGGCCTGGCGTACTTCCTGGGATACCTGTCGTTCGCGGTGGCGGGAACGCTGCTGGCGTGTGTGGTGCTCACGCCGAAGCGGTTTTCGTGGATCCGCCCGACGGTGATCACCATTGAGGTGATCGGCATCATCAGCAGCGTAATCAACTTGATCAGCGGTCAGCTCACCGCGGTGATCGGCTTTCTGCTCGCAGCGGGAGTCATCAACCTGCTGAACCGTGCCGACGCCCGCGACTGGTTCGACCACTGAAATTCCGGCCTACCCATGAACCGGGCAAGTACAACAACACACCCCCACCTATGCATGTGGATCCGGCGTAGCCCAATCCCTTGAGGTACGCCGGATCCGCATGTTCGGTTATTCGGGCTCGTGCAACGCACGGCCACCGGCATCCTCCCTATCAGCCGACACCTCCAGCCGAGGCGCGAGGCGCGAGGCGCGAGGCGCGAGGCGCGAGGCGCGAGGCGCGAGGCGCGAGGCGCGAGGCGCGAGGCGCGAGGCGCGGAAGAGCATCCCATACGTAGAGCGCGGATGTGTGTGGGGTGTGGGGGTGTGGGGTGTGGGGGGTGTGGGGTAGGAACTTGGGGAGTAGGTGATCGCGCCGCGTGTGCGCAGAGTGGATCGGGCCGATATCGGGCGATCGAGGTGGTGAGGTATGCGCAAGTCGAGGTGGTTGGTGGCTGCGTTGGCTGCGCTGGCGTGCGTGAGCTACCGGCGGCAGACGCAGTTGGCCGCTGGTCCGTGCATGGCAGGGTGGCGTTGTCGAGGCGTTGGGTGTCGAAGTTCCTTCGGGGTGTGGTTGGGGCGCTGCGCAGAAGGCGTGCTGTGAAGGGCTTAAGTGGGATGTGTGGGGCGGACTTGGTTAGGGCGCAGCAGGGTTACAGCATTTGAGGGACGAATGCCGTTTGGGCAAGGTCATCTGGACGATGCGGTCGATTGCCTGGGATAGTTCCTCAGGGGCCCACTGGCGGCTGCCTGGTGGAGGGGCGCCGCGCGTTTGCGGTTAGGTGTGGTGGGGTGCTGGCGTTTGCGGTTCGGAGTGGGCGGGGCCGGGCGTTTGCGGTTTCGGTGTGGTGGGCGACGCTTCGGATGGTGGCAGCGGTGAGGCTGGGCGCACTGGAGCGGGTGCTGAATGTGTGCGTGGGGGGGTGGACCTGCGTGGGGTGGATGCGTGAGGGACGGGTGGCCGCGTGTGGGTGGATGGGTGGGGATGGATGTGGGCGGTGCTAGACGTGTGGGTGGGATGGGTGGGGTGGGATGGGTAGACCCGCATGGGTGCGTGAATGCGTGCGGGGTGGGTGGACGCGTGTGGGTGTGCGTGAATGCGTGCGGGAGGTGGATGGGTGTGGGGTGGATCGACGAGTGTGGGTGGATGGGTGTGGGTGGATGGATGGGTTGGGGCGCGCGGGATTTGCTCGCTGGTGGGCCAGGAGTGGGGGTCGTGCTTGTATGTGGGGCGCGCTGGGTGCCGGCGACCAGCGCGCCCGGGTTGTGATGGTGGTCTTTTTGTTGAGGGTTAAGGCATAGGTGTCCTGGTGGGTGGTTGGTGGAGTGGTGAGGGTGAGGATGGGGGTCAGTATCGGCGGGGGTTTGTGTTGGGACCGAATGGGTTGTCGACTCCGACGAGGCCTCGGGCGACGATGTCGGCGAAACCTTCGGGTGAGAGGCCCAGGTCCATGGCGCATCGGAGCATCTTGGACAGGCGATGTCCCCGGTTGGCGTCCAGGGCGGCATCGATGGCGACACCGGCCAGCGGGCCGTTGCCGTGCAGGAACGCAGTGGCGGCAAGGAGTCCCGCGGCCTCGGCTCGATAGGGCACCGGCGTCGCGCGCGTGAGGTCGAGCCAGAGGTCCTGCACCGCCTGCCCGAGCTCGATCACCTCGGGTCTGAGGCAGGAATCGCGCACTTCCTCGTGGACCAGCGCCACAGTGAGATCGACGATCCGGTCCTCGTCGAGGCCACCCTGTCCCTCCCGGATGTCCGCGATCACCGCCTCGACCAGGCGCTGCGCGTATGCGGGGTCGGGCTGCTGGCGCAGGGCCATGGCGATCCGTTCGGACCGGGCGGCCAACATGCGGGAGTTACCGGGTTCCAGGGTCGCGCGCATCTCCTCTCTGCTGCGGTAGGTGGTCGCGCCGTGAGCAACGGTCATCGCGGCAAGTTCGGTCGCTCTGGGATCGGGCACCGTGCCGCTGCATTCCATGGCGTCGTAACACCACCAGGGCGAGTCCGCGGTGATCTTCGGTGTCCACAGTGAATGGTCGACCAGCACGCCGCATCCGGCGAACACACCAACAAGAGCCTCCACCTGGCCCGTCGCGGGCAACTTGTCAGGCGGCCTGCCCTCGTCCTGGCTGACGATCACGACAGTGACCGTCGCCGCGTTCGACCGCAGTATCGGGACGCTCAGCTGCTCGGCGAGGGCGCGATAGTCCTTCGGCGGCGGGATATCGGTACGGACGCAGATGCCCAGCTCACCGGTGAGGGGGCTGCGGTGCGAGCAGATCACCAGCGACTCCTCGGGGACGAAGCCAAGCAGGTGCGGGACGGCCGCGATCAGCTCGCCCGGGGTTTTGATCTGGACGCGGGGTCGTTGCTTTGTTTG
Source organism: Actinocrispum sp. NPDC049592 (assembly GCF_040675465.1). NCBI lineage: Bacteria > Bacillati > Actinomycetota > Actinomycetes > Pseudonocardiales > Pseudonocardiaceae > Actinocrispum > Actinocrispum sp. NPDC049592. The sequence continues at coordinate 328,416 of NZ_JBFAPA010000007.1, read as the reverse complement.
CATGGTTCGACTCTGCCTTGGGTGGGGTTTTCCGGGCCAGATCGCGGTTCTTGGGCTGTGGACAACTGGTTGTTGTGGACCGGTCGGCTGGTTTCGCTGGTTTTTTCGTTCGGGTGTCGGTTGGGTGTGCTACACGCTGTGCTCCACCCGTGGGTTGAGATCCGGTTCAACCCCCGTTCCGACGCGAAACCCCCCTCCCCCAACGCATTCTTGGTACCAAGAACACCACGGAGGGAGCCGGAGATGTCGTTGTCCACCACTTTGCTGGTCGCCGTCGCAGCGGTGCTGGTCGTCGTGCGAGTGATCGCGAAGCAGACGAAGGGCAGCGTCGTCACGACTCGTGGGCTCGTGATGGTCCCGTTGATCATGATGGTCGTCGGCGTGGTCAGCGCGAAGGACGTCATCGGCGCCGCCAAGCCTGCCGACCTGCTGATGCTCGGCGTCGACGTGATCCTGCTGATCGTGCTCGGCGCTGCGCGGGGCGCGAGCGTGGCCGTCACCGAGCGGGACGGCGCCGCGTTCCAGAAGGGTACGAAATGGACACTCGTGCTCTGGATCGCCACCATCGCCGTTCGCGTCGGCGTGATCTTCGCCGACCGCGCGCTTGGCCTGGACAGTGCGCTGACCAGCGCCTCGGTCGTGGTGACGCTGGGTGTCACGCTGGCCGCGCAGAACTGGATGATCTTCGAGCGGGCGCGCAGGCTCGGCATTCCGGTCGCATCCAGGGGATGATGTCCTGGTGAGACGCGGATGGCTGAGGCTTGCACCGACCGCCATCCTGGTGATCACGATGGTCGCCGCCGGCGACAAGCTGTCGTTGCTGGGCGCGTTCCTCGTCGTGGCGGCGGTCATCGGCACGCTCCCGCTGGTGTGGCTGGACCGGTTGCCGGCCTGGATCGTCACCATCGGGCTGGTCATCCTCGCCCTGACCGGGCTGTTCCTGTCGATCGAACTGCCGAGCGGCTTCTCGATCGCGCTGACCTACATCGCCGTCGGGTTCGCGGTCCGGGACGCCAAATCCGTGACGACGTTCGTCGTCCTGCCGGTCAGCCTGGCCGCGATCGCGGTGAGCATCTTCGTCCGGCAACATGGTTGGCTGGACTTCGTGGCGGCGCTGGCCGGGTTCGCCGCCTTGGTACTCGCCGGGCAGACCCGGCGGCAGCGCAACGCGAGGATCGAACAGACCGAATTGGCGCTGGCCCGAGCGCAGGCGGCGCGTGAAGAGCACGCGCGGGCCGCGGCGTTGGCGGAGCGGGCACGGATCGCGCGGGAGATGCACGACGTCCTCGCGCACTCCCTGGCCGGGCTCGCGCTCAGCCTGCAAGGCGCACGATTGGTGCTGGTGCGGGACGGGGCCAGCGAAGAAGCGTTGCGGCAGGTCGAACGCGCACAGCGGCTGGCTACCGAAGGGCTGGCCGAAGCTCGGCGGGCCGTCGCCGCGCTGCGGTCGGACCGGCCGCGGTCGATCTCTTCGCTGGTCAGCGACTATGGCGCGGACGCGCATCTGACTGTGGTCGGCTCGTCGTCGCTGCCTGAGGACACCGAGGACGCGCTGTACCGGGCGGTTCAGGAGACGTTGACCAACGTTCGGAAGCATGCACCTGGGGCGCGCGTCGATGTCGTGCTTGAACACGGCTCGGGGGAAGTCGCGCTGACGGTCACCAATCAGGGTGGGCAACGGACGGCTCCCGCTCGGGAGCGGGGGTTCGGGCTGACCGGGATGCGGGAACGGGCCGAGTTGCTGGGTGGGTCACTTGAGGCCGGGCCTGTTGATGGGGGCTGGCGGGTTCGGATGACGGTGCCGACGTGAGAGCTTGGTGTGTCAAGCCTTCCGGGCGTCTGGCTGTGGACAACTCGTGGATGTGGACAACTCGGGCTCGTTGGGGTCTTGCTGACTCTCGGCGTCGGGGCTCGTCGGTAGCGTTGGGAGGGCGGGTGTCGATGGTGGGGCTTGGCTCGCGGGGATGGTGTGGGCGGGGAACTATGCGAGGGGTCGGTGTGATGGTCATCGTTGGGATGGGTGGGGTGGTTGGTGATGGTGGGTGAGGGCGGGCGGGTTCGGGTTGTGCTTGCCGATGACCAGGCGGTGGTGCGGGAGGGGTTGGTGACATTGCTGGGGTTGTTGCCTGGGATCGAGGTTGTTGGGGCCGCCGCGGATGGGGATGAGGCCGTTCGGTTGGTTGCCGAGGTTCGGCCGGATGTGTTGCTGGTCGACTTGAAGATGCCGAACCGGGATGGCGTTTCCGCCACTCAGGTTGTGCGGGCCGAGTATCCGGCGACCGAGGTCGTGGTGTTGACGACCTATGCGGATGACGAGTCGTTGCTGGCGGCTTTGCGGGCCGGGGCTCGAGGGTTTCTCACCAAGGACGCGGACGCCGAGTCGATCGCTCGGGCAGTGCGTTCTGCGGCTGCTGGTCTGTCCACTGTCGACGGTGACCTGCAGAAACGGCTGGTCGCCTCGGTTGGGGCTCGGCGGCCGGTGCAGCGACCCGATGACGGGTTGACGCCGCGAGAGGTCGATGTGCTGCAGCTCATCGCCGCCGGGCTGTCCAATGGGGAGATCGCGCGGCAGCTCGTGGTCAGTGAGGCGACGGTGAAGACGCACGTGAACCACCTGTTCGCGAAGCTGGGGTTGCGGGACCGGGCACAGGCGGTCAGCTACGCCTACCGGACGGGCCTGGTCGAGCCCTAGATCGGGACCCGGCTCAGGCGGTCAGCTACGCGTACCGGACCACGCCGGTCGAGCCTAAATCGGGCCGTGCTCAGGCACGCGTACCGGGCGGGCTGGTCGAGCCCAGATCGGGCGGACCAGTGCGACGACGGGACGGGGATGCCTGCGGACTGGGCACAGGATGCAGCTGGGGTGCGCGGTGAGTGAGTGGGCGGGATGGATGGGGTGGGTGAGCGAGGTTGGATGGGTGCGAGGGTTGGGAGAACGTGAGGTTAGGATGTAGGACGTCCTATGTTTTGGGAGGGTGGTTGTTATGGGGTGGCCGTTGGGTGGGGTCGGGTTTGGCGGGGACTACAACCCGGAGCAGTGGGCGGAGGAGGTGTGGGCCGAGGATGTCGCGTTGATGCAGCAGGCGCGGGTCTCGATGGTCAGCGTGGGAATCTTCTCGTGGGCTGAGGTGGAGCGGCGGCCCGGGGCGTTCGACTTCGGGTGGTTCGACCGGGTGATGGACATGCTGGCCGAAGGTGGCGTCAAGGCGTGTCTGGCCACGATGACCGCGTCGCCGCCGCCCTGGCTGGCGCGCCTTCACCCGGAGACGTTGCCGATCAAGGCCGACGGCACGCGGATGTGGCCCGGTGCGCGGCAGGCGTACTGCCCGTCGAGCCCGATCTACCGGGAGTACGCGGGACGGCTCGTGGAGCAGGTCGCGAGCCGGTACCACGATCATCCCGCGCTTGCCTTGTGGCACATCAACAACGAGTATGGTTGCCACACAAGGGCCTGCTACTGCGACGTTTCCGCCAAGGCGTTCCAGGACTGGTTGCGGGACAAGTACTCCACGATCGACGAACTCAACCGGGCATGGTCGACCAAGTTCTGGTCCCAGCGGTACGACGCCTTCGAGGAGATCCTCCCGCCCCGCTCCGCCCCCACGTTCGCCAACCCCACCCAGCAACTCGACTTCGCGCGGTTCTCAAGTGACGCCCTCAAAGGCCTGCTCACCATGGAACGCGACATCATCCGCCGCCACTCCGACATCCCGGTCACCACGAACCACGTCCCGCTCGCCAAGACCCTGGATCTCTTTGCCTGGGGCAAGGAAGTGGATGTCGTCAGCTACGACTCCTACCCCGACCCGTTCGACAAGCAGGCGCACATCCTCGCCGGGCTGAGCTACGACGTGATCCGCTCCAGCCGGCAGGGCCAGCCGTGGATCCTGATGGAACAGGCCCCGAGCGCGGTGAACTGGCGGCACAACAACGGGATCAAGCAGCCCGGCCAGATGCGGTTGTGGAGCTGGCAGGCGATCGCGCACGGCGCCGACGCGGTCCTCTACTTCCAGTGGCGGCAGTCGAAGGGCGGCGCGGAGAAGTTCCACTCCGCCATGGTCCCGCACGCCGGGCCGGACAGCCGCGTCTTCCGGGAGGTCGCCGCGCTCGGCGAGGAACTCCAGCAGTACAGCGACATCCTGGGCACGCAGCCGGACAACGACGTCGCTTTGGTTCTCGACTGGGACAACTGGTGGGCCCTCGAACTGGACTCGCACCCGTCCAACGAGCTCACCCAGATGGACGCCCTGCTCGCCCACTACACGCCGTTGTTCGAGGCCAACATCGGCGTCGACGTCGTGCCGCCGGACGCGGATCTCAGCAAGTACAAACTCGTCGTCGTGCCGAACCTGTACCTCACCAAGGATCCCGAGAACCTCACGCGCTATGTCCACAATGGTGGGCACCTGTTGATGTCGTTCTTCTCCGGCATCGTGAACGGCGACGACCAGGTGTATCTCGGCGGCTATCCCGCGCCGTTCCGCGAGATGCTCGGTCTCAGCATCCCCGAGTTCCACCCGATCGACCACGATGAACCCGTCGAGATCCTCGGCGAACCCGCCACCGCGAGCCTCTGGCTGGACGAGATCGTGCTGGAAGGCGCGGAAGGCGACGTCCTCACCCAGAACGCCTACGGGCAAGGCAAAGCGTGGTATCTCGGCACCCGGCTCGACGCGAATGGCATGCGCCGGGTCATGGATCACATCACCGGCCAGGCCGGCGTGCGGCCGGTCCTGAGTGGACTACCCGAGGGCGTCCAGGCCGCACGCCGGGGTGACTGGCTGTTCCTGCTGAACCACAACACCTACGAGGTCGAGATCAGGCGACCTGAGTGAGGTGGATCATCGTGCTGGCGTAGTCGCCGAGGGGCAGTGCGGGTTCGAGGCCGTGGTGCATCAGGACCGCGCCGGAGTGGGTCGACGATCCCGTCGTGTAGGAGGCGGCGGGGTCGAGGGCCTTGAGGCGCAAGGGGACCTGGGGCAGGCCGAAGTTCACGGCGGGTCGGTATGCGAGCACGACGGTTTCGTTGCCCAGGACGTACTGCACGGCGGTCACTGGGCCTGCGGTGAGGTCGTACTGGACGCCGTGCTGGACGATGTGGCGGACCGACTTGTATTGGGCCAGCAGGGAAGTCGCCTCCGCGAGCTCCTGTTCGGTCCAGTTCAGCAGGTTTCCGCCGATGCCCAGGACGCCGGCCATGGCCACGTGGAACCGGAACGCCAGGGGGATCGTCCTTCCGGTCAGTTGGTTGGGGCTGTCGGTGACCCAGGCCGAGAGGGTGCGGGCCGGGTAGATCCGGCTGTAGCCGTGCTGGATGTGGATGCGGTCCAGCGCGTCGGTGTTGTCGGAGACCCAGGCCTGGTCGGTGCGGGCGAGCATGCCCAGGTCGATCCGGCCGCCGCCGCCGGAGCACGCCTCGATCCGCAGCTGGGGGTGGTCGGCGCGCAACCGGTCGATGATCGCGTAGACGTGCCGGACGTGGTCGATCCACAGCCGGTCCGGGTCGCTCTCGGCCGGCCAGCCCGCCTCGCTGAACGACCGGTTCATGTCCCACTTCAGGAAGTCGATCTCGTGCTGGCCGACCAGCTGGTCCAGCCACTTGTGCGCCCACTCGGCCACGTCGGTGCGGCCGAAGTTGAGCACCAGCTGGTTGCGCATGGTGGTCCTGGTCCGGTTGGGCATGTGCATCACCCAGTCGGGGTGCTGCCGGTAGAGGTCGCTGTCCGGGTTGACCATCTCCGGCTCGACCCACAGGCCGAACCGCATGCCCAGCCGGTGCACTTCGGCGATCAACGGGTCCAGCCCGCCGGGGAACCGGTCGCGGTTGACGGTCCAGTCGCCCAGGCCGGCGGCGTCGTGCGTGCGGGCGCCGAACCAGCCGTCGTCCATGACGAACAGCTCGCAGCCCAACGCCGCGGCCCGAGCGGCGAGCATCTTCTGGTTGCGCTCGCTGACGTCGAACTCCGTTGCCTCCCAGGAGTTGTAGACGATCGTGCGGGTCTCGTCCGAGTGCGGCAGGACGTGGTTGAGCACGTAGGCGTGCCAGCGGCGTGAGGCCGCGTCGGCGCCGTCGGCCGCGTAAAGCCCTGCGAAGACCGGGGTTTCCCACGCCTCCCCCGGGTTCAGCCGCCAGGTCAGGCCCTCGTGGCCGAACCCACCGGTGAAACTGGTCTGCCCTTGCGGGGTACGGCGCACGGTGATCCGGTAGCTGCCGCTCCACGCCAGCGCCCCGCTCCACACCTCGTCACCGGAGGTCACCATCAGCCACGGGTTGGCCTGGTGGCTGGAAGTCCCGCGCCGCGAGGTGAACGTGGTCTCGCCGACCGGAATGGGTGTGTGCTGCAAGCGGAACTCACTCGACCAGCCGCCGACCGTGTGCGACACCTCGTAGTCCGCGCGCAGCGGCAGGAACCACGATGCGGAGTCGCAGCGCAGCAACGTGATCGGGTCGTCGGAACCGGTGTGCCGCAACGTGGTCCAGCGCTCGATGACGTCGGTCCCGGCGCCGACCCAGTAGTGCAGCACGACCTCGAGCGGATAGTGCCTGTCGGTGAACCGGATCGCGAGGTGGCCACCGTCCACTGTGTAGTCGACGTACTTCCACTCGAACGCCGCCACCCGGTCGGCGAACCGGACCTGCAGCGATGGCGCGTCGAACCGGGACCCGCCCTCGACCGGCAGCTCCTCGTCCGTCAGCGAGTCGACGCTGCTGATCTTGGACAGTACCGGGGTGCGCACGGTCGCGGCCTGCGCGAGGGTCAGCGTGGGCCCCCAGTAGACGTGCCTCGGGGCATCCGAGGCGTCCAGACGCAGCGCGTACGACGTGGTCGCGGTGCTCAGCAGCCAGAGTCGCTCGTCCGCGTCAAAGATCACTTCAGCCATGCCGGACCTCGCGTTTCCGCCTCGATTACCCTTAGTTTATTGACGAAGTTAATTTTCTAAACCTACGCTACCCAACCATGTCCTCCCGACGCCAGACGCAACGTGCGCCGGTCACCAGCCCGGCTGCGGCCACCGTGTTCACCACGGTCCTGACCCAGGGCCCGGTGTCGCGTGTGGACGTCGCGCGACGCACGGGACTGTCCTCGGCGGCGGTCACCAAAGCGGCTCGCCCGCTGATCGAAGCCGGGTACTTGGTCGAACTCGACTCAGAGCAGGGCAACGTCGGCCGCCCGGCGAGCCCCCTGGATGTGCAGGCCGACCGGGAGTTCTTCGTCGGGGTCAAGATCACCGACAGTGAGCTGATCGGGGTCGTCACCGACCTCAAGGCGCGGATCCACACCGCCAAGCACCGCAGGCTGACCTCTCGCAAGGCCGACGCGGTCGTGTCGGACGTCGCTGAGCTGGTCGGCGACCTGACGTACGACTCGCCGCGCTACCGCAAGCGGACGTGGACACTCGGCGTGACCGTCGCCGGGGATGTGGACCGTGTGTCCGGGCTCGTCCGCTACTCACCGTTCCTGCACTGGCGGGACGTGCAGCTCGCGGAGCCCGTGGCCGAGGCGACCGGCCTAGACACCATCGTCGACAACGACGTCAAAGCGCTCACCGTCGCCGAGCAGTGGTTCGGCGACGGGATCGGCGCGCAGTCGTTCGCCCTGGTCACCCTGGGTACCGGGATCGGCTGCGGGCTCGTGATCAACGGTGGTGTGGTCAACGGGGCGCACGGGGTGGCCGGGGAGATCGGCCACATCCCGGTGTCCGGGGACGGCCCGTTGTGCCACTGCGGCGCGACCGGGTGCGTCGAGGCGATCGCGTCCACCGACGCCATCGTCGCGCAGGCCAGGACGGCGACCGGTGAACCGGGCCTGACCATGGACGAGGTGATCACCGGCGCCCGGATGGGCGATGTGGCGCTACGGCGGGTGTTCGCCCGGGCGGGCGTGGCCATCGGCCGCGGCCTGGCCGCGATGGCCAACCTGGCCGGCCCGGAGCGGATCGTGGTGTCCGGCGAGGGGCTGGACGCGTACGACCTGTTCGCCGACGAGATCCGGGAAACCTTTGCCACCCAGGCATTCGGGGCCGCGGCTCAGTGTGAGCTCATCCTGCGCCCGCTGCCGTTCGAGGAGTGGGCCCGGGGCGCGGCGGCCGTGGCCGTGCGGACGCTGTTCGAATCCTGACCAACAGACGGGGCGTTTCAATGAAGAGACGTGTAGTTGCGTTATCCGCGATCGTTCTCTCGGTCCTGGCCGGTTCGGTGGCGCCCAGCGCGGCCACCTCGGCGGCTGTCATCCGGCACGACAACGTCACCATCGTCTATCAGACCGGCAAAGGCACCGCCGACGTGTACTGGCGGGGCGCCAAGCGCATTAGCGACTTCTCCAGCTCCGTGAAACTCGCCGGCCGCACGGTGTCCACTAAGGACTACCGGGGCGGCTGCCGGTACGACCGGTTCACCGTGACCTGCACCCGGTGGGGCCTGCCGACCTTCAAGCAGAAGTTCAGCTTCGACGGTCCCGACCACTTTTACGTGCAGATCGAGCTGTCGTCCGACCAGACGTTGAGCACCAACCAGATGACGCCGGTGCTCGTCGACTCCCCCGGCGGCGTGGACATCGGCACCAACGGTGACCGCCGGATGTTGTTGGTACCCGTCGACAACGACAACTGGGTCCGCTACGAGTCCAAGCCCATCAACGACATCACCTCGAAGCAGCGCAGCTTCGAAGTCACCACGGTGTTCGACGACACCAGCCGGCACGGGTTCGTGTTCGGCTCGATCGACCACGACACCTGGAAGTCTGGCATCACGGGGCAGGGTCGCCGCGGCAAGCTGGATCGCCTTGAGGTCACCGCCGGCTTGACGGACTACCAATACGACTACGGCACCGCGGACAACAAGTACCAGAAGCCGCGTGAGCTGCTCCCCCACCGGCCGGTCACCGGCAAGACTGTGACCTCGCCGCGGATGATGGTCGGCTACTTCGACGACTGGCGCACCGGGATGGAGACCTTCGGCCGCGCCAACGCGAAGGTCACCGGGCAGCGGCAGCCGGTACGTGAAGATGGACTTCTTCAGCCACGCCATGCTGGAGTCCGACAGCTGGTACGACCAGACCGTCCACACCGGAATGCAGGCGTTCCACAAGGGAATGCAGCAGGTCGTCGGGTACGCGGGCAGCGACACGTTCATCGACCTGGCGATCTCGCCGCTGTTCATGGGCCAGTACGGCAACGCACGGCGCATCTCGTGTGACGTGCACGGCTCGATGAACAACTGGCACGAGACCGATCCCGCGCACTACCAGAAGAGCACCGAGTACCTGCTCAACTCGCTCAGCTACGGCTGGTGGCTGGACGAGATGTACAACTACAACGACGCCGACCACATCCAGTTCGGCAACTACTACTACGACAGCGGGAACAACGCGAAGCTGTTCGACGGCACCGATCCCGCGCAACCGAGGATCTGGCCGGAGAACTACAACCGCGCCCGGGTGACCTCGTCGGTGCTCACCGGTGTGTACCTGATCAGCGACGACTACCGCGAACCCGCATTGCGTGAGCGGGCCGAGAAGTTCCTGCAGAACCCGGAGATCAACAAGGTCGCGCGGCTCGGCCGCTCGTTCCGGCCGGTCAACGGCGACACCGGGTTCAAGGCGAACAACATGTATGTGCTGAACGACGGCCGGACCACCTACCTGGCCGTGTTCAACTTCGACAAGGCCGCACGGTCGTTCCGGATCGACGGCGACCGGATCGGCCTGAGTGGACGGTCCACGTTCCGGGAACTGTGGTCCGGCAAGAGCTTCACCTCCTACGGCAACGCCTCGATCACCGTGCCGGCCGAGGACGCCGTTATCTACAAGATCAGTTGAGACGCGCAAGGGAGCGCCATGCTGAAGAGATCGCTCACGGTGCTGCTCGGCGCCGTGCTCGCGACGACCGTCGCCGTGCCCGCGTCGGCGGCCGCGCCGGAAAGTGACCACTACGGCCACCATGGCCAGGCTGACAAGCCCTACATGGGCTGGAGCAGCTGGAGCATGCAGTCCAGCAAGTACCCGGGTCTGAACGACAAGGGCGACTACAGCTGGTTGTCCGAGGCCAACGTGCTCAAGCAGACCGACGCGGTGGCCTCGAAGCTCAAGCGCTACGGCTACGAGTACATCAACATCGACGCGGGCTGGTGGGCCGACTGGAAGTGGAACTTCGGCTATGACCAGTACGGCCGCCCGACCCCGAACGCGGAACGCTTCCCGCACGGGATGAAGTGGGTCGCCGACTACATCCATCACAAGGGCCTCAAGGCCGGCATCTACATCCCGGTCGGCCTGGCCAAGGGTGTCGTCGACGACGGCGGTCACCCGGTGCAGGGCGCGCCCGGGTGCACCACGCTGAACCTGGTGTTCCCGGACAAGCGCACCACCAACGGGTGGGACAGCTCGTACAAGATCGACTTCTCGAACCCGTGTGCGCAGAAGTACATCGACTCCATCGCGCGGATGTTCGCCGGCTGGGGCTACGACTTCCTGAAGATCGACGGCGTCGGCCCGGGCTCGTGGAAGAGCGGCCCGCAGTACGACAACCGCGACGAGATCGCCGCGTACCAGAAGGCGTTCAACAAGACCGGGCGCGATGTGCACGTCGAGCTGTCCTGGTCGCTGGACATCAACTACATCTCCGACTGGCAGCGGATCTCGCAGGGCTGGCGGATCGAGACCGACGTCGAGTGCTACTGCGACACGTTGGTGACGTGGGAGAACTCGGTCAACGACCGGTGGAACGACCTGCCCGCGTGGCTGCCGTTCTCCGGTCCGGGCGGCTGGCACGACCTGGACTCACTGGACGTCGGCAACGGCAAGATGGACGGCCTCACCGACGACGAGCGCTACGCGTACATGACGTTCTGGGCCATCACGTCCTCACCGCTGTACACCGGTGACGACGTCACGCAACTGGACGACCTCGGCGTGAAGCTGTTGACCAACCGGGAAGTCCTCGCCCTCAACCAGCAGGGCCGCCCCGCCAAGCCGGTCAAGGCCGGTGGCGACCAGCAGGTCTGGTGGGCCCGCAACAAGGACGGCTCGTACACCGTGGCGTTGTTCAACCTCGGCTCCGCCCCCGCCAAGGTGAACGTCAACTGGAGCGACATCGGGCTGAACGGCTACCGGCTCACCCGGGACGTCTGGGCCGACAAGTTCCTCGGGTTCAAGAAGAACGGTTACGAGGCGACCATCCCCAGCCACGGCACGCAGCTGCTGAAGGTCTGGTAGCCCTTTCGGACGAAGTGGCTTGTGCGGTGCCCCTGCGGCCGCACAAGCCACTTTTTGTTGGTGTTGACCTGCTTTACTGTGGTGCGCATGCGGTGGTGGAGGAAGGTCTCCCGCACGGACAAGGGGCCCGACCGGTTCGCGGAGTCCCCGGAACAGCGACGGATCCGCACGATCAGCAAGTGCGAAGTACTGTTGCAGTCGATCGGCGAAGCGTACGAGACGGTCGAGGCCGCGAGCGCCGATCTGGCCGGAACCCCGGAGAAGACCTTGGAAGCCTGGGCACATGAGGTGCTCGAGGACGCTTGGATGGTCGCGTACGAGGCCCGTGACGTGAACCTCGCGGCGCCCGCCGGACATCAGCTGCCGTACCACTACCTGAACCGCGTCCGGTCGAAGCTCGCCACCCGCAAGGCCCCCGACGCGGTCCGGATCGCTCAGCTGGCCGCGTACCAGGAGGCGCTGACCACCCTGCGGCGGGACACGGAGCGGCTCCGGGCCACGCTCACCGCCGAGAACAACGAGATGCCCAAACGCGCTTAGCGGTTCATCACCAGCGGCCGCACAGACACTTTTTGTTGGTCTTGAAGAAGACTACGGTGTTCCTCCTGACTCGGACGGGAGGCGGCGTGGACAAGAAGTACATCACTCCCACAATGCGCGGGCTTGTCGACGAAATCCACCAGCGGCGACGAGAGGCCAGCAACCTCACCGAAACCCGAAAGCGCGTCAGGCGCACCGAGACGATGTTCCGCGCGTGGTGCCAAGGCCGGAAGATCGGCCGCCAGATCGCCTGGAAGGCAAAACGGGAAGAGACGCTGAAAGCGAGCTTCGCAAAGAGATCCATCGGGCAGTGCGGCAGGCCGAGTGGACGCCCTGGACTCGCTCCAGCCTGAGATTGCCCTGCTCAAGGAAGGGACCACCGGCAAGCTGTCCACGACCGAAAGCATCGCGGACGCCAGAATCGAGGCGGAGTTGACCGAACTGCTCGAGGTGGACTAGCGGTTCATCACGAGCAGGGCCGTAGAGTTGTCGGTGGCGCCCATGACGATGGCGGTGTCGACCAATGTGGACACTCGGGTCAGCGCCGTGGTCCCGGTTTCGGCGAGGATGCCCTGGATCAGGTCCGGGGACAGGGTTTTGTGCACGCCGTCGCTGGTGAGCAGGATGCTGGTGCAGTTGTGGGCGGTCACCAGGCCGATCTGGTCCGGGCGGGTGTTGCGCAGGGAGTTGGTCACGACGTGTTCCATCCGGGGTGTGGGGATGGCGTCGTGGGACCGGAAGTACTCGGCGAGGGTCTGGTCGGAGGTGAGCTGGACCAGTTGGCTGCCGTCCCAGCCGTAGGCGCGGACGTCGCCGACCCAGGCGATCTGGTCGCCCATCGCCACGACCATGACGCAGTCGCCGCCGGTGTGCATGGAGTGCAGCGCTCGTTGGGCCGCCAGGATGGCCTCGACCGGCCCGGCCGGCCGTGGGGTCCGCACCGCGATGTCGGAGGCCACGCGGGCGGCCTCGGCGGCCCACATGCTGTCCCCGATGCCGTCGGCGAGGGCGAACACCATCCCGTCACCGTCCCGGGCGGCCCCGACCGCGTCCGCGTTGAACCGCCGGCCGCCCTGGCGGCTGGCCGTGTCCCAGGTCATCACCTCGTCGCGCAGCATGGCGTCCCTCCCTGCTCCCGATACAGCCCCTCACCCACCACAATGCGGTCCCCAGCTGTGGATCAGCTGAGGACCGCATAGGGACTGGCTGTGATCCAGTGGATCTACAGTGCGCCGCGAAGGGCCTTCTGACCACCGACGATGGGCAGGTGGACCTCGGTGCGGGACAGGTCGAGGGAGATCCCGGCGCCCGGTTTGGGCCGCAGGGTGTAGTCGAAGTCACTCGACAACAGCACGAACTCGATGGTGTGGCCGGCCGCGAACACGTAGTCCTTGGGCTCGAAACCGACCTCGACCGGGTACTTGCGGCCGGGGGTCACCGGGGTGGTGATCCACGGGCTGATCCGGTTCTGCGGGTCGGTCCAGCCGCGGGTGACGATCTTGCTCTTGCCGTCCGGGCCCCGGTCGACCAGCAGCGCGGTCACGTTGGCGGCCGGGCGGGTGAACGACACCCGCAGGTCCACCGTGGCTTTGCCGCTCAGCCGCACCGGCGTCTTGGTCACACCGGTCGTGTACGCCAGCCGGTTCGGTGAGCTGGGCGCGTCCGCGAGGGTCTCGGCGTGGATCGACGAGTCGTCGGTGAGTGACTCGATCACCGGCCGGTGGGTCTGCGACTGGGTCAGCGGACCGCGGGCGCTGCCACCGGCGCCGGGGAACAGCGACGCGGGCGAGGTGCCGGGCGCCGGCCACTCGGCCTCGTCGACCCACGACATGTCCTCGCGCTGGATGGTCGCGTGCGGCTCCTTCTCGACACCGTTGCGCACGCCGTACAGGAACCGGGTGAACCAGCGGTTCAGCGCGACCAGCCACTCGTCCTTGCGGAGGTTGTACGGGTCGGCGTGACCGGCCTGATGCCACCAGATCTTGTGCGGCACGCCGACGCGCTTGATCGCCTCGTACCACTGGTTGGCGTGCGTGTCCTTGACGTTCCAGTCGTTCAGGCCGTGCACTTCGAGGACCGCGGCGCGGACGTTGCCGACGTCCTTGAGGTAGTTGCGCTCGTTCCAGAACGCGCTGTAGTCGCCGGTGACGCGGTCCTGCTGCTTCTCGATCTCGTCGATGACCGGCTTGCAGATCTCGCGGTCCGCGCGGGTGTAGACGTACTTCGCGAGCACGTCGAGGTCTTCACCCTGGAACGTGCCAGGCGCGACGACCGCACCATCCGCGCGGTAGTAGTCGTACCAGCTGGAGATCGCGGCGATCGGCACGATCGCCTCCAGGCCGCGCACACCCGTCGTCGCGACCGCGTTGGGCAGGGTTCCGTTGTAGGACACGCCCATCATGCCGACCTTGCCGCTGGACCACTTGGCCGCAAGCGGCGCCCCGGCGGCGTCCTGGCCGCGGGCCCGGCCGTTCAGCCAGTCCACAACGGACTTCGCGCCGATGGTCTCGTTGCGGCCGCCGGAGGTCGGGCACCCCGTCGACTGGCCGGTGCCGAGCGATTCCCCATACACCACAGCGAACCCGCGGGCGATGAAGTACGACTCGTAGCGCCAGGTGATCTGCGGGTTCGGGCCGACGGCCGCGGCAAGGCGCTCGTCCGCGCCGTGGTGACCACCGTGGCCCCGTGTCGGCACGTTCAGCTCGACGTCAACGTCGTGGTTCGGCACGTCGTTGCCGCCCGCGTAGTACGGACTCGCTTGGTAGACAACAGGAACCTTCAGGCCCTGCTCGGTCGCGCGCGGCCGGACCACCTCGACGTGCACGAGGTCGTCCTTGCCGTCCCGGTCGCTGTCGACCGGCGCGGTCACCCACAGGTTGTCGCGCACGATGTCGGTCGGGTCGAACACCGGTTGCGCTTGTCCGTCAACGAAAACAGGTCCTTGCGCCGGTGCGGCGAACGCCGTCGCCGAAGCCAACGGCAGGGCCACCACAACCGCGGCAAGCATGGTCACTACACGCCGCACAGGCAACTCCCCAGGGAGAACGGCAAACAGGGTCAGTCCGAACCCTTGCCGCCGTCCAAGTCCGCTGTCAAGGCGCCGGAAGTCGTGTCTTTCCGCGGTGCCGCCTTGAGGACCAACGCCAGTGCCGCGCCCGCGACCATGCACGCGCCGACCACCCACAACCCAGCGCGGTCGGTGCTCGTCAGGTCCTTCAGGCCGCCGGTGACGTAGGGAGCCACGAACCCGCTGACGTTGCCGATGGAGTTGATCAACGCGATGCCGCCCGCAGCCGCGGTACCGGCCAGGAACGTCGACGGCAGCGCCCAGAACGTTGGCAGCGCACAGCAGATGCAGATCCCTGTGATGGTGACCGCGACCATCACCGCGAACGGGCTGCCGAGGTACAACGCGACCGGGATGGTGATGCCGCCGAGGATCATCGGCCCGGCCACGTGCCAGACCCGTTCGCCCGTGCGGTCACCGTGCCGCGCCCAGAAGACCATCGCGATCGCCCCTGCCGCGTAAGGGATCGCGGTGATCAGCCCACGTTCGATGATCGAGAACGTGGTGCCGAAGTCGTGCTGGAAGTCCGCGATGATGGTGGGCAGGAAGAAACTCAGCGCGTACAGGCCGTAGACGTTTCCGAAGTAGACGAACGCCAGACCGATGATCCGCCCGTGCGTCAGGGCTTTCCGCAAGGTCCAGCGGTGCTCCTGCTCGGTCTGGGCGCGTTCGCGGTCCAGCTGGTCCTGCATCCACCTGCTTTCCTCTGGTGTCAACCACTTCGCGTCGCTGGGCCGGTCGGTGAGGTAGAACCAGGTGACGAACGCGAGCAGGATCGCCGGGATGCCCTCGACGAGGAACATGAACCGCCAGCCGGACAGCCCGAACACACCCTCGCCGCCCTTGATCAACAGGCTGGACACGGTCGAGCCGACCGCGGTGGACACCGGGATGGCGACCATGAACCAGGCCACCATCCGGGCCCGGTGCGCGGCCGGGAACCAGTACGTGAGGTAAAGGATGATCCCCGGGAAGAACCCGGCCTCGGCCACCCCCAGCAGGAACCGCAGGATGACCAGCACGGTCGGGTTGGGCACGAACGCGACCGCGGTGGCGATGATGCCCCAGCTGATCATGATCCGGGCGATCCACCGGCGCGCGCCGAACCGGTGCAGCGCCAGGTTGCTGGGCACCTCCAGGATGAGGTACCCGATGAAGAACACGCCGGAGGCGAACCCGAACGCCGTCGCGGTCAGCCCGAGCTCCTTGGACATCCCGTTCGGCCCGGCGAACCCGATGTTCACCCGGTCCAGGTAGTTCACGAAGTACAGCAGCCCCAGGTACGGCACGAGCCGCCGGGCTGCCTTCCGCCACGTCACGTCCCCGACCACGCTGTCCATTTCCGCATTCCAGTACCGAAACGCACGAGCGTCAAGTCAGGAACAAACCGGCTTGGCCGCGCCGGTCATTTCCGGCTCGCACCACGCCCGGCCTTGCCCGCGCCGGAAGGAAACCCGGGCTGGTGCCGCGTGGTGCGAGCCGGAAATGACCGGCTCCCGGCGGCCAAGCCCGTCCGAGCGAAGCGAGGACCAACAACACGGATCGTTCCGGGGAGCTGTCCCCAGGTGTCCATGCTGTTATGGAGAAGAGATGGAGTTGTCCACAGCCAGTGTGTCAACGGACCTCGCGGAAGCCGGTCTTCGGGTTAATGTGGGGATCATCACCGGCTATGGGGAGACCGGCGTAGTGAGGGGTGGGACTGCGGTATGGCAGCGGGTGACCGGGGATGACCATCACCACTCAGGACAGCACGGCCGTGCGGCCGTTGCGCCAGGTCAGGTCGCTGGCCAGGACGACACCAGGGGTGCTCGGCACCTTGGCGCTGCTCGTGGTCGTCGTGGGGCTCGCGGCGGGGGTGTTCGGCGCGATCAGCGTGCAGGGGCGGGTGCAGGCGCTGGATGACCTGTCGGCGCGCAGCGGGCCGTTGAGCGAGGCGGCGCAGGAGATCTACCGGTCGTTGTCGGACGCGGACGCCACGGCGACGGGGGCGTTCCTGTCCGGCGGGCTGGAGCCGGCCGCGGTCCGGGCGCGCTACGAGCAGGACATCGCGCAGGCGAGCAACTCGCTGGCGTTCGCGATCGCCGCCCGGGACACCGCGGATGTGACCGCCGCAGGCAGCCCGCTGGCGACACTGGCAGGCCAGTTGCCGGTGTACACCGGACTGGTCGAGACCGCGCGCGCGAACAACCGCCAGGGTCTGCCGTTGGGCGTTGCGTACCAGCGTGAGGCGTCCACGTTGATGAGCACGAAGCTGCTCCCCGCGGCGCAGTCGCTGTACGAGGCCGAGTCCGGCCGGGTGTCCGCGGACCAGGACCGGGCCGGGGCGTTCCCGGTCGTGGAGATCCTGCTGGGGCTGCTGGTGCTCGGCGTGTTGATCGTCGCGCAGGTGTACATGCGCAGGCACACCAACCGCGTGTTCAACATCGGGTTGCTGTTCGCGACCGCCGCGGCGGTGGTGTCGTTGCTGTGGGTGTCGGTCGCGAGCTTCAGCGTGATCGGCAGCGTGGACGACAGCCGCACCAAGGGATCCACGCAGACCGACGTGCTGGCGAAGGCCCGCATCTCGACCCTCCAGGCCCGGACCGACGAGACGCTCACCCTGGTGGCCCGTGGCACCGGCAAGGCCTACCAGGACGACTACGTCAAGAAGACCGAGCAGCTCAAGGGCCTGCTGAACTCCGCGCAGTCCCAGGCCACCGACGACCTGGTCCGCGACCGGGTGCACGACGCCTGGAACCGCGGCCAGGCGTGGGCGTCCGCGCACGACAAGGTCCGCGCGGCAGACGACTCGGGTGACTACGGCACCGCGGTGAAACTGGCCATCGACCCCACCCCGGAGGGCGCCGGGACCGCGTTCGACCAGCTGGACGGCAACCTGCAGAAGGCCATCGACCAGACCAGGCAGTCGTTCACCGCGCGAATCCGTGACGCGAGCGACGCGCTTGGTGGCACAGTGGTCGCAGTGGTGTTGCTGGCCGTCGTGGTCGCTGCGGGGGCGGCCGCGGGGATCTGGCAGCGCCTGAAGGAGTACCGATGAACCGGCGACTGGCGGCCGCCCTGGGCGTGGCGGCGATCGTGCTGACCGCCTGTGGCACGAGCGGCGGCGGCACCACGACCGAACGGCTGGCCGTGTCCGCGGTCGTGCCGAAACCGGCCAACGCCGGGGACCTGACCGCGCCGCCGAGCGTGACCAGGCAGGAGTGCGGCGACAAGCTGGCCAGCTGGCGCCCGGAGGGCGCGCTGCCCAGGCCGGGCCAGATGCCCGCCGGGTCGACCATGGAGAAGATCGCCCAGCACGGCAAGCTCGTCGTCGGCGTCGACCAGAACACCTACAACGTGGGCTTCCGCGACCCGTTCAGCGGGGAGATCCAGGGTTTCGACATCGACATGGCCAAGAGCATCGCGCAGGCCATCTTCGGCAACCCCAACGCGATCCAGCTGCGCGCGGTCACGTCCGACCAGCGCATCCCGGCGCTGGAGAACGGTGACGTGGACATCGTCGTGCGGACCATGAGCATCACCTGCGACCGGCTGGAGAAGGTGAACTTCTCGGCCGTCTACTACGAGGCCAAGCAGCAGGTGCTGGTGAAGAAGAACTCCGGCATCGGCGGGATCGACCAGCTCGGCGGCAAACGGGTGTGCGCGACCAACGGGTCCACCTCGCTGAGCAACATCGCGCAGGCGCGGTCCAAGCCGATCGGCGTGAAGGTCTCCGACTGGACCGACTGCCTGGTGATGCTGCAGCAGGGCCAGGTGGAGGCGGTGTCCACGGACGACGTGATCCTGGCCGGGATGGCCGCGCAGGACCGGTACACGGAGGTGGTCGGCACGCCGCTGGCCAACGAGCCGTACGGGATGGCGATCCCGAAGGCCAATGTGGACTTCGTCCGGTTCGTCAACGGCGTGATCGCGCAGGACATCGCCAGCGGCTACTGGTCGGCGTCGTACAAGCGCTGGCTGGACGACCTGATCCCCGGTCCGCCGCCGGCCGCCCCGGTCCCGCGGTACAAGGACTGATCCCGTGCTGAGCCAGGAAGAGGCCGTGCACGCCCTGGAGCGGCTCGGCGCGGAGAGCGACCGGATGGCGGACGCGCTGGTGGCGATGGACTCGCACGCCGGCAACCAGTTGCTGCGCAACGCCACGCTCACCGGCCTGACCAAACGCCGGTGGGACGAGGCGAGCGCGTCGATGGCGGTGTTGTGGGAGCAGTTCAACACCCACCGGCGGCTGCTGGAGCAGGCCAACGAGGTGCTGTCGCGCAAGTCCCGGCCGGGCCCGGCCGAGCTGGGTGAGGTGACCACGCTGCTGACCGAGGCGGTCGTGGAGCTCAACGCCCAGCAGGTGCCGATCGAGCAGCGCGGCCTGACCGGTCCGGCGATCGTGAGCGACCGGGTCACGCTGACCCAGCTGGTCGAACGGATGAAAGCGGCCTACGCGTCGGTCGCCGAAGTGCTTGCCGTGGCGGACACCGCGTGGACCACGACGGTGAAACAGCTTGACCCGCTGGAGACCGAGCTGCGCTCCGTCGCCGGAGTCGCCGCGTCGCTTGGCGTTGAGGATCCGGGGCTGACCAGGATCGACCGCGAGCTGTCCGAGATCCGGAGCCTGGCGCTGTCCGACCCGATGGCGATGGGCAAGGTGACCCCGCCGGAGCGGATCGCCGACGAGCTGGCGGATGCGCGCACAAGGCTGGCGAAACTGGCCTCCGCCAAGGACTCCTTCGACGACCACACCGCGCGGATCGAGGCGTTGCTGGCGGAGATCACCATCGCGCAACAGCAGGCGCAGCTGGCGTACGCGACCGTGCTGGAGAAGATCGCGTCCCCCGGCCTGCCCCGGCTCACGGACCTGTTGCCGCCCTTGCGGGCCCGGCTGACCGAGCTGCCGGAACTGTGGCGGGCCGGGCAGTGGCGGGAGCTGGCGGGCGGGTTGGACGACCTGGAACGGGATGCCACCTCCGCGCTGGCCGAGGCGCGCACCCAGCTGCGGTTGATCACCGGGTTGCTGGACCGCAGGCTGGAGCTGCGCGGCCGGCTGGATGCCTACCGCGCCAAGGCGAACCGCCTCGGGCACGCCGAAGACCGCGAGCTGTCCGCGTTGCACCGCGAGGCGCACACCGTGCTGTACACGCGGCCGACCGACCTCGCCGCCGCCACCCGGGCCGTCAACCGCTACCAGCAGGCACTGCAGGACAAGAGGAGTGTCTCGTGACCACATGCCCCCGCACCGGGTGCGACGGCACCATCGACGAGGACGGCTTCTGCGACACCTGCGGCCTGCAGGCCCCGGCCCCGCTGAGCTCGTCCACGGCGCCGCCCCCGTCAGCAACACCGTCGTCGTCGACACCGTCCTCTCGCACGTCCAGCACCAGCCGGGCGACCGCGTGGACCTCGCCGACCAGCGCGTCGTCCTCGCGGACCTCGCGCCGCGGCTCGACCCGGTCGACCAACCGCGGCCTGCTCGGCCGCGGCATCGTGGACATTCCCCGTGTGCCCAAACGGGATCCGCGCGAGGCCGTGCTGACCAACCCGGAAGTGCCGGAGAACAAGCGGTTCTGCAGCAAGTGCGGGGCCAAGGTCGGGCGTGGCCGGGAGGACAAACCCGGGCGGGTGCACGGGTTCTGCGCCAAGTGCGGGCACAACTTCGACTACCGGCCCAAGCTCAACCCCGGTGACCGGGTCGGCCAGTACGAGGTGCTGGGCTGCCTGGCGCACGGTGGCCTCGGCTGGATCTACCTGGCGCTGGACCACGCCGTCGCCGACCGGTGGGTGGTGCTGAAAGGCCTGCTGGACACCGGGGACGCGGACGCGATGGCCGCGGCCATGGCCGAACGCCGGTTCCTGGCGCAGGTCGAGCACCCGAACATCGTCAAGATCTTCAACTTCGTCGAGCACCAGCACGGCGACACCACCACCGGCTACATCGTGATGGAGTACGTCGGCGGCACGTCCATCAAGGACATGGTGCGGGCGTTACGGCTGGCCGGGAACAACCCGCAGGCCTGCCTGCCGCTGACCCAGGCGATCGCGTTCACCCTGGAGATCCTGCCCGCGCTGGGCTACCTGCACGGGATCGGCCTGGCGTACTGCGACTTCAAGCCGGACAACATGATCCAGGTCGAGGAGCAGCTCAAGCTGATCGACCTGGGCGCGGTGCGGCACGTCGACGACGAGGACAGCCCGATCTACGGCACCACCGGCTACCAGGCGCCGGAGGTCGGCAAGGAGCTGCCCAGCCCGGTGACCGACGTGTACACCGTGGGCCGCGCGCTGGCGGTTATGGCGTTCCCGTTCGACTTCCACAACACGTACAAGACGACCCTGCCCGGTCCGGCGGAACAGCCGCTGCTGGCCGAGTACGAGTCGTTCTACCGGTTGCTCCTGCGCTCCACGCACGTCGACCCGGCCCAGCGGTTCGGTTCCGCCGAGGAGATGCGCGACCAGCTGGAGGGCGTGTTCCGGGAGGTCGCCGCCGCGCAGGACGGCGACCCCCGGCCGGGTATCTCGGTCGAGTTCACCCCGGAGCGGCGCAGTTTCGGCATCACCGAGGCGCTCGACCTGCGTGTGGTGGCCCAGTCGCTGCCGATTCCGCGGGTGGACGCGGCCGATCCGGGCGCGGTGTTCCTCGCCGGGGTGACCGCGACGGATCCGGCGCAACTGGTCGAGGAGCTCAAGGCGGCCAAGGTGTCCAGCGCCGAGGTGAAACTCCGGCTGGCCCGGGCGTACATCGAGCTGGGCGACCTGGCCGGCGCGAAGAAGACGTTGAACACCACCAAGATCACCCAGGGCGACTGGCGGGTGGCCTGGCACCGCGGGCTGGCCTCGCTGGCCGAGCAGAACCCCGGTGCCGCGCGGATGGCGTTCGAGACGGTCTACGACGCCGTTCCCGGCGAGGCGGCGCCGAAACTGGCGATCGCGGTGTGCGCCGAGGCGGAGGGCGACTTACTGGAGGCGGACAAGTACTACCGGATCGTCTGGCGAACCGACCGGACGTTCATCAGTGCGGCTTTCGGGCTCGCCCGGGCATTGCAGGGCCGCGGCGAACGCCGGGAGGCTGTGGACGTGCTCAACTCCGTGCCGGACACGTCGAGCCACCACCTCGCCGCCCAGCTGGCCGCGATCCGGGCGCGGACCGGCGTCGGACGATCGGATGGCTTGTCCGAACAGGATCTGGTGCTCGCCGGCAGCCAGCTGGCCGGGCTGGACCTGGACGACTCGCGGCGCGCGCACGCCTCGCGTGACCTGCTGGAATCCGCGTTCGCGTGGGTGCGCAGCGGTCCGAACGGGGCGTCTGGCACCGTGTTGGGATGCCGCCTGGCCGAAGACGACCTGCGGCGTGGGCTGGAGCGGACCTACCGCGCGCTGGCCCGGCAGGCGGGAACCCGCCGGGAGCGCATCGCGTTGGTGGACCACGCCAACCGGATCCGGCCCCGCACCTGGATCTAGACGACGAAACGAGAACCGCGTTGAACTGTCCTGACTGCGGCGAGCCGGCCGAGACGACCGACCGCTACTGCGAGAACTGCGGTGGCAGCCTGCAGCTGCGCAGAACGCCGTCCGGCGGGCCGTTCGGGCCCATCTCGGCGGACACCTGCGTGGGCTGTGGCGCCGCCGAGATGGGCAAGGACGGGTTCTGCGAGAAGTGCGGGCTGGCCCAGCCCGCCGGGCGCGACCGGATGGAGTTCGACCTGGACCTGGTCGCCGGGGTGTCCGACCGGGGCCGGGCGCGGGCGCGCAACGAGGACTCGATGGCGTTCGGCGTCCTCGGCCCGGTGGACGACCCGTCCTCGATCGTCGTGGTGGTGTGCGACGGGGTGGGGTCCACCGAGCGCGCGGACTCGGCTTCGCAGGCGGGCGTGGACGCGGCCATCGAGTCCATTGTGGACGCACTGATGGAGGGCAAGGGCGCGCGCGAGGCGACCGACGACGGTGCCGAGGCGGCGTACAAGGCGGTGGGCGAGCTGGCGCGGCCGAACTCGCCGGACACCGCGCCTTCGTGCACGTTCGTCTCCGCGGTGGTGACCGCGGACGAGATCACCGTCGGCTGGATCGGCGACAGCCGCGCCTACTGGGTCTCCGATTCCCCTGGCACACCGTCGAAACGGCTCACCACCGACGACACCCTGGCGGCCCAGCTGGTCGCCGCGGGCCTGCCCGAGGACGAGGCGTCCGCGGCACTGAACGCGCACGCGCTGGCCCGGTGGGTCGGCGCCGACGCGGAGGCCGCTCCCCCGCACATCACCGTGCTCACACCCGAAGGCCCCGGCCGGCTGATCCTGTGCAGCGACGGCCTGTGGAACTACCTGCCGGAGGCGGAGTCCTTGGCGGAGAAGACATCCGACGCGCCGCCGCTCAAGCTCGCGGCGGAGCTGACCACTGTCGCCCTCGACCTCGGCGGCCACGACAACATCACCACCGTCGTGGTCCCGTTCCCCTTCAAGGAGAGATGATGAGCGCACACCCGGACTTCCAGGTCGAGGTCTACCAGAACGAGTTCCTGCCGCAGGGCGCCGCCGAGGTCAACGCGATCGTCACCGTCACCTCGACCGGCAGCGGGTCGGCGTCCCTGTCCTCGTCCTCGGCACAACCGGCCGCCGAGGTGATCATCATCGACACCTCGGGGTCGATGCACCATCCGCCGACGAAGTTATCCGCGGCCAAACGGGCGACCGCGGCGGCGATCGACGCGTTGCGCGACGGCGTGAACTTCGCGGTGGTCGCCGGGACCGACATCGCGGAGCTGGTCTACCCTCCGAAGCTGGGCATGCGCGGCGCCAGCATGATCAGCCGCGAGGAGGCCAAGCGCGCGGTGAACGCGTTGCGCGCGGACGGCGGCACCGCGATGGGCGAATGGCTGCTGCTGGCCAAGGAGCTGTTCGCCACCCAGTCGAACCCGTTGCGGCACGCGATCCTGCTCACCGACGGCCAGAACGTCCATGAGCGGCCGAAGAAGCTGGAACGCATCCTGGCGAACGTCAACGGGCAGTTCGTGTGCGACTGCCGCGGGGTCGGAACCGACTGGGAGGTCAAGGAACTGCGCAAGATCGCGGACACCCTGCTGGGCAGCGTGGACATCGTGGCCGAGCCGGAGGGCCTGGAGGCGGACTTCCGCGCGATGACCACTGCGGCGATGGGCAAGGAGGTCGCGGACGTCGCGCTGCGGGTGTGGACCCCGCAGGGCGCGACCGTGAAGTTCGTCAAGCAGGTCGAGCCGTCGCTGCAGGACCTGACCGAGCGCCGGGTGGACTCGGTGCCGCGCAGCGGGGACTACCCCACCGGCTCGTGGGGTTCGGAGAGCCGCGACTACCACGTGTGCATCCAGGTGGCACCGGCCAACGTCGGCGACAAGATGCTCGCCGCCCGGGTGAGCCTGGTCGCCTCCGGCGGTGAGGTGCTTGGCAACGGCAAGGTGCTCGCGGTGTGGACCGACGACACCGCGCTGTCCACCAAGATCAACCCCGAGGTCGCGCACTACACCGGGCAGGCCGAGCTGGCGCAGGTGATCGAGGAGGGCCTGGAGGCGCAGCGCGCGGGCCAGATCGAGACCGCGACGGCGAAACTGGGCCGCGCGGTGGCCATCGCGCACGAGTCCGGGCACGAGGACACCGCCAAACTGCTGGCGAAAGTGGTAGATGTGGAGGACGCCGCACGGGGCACTGTCCGGCTCAAACGCGATGTCAGCACGGTGGACGCGATGACGCTGGAGAGCCGGTCGCAGGTGACCAAGCGCGTTGGCAGGAAGTCCGGCGAAGGTGAGAGCTGATGCCTACCTGTTCCCAGGGCCACGACTCGGCCGACGAGGAGTTCTGTGACGTCTGCGGGCTGGCCTTCGACTCCACGCCCGCCGTCGCCGCCGCGGCTCCCGTCGTCCAGGAGGAGGCTCGCAACTGCCCGTCGTGCGGGGCGCCGCTCGACGACCGGTTCTGCGAGGACTGCGGCGCGGACTCCCTCGCGGTGATCCCCGCGGCCCAGCCGGCCGCTCCCGCTGTTTCCGCTGTGCCTGAGCCGGTCTCGGCCCCGGTTGTGGCGGCGCCCGTTGGTCCCAAGGTCTCGACGTGGTCGGTGGTGGTGTCCGCGGACCGGAAGTACTACGAGAGCGTGAAAGCGGACGGCGGGCCGGACGCCGACTCGATCCAGTTCCCGCCGTACTGCCCGGACCGGCATTTCCCGTTGCGCGGCGACCAGGTCAGCGTCGGGCGCCGCAGCGCCACCCGCGGGATCCTGCCGGACATCGACCTCACCGGTCCGCCTGAGGACCCGGGAGTGAGCCGCCTGCACGCCCTGCTGGTCGCCAACGCCGAGGGCGGCTGGGCCGTCGTCGACATGAACTCCGCCAACGGCACCTTCCTCAACTACCGCAAGGACAACCTCAAACCCAACACCCCTCGCCCCTTGACCGACGGCGACCGCATCCACATGGGCGCCTGGACCACGATCACCCTCTACGCGGACACCTAGACCTTGCCAAAACCCTTGCCACGCAAGGGCTTGGACCGGCGGGAACGAACCTCCCTGAGGCACGCTGGTGTTTCCACACCAGCAGTCAGGGAGGTTCTGCTCATGTCCAAGCGATTACGGGCGGCAACGCAACCGGCACCCTCTACATGAGCATCCGGCCGGTCATCAACAACCAGCCCATCTTCTGGGTGTGGGGACATGGGCTCAAGGCGGGAGACGTCGTTTCGCTGGACTGGTCGGATGATGGGCACCGGACGTGGCATCCCTGCCACGCGACTGTCGCGAAAGGACACACCAGCGTCACGACCAAGGCAGTCAACCAGGTGCCCGGCCGCTCCTTCCGGCCGTGCGTGAAGCACGCCGGGCACAGCTGGCAGTGTGCGGCCTGGATGTCCGCGCTCTAGGCGAAGGCGGGGATGACCTCGGCGGCCAGGCGTTCCAGCTGCGCGGCGTCGTCGCTCATGGGGTTGAGCTGGATCAGCTCGGCGCCGGCGGCCTCGACCTCGCGCAGGCCGCGGATGCAGTCCTCGGGCGTGCCCGCGACCGCGACGGGGGCGAGCTTGCCCTTCATCCCGAAGAACCCGTACAGCTTGTCGAGATCGTCGGAGATGTGCCGGCGGGCGCGGTCGGTGTCGTCGTCCACCCGGATGTAGACGCGTTTGGCGATCGGGAACTCGCGGCCGCCGAGCGCCTCGCGCAGGATCCTGACCTGCTCGGCGAACGCCTCGGTGGTGCTCGACCCGGCGCCGAAGAACCCGTCGGCGAGGTGCGCGGCGCGTTTGACGGCGTTCGGGTGGCCACCGCCGATCCAGACCCGCGGGTGCGGCTTCTGCACCGGTTTCGGCTCCATCCGCAGGCCCTCGACCTGCCAGAACCGGCCCTGGAAGGTGATCTCCGGCTCGGTCCAGGCCGCCTTCATCAACGCGAGGCCCTCGGTGAACCGGGTGACCAGGCCGTCGCGGGACACGCCGAACGCCGACAGCGCCCGGCTCGGCCCACCCGCGCCGATGCCGACCTCGACCCGGCCGCCGCTGAGGTGGTCGAGCGTGCTGATGCTCTTCGCCAGGTGCAACGGGCTGTGCAGCGTGCTGACGAACACCGCGCAGCCCAGCCGCAGGGTCGTCGTGCACGCCGCCGCGTACGTCATCACCTCGACCGGCCCGAGCCGCGGCGCGGACCCCAGCACCTGCTCCTGCGTCCACGCGCTGTCGAACCCCAGCTCCTCGGCCCTGGTCACGAATGCCCGGAATGCCCCGGGATCGAACTCGGCCTGCGGCAAGGAGATCGCGAACTGTGTCAATTGTCCTCGCTTCGCTCGGACGGGCTTGGTCGCCGGAAGCCGGTCATTTCCGGCTCGCGCCACGCGGCCGGCCTCGCGACCCCAGCGCGGGTCGTGTTCCAGCGTAGGCGAGACCGCGCGTGCTGCACGCCGGAAATGATCGGCGGGACCAAGTAGGGGTCCGGGATCCCCGAGGCACCCGGAAGGAGCTGGACTCCGGAGGCAGGCCAAGCCGCGCGGGATGCCGGGGCACGGCCGGGCTGAGTGGGAATGCCGGTAGCCTCACCGGGTGACCAGCGGTGTGCGGACAGAGGCTCCGATCGTGGCCGTGACGGTGTACCCCGGCCAGGCGCGGGTGACGCGCCGGACCACGGTGACGCTGACGCAGGGCCAGCAGCGCGTGACGGTGGGCGGGCTTCCGCTTGGCCTGCAACAGGATTCCGTGCGGGTGAGCGGGCGCGGGGCGGCGACCGTGCTGGGTGTCGACGTGACCATGCAGCTGCACACCCAGTCGCCGGACGACCGGGTCAAGGAGCTCGAGGACAAGATCGAGGCGCTGGAGGGCGAGCTCGCCGAGCTGGCCGACCTGACCAGCGTCGAGGACAGCCACGTCGAGCTGCTGAACACGCTGGGCCGCCGGATGACCGGGCCGCTGGCCCGCGCACTCGCCGCCGGGACCATGGAGACGCGCAAGGTCGCCGGCCTGTCCGGGGATCTGAGCTACCAGCTGACGAAAGCGCTTGGCCGCAAACGGGAGCTGGCCGAGCAGCGGCTGCGGGTCCAGGAAGAGCACGACATGCACCAGCGCACGCTGGCCGCCTACCACGCGCAGCAGGTCCCGGACCGCAAGGCCGTGTTCGTCGAGCTGGACGTGCGGGAGGACGGTGACGTCGAGGTCGAACTGTCCTATGTGGTCTACCAGGCCCAGTGGGAGTCCACCTACGACATCCGGCTGACCGGCGAGCAGCTCACCCTGACCTGGCACGCCGAGATCACCCAGAGCACCGGCGAGGACTGGCCGGAGTGCGAGCTGGCGCTGTCCACTGCCCGCCCCGCGGTCACCGCCCAGGTGCCGGAACTGGACCCCTGGTATCTGGACCGGTTCCAGCCCATGCCGGTGCCGGCCGCGATGATGGACACCGCCGTCGCGGGTTACGGAGCCGCGGCCCCGCCGCCCGCGCCGAAGATGGCGATGCCCGGCGCCGCCCGGTCCGCGCAGGCGCTCACCAGGGCAGTCCACGAGGTCGAACACGGCGCCGCCGCGGCCACCTACCGGCCGACGCGCCAGGTCGCGGTGCCATCCGACGGGACCGCGCACCGCACGACCGTCACGGTCATCGACCTGTCCGCGTCGCTCGACCACGTCACCGCCCCGGTCATCGGCCCCGAGGCCTACCTGCGGGCCACCGCGGTGAACACCTCCGAGCACACCCTGCGGCCGGGCAAGGCGTCGGTGTTCCACGAGTCGGAGTTCGTCGGCACGACCAGCCTGCAGGTGTGGTCGCCGAGCGAGGAGGTCGAGCTCAACCTCGGCGTGGACGACCGGATCCGGGTCGAACGCGAACTCGTCCGGCGCACCGCGGGCAAGGCGATCATCGGCAGCACCCGCAGGCGGGAGGCCGAGTACCGGATCAAGATCGGCAACTTCGGCCGCCGCCAGACCACCGTGACCGTCCTGGACCAGATCCCGGTGTCGCGCGACGACAGCATCGTGGTCAAGGAGGTGACCTGCAAGCCGAACCCGGACGAGCGCACCGACCTGGGCGAGCTGACCTGGAAGCTGCCGCTGGCCGCGGGCGCCAGCGGCGAGATCACCGTAGGCTTCCGGGTGGACGTCGCACGCGGCGTGGAGATGATCGGCTGGCGGGAGTAACACGTTGTCGCAGTGGGGGATCGAAGAGCTGGACCTGGACGCGTACCTCAAGCGCATCGAGGTGGACAAGCCGAACCTGCGGTCGGTCGCCGCAGGGCACCGCGCGAACATCCCGTTCGAGAACGTGGACCCGTACATCGGCCGCGTTCCCGCGCTGGATCTGCCGAGCCTGCAAGCGAAAATGGTGCAGCGCGGCCGCGGCGGCTACTGCTACGAGCACAACACGTTGTACGCGGCCGCGTTGGAACGCCTGGGCATCGAGGTGACCCGCCTGGCCGCGCGCACCCGCGTGGGCGGTCCGGAAACCGTCCGCCCGCGCACGCACATGATGCTTCTGGCCACTGTGGACGGTGAACGGTTCCTGACCGACGTGGGTTTCGGCGCGAACCTGCTCGATCCCGTGCCACTGCGGGAAACCACGGTGCAGCACGGGTCCTGGACGTTCCGGCTGACCCGCGAGGACGACATCTGGGTGCTGCAGCTGCTCGGCCCGGAGGGCTGGTCGGACCTGTACGCGTTCGCGATCGAGCACACCTACCCGGCCGACTACCTGATGGCCAACCACTACACGGCCACCTGGCAGGGATCCCCCTTCGTGAACCGGCTGGTGGCGCAGTCGCGGGACGAGGACGAGCACCTCGTGCTCAGCGGCACCGAGCTGACCGTGAAGGGCCCGGAAGGCGTGCGTTCACAGCGGACGCTGACCCCCGAACAGGCCGTCGAGACCCTGCGGGACCAGTTCGGCGTCGAGCTGACCGACGCCGAACTGGACGCAGTCCTGGCGAAGCTCACTAGCCCTGCGTGATGTAGGCCTCGAGCTGCTGCTGGTCCTCCTCCAGCTTCTTGATCCGGCTCTTGACCACGTCACCGATGCTCACGATGCCGACCAGCCTGCCTTCGGTGACCACCGGAACGTGCCGGATCCGGCGTTCGGTCATCAGCACGGTCAGGCTGTCCACCGAGTCGTCGGGCTGACAGGTGAACACCTCGGGCGTCATGATCTCCGAGACCGGCCGGTCCAGCAGTGCGGCGCCGCGTTCGTTCAGCCTTCGCACCACATCCCGCTCGGAGACGATCCCGACCACCGTGCCGTCGGCGGCGAGCACGACCATGGCGCCGATGTTGTGCCCGGCCAGCATGGCGAGCAGTTCGGTCACCGTGGTCTCCGGTTCCGCTGTCGCCACCGTCGAGCCTTTGGTGCGCAATACGTCCGCGATCCGCATGAGGCGCCTCCGTCCTAACCGCCGGTGTGACGTTGCCTACTGGCAGGCTAGGCGTTCAGGTGTGATCGGCAACAGATCACTGTATGTGTCCGTTATGTTCCGGTCTTGTCATCGCGATGCGAACACCCAGGTCGGTCAGGCCCGCGGCGTGTTCTTCGGCGACGATCGCGGCCAGCCCCGGACCGGGCTCGGCGACTTCGGTGAACCCCATCCGCGCGTACCAGGGCCCGTTCCACGGCACGTCACGGAACGTCGTCAGGGTGACCGGCCGTCCCCCGGCGCGCTCGAACACGGCGTCCATCAGCTGGGTGCCGATGCCCTGGCGGGCGTGGTCGGGGTGCACGGCGATCTGGTGCAGGTGCAGGGCGCCGTCCACGTCGTCGGCGTACGCGAAGCCGACGGGCGGGTCGCCCGCGACGAGCAGCTTGGCGGGGTCGGTGACGGTGCTGATCACGCTGCCCGGCGGGAAGACGATGCCCAGCGGTTGGAACACCTTGTCCGCCGCGGTCTCGATCGCCTCGAGCAGGGCCAGCTCGGCCGCCGCCGGGATGCGCACTCCTGGAACCATGTCCAGGCACGGTAACCACGACGGGAGAATGGCGCGCGTGAGTTTCGAGACGAAGCTGGAACGGCGGATCGTCACCGCGGCCGAGGCCCTGCTGGCCAAGTCCAAGATCGTCACCACGGTGGACGTGCTGGCGCAGCTGGGCTGGCTGCCGCGGTTGCAGGCGTGGGAGCGCGAGCAGGCCGGGACGCTGGAGTCGATCGCGGCCGTGGACTCGGCCAAGCTGGCCGACGCGCGCGAGATCCTGCGCCGCTGGGCCCGCGAACGCGGTCTGACCGCGGGCGAGAGCAGCTACGTCTCGACCAACCGGGGCCGCCGGCCGTTGCGGTTCACCGAGAACGGCGATGAGGCGGTCGAACGCGAGTACCGGGCGCACTGGCTGGCGCCGGACCTGTCCGAGAAGCGCCGGGAACGGCTGACGCAGAAGCAGAACACCGCTCCGGATCTGATCGTGGTGATCCCGGCCGGCGAGTGGACGTGCGTGGGCTGTGCTGACACCGGCCCGTACCTGATCATGGACAACACCGGCCCGAGCTGTCTGACCTGCGCGGACATGGACCACCTGGTGTTCCTGCCGTCCGGCGACGCCACGCTGACCCGGCGCGCGAGGAAGG
Organism: Actinocrispum sp. NPDC049592; assembly: GCF_040675465.1. Taxonomy (NCBI): domain Bacteria; kingdom Bacillati; phylum Actinomycetota; class Actinomycetes; order Pseudonocardiales; family Pseudonocardiaceae; genus Actinocrispum; species Actinocrispum sp. NPDC049592. The sequence goes on along the minus strand of NZ_JBFAPA010000007.1, from coordinate 297,584 downwards.
CCAGCGGGCTGGCCGCGGTGGTCGTGGAGTTCAACAAGCGGCGCAAGCGCTACGACCGCAAGGGCGTGCTCGTCGAGGAGCGGGCGCTGGAGCAGGCCGAGCAGGAGTGTTTCGCCGACGAGGAGGTCCGGCTGCGGCGGCGCGAACGGGACGCGGTCCGCCGGGCCGAGGGGGACGTCGAGCTGCAGGCGCGGATGGCCGAGCTGATCGGGCGGTTGTTCCCGCACTGTCCGCCGGGTCGCGCGGAGGCGATCGCGCGGCACACGGGGCTGCGTGGGAGTGGCCGGGTGGGCCGTTCGGCGGCCGGGCGCGCGCTCGACGAGGAGGCCATGACCCGGGCTGTCATCGCGTCCATCCGTCATGAGGACACCGACTACGACGAACTGCTGATGTCCGGTGTGGACCGGGAGGACGCACGGGCACGCATCCGGACCAAGATCGACTCCGTGCTGGAGTTGTGGCGCGGTTAGGTCACACTAGGAGGTATGAGCGACTACGACCCGTACCTCTGGCTGGAGGAGGTGACCGCGGACGACGCCATGGCGTGGGTCCGCGCCCGCAACGCCGAGGCGGTGGCCGAGCTGACCGGCAGCGCCCGTTTCGCCGAGTTGCGCGACGAGATCCGCGCGGTGTTCGACGCCGACGACCGGATCCCCTACATCCGCCGCCGCGGGGACATGCTCTACAACTTCTGGCAGGACGCGGCCAACCCACGCGGGGTGTGGCGGCGCACCACGCTGGAGTCCTACCGCCAGGCCGAGCCGGACTGGCAGATCATCCTCGACCTGGACGAGCTGGCCACGCGCGAAGGCGAGAACTGGGTGTGGGACGGCGCGGCCGTGCTGCGGCCGGAGCACCGCTTCGCTTTGGTCAACCTGTCCCGCGGCGGCGCCGACGCGAACGTGATCCGCGAGTTCGACATCGAGACGGGTTCGTTCGTCGAGGGCGGGTTCGAGCTGCCCGAGGCCAAGTGCTGGATGCGCTGGATCGACATCGACACGGTGTACGTCGGCACCGACTTCGGCCCGGACTCGCTCACCTCGTCGGGCTACCCGCGGATCGTCAAGCAGTGGCGGCGCGGCACCCCGCTGGAGGAGGCCGTGGTCGTCTTCGAGGGCAAGCCGGACGACGTGTCCGCCTCGGCGACCTACGATCCGACCCGCGGGTTCGAACGGCATTTCGCCGCCCGCAGCATCGACTTCTACCGGACCGAGCGGTACCTGCGCCGGGACGACGAGCTGGTGCGGATCGACGTGCCCGACGACGCCGAGACCGACGTCGAGCGCGAGTGGCTGCTCATCACGCCGCGTTCGCCGTGGACCGTCGACGGCACGACCTACCCTCCAGGCTGCCTGATCGCGACGCGGTTCGAGGCCTACCTGGCCGGTTCTCGCGACCTCGAGGTGCTTTTCGCGCCGGATGAACACACCTCACTGAGCTACCACTCGTGGACGCGGGACCACCTGATCATCAACACGCTGCACGACGTGCAGAGCCGCCTGGAGGTCCTCACCCCGGGACCTTCCGGCTGGACGCGTGCCCCGCTGCCCGGCGTTCCCGCGGGCCAGATCGCCGGGATCACCGACACCGACCCGGAGGAGAGCAACGAGTACTTCCTGAACTCCAGCGGCTACACCGAACCGGCGACGCTCCGCCGCGGAGACCTGAGTGCTGCTTCGTCGCCGGAGATCCTCAAGCAGGCTCCCGCTTTGTTCGACACCACCGGGATCGAGGTGCGGCAGCTGTTCGCGACCTCCGCGGACGGCACGAAGATCCCTTACTACGTCGTGGGTTCCGGCGGTCCCACGTTGCTGTCCGGGTACGGCGGGTTCGAGATCTCGTTGACCCCCAGCTATCTCGGTCACGTCGGCCGCGGCTGGCTGGCCCGCGGCGGCACCTACGTGGTCGCCAACCTCCGGGGCGGCGGCGAGTACGGCCCGGAATGGCATTCCCAGGCGGTGAAGGAGAACCGGCACCTCGTCTACGAGGATTTCGTGGCCGTCGCGAAGGATCTCGTCGCCCAGGGCATCACCACCCCCGGCAAGCTCGGGATCCAGGGTGGCAGCAACGGCGGTCTGCTGATGGGCGTCATGCTGACCAGGTACCCCGAACACTTCGGTGCCATCGTCTGCCAGGTCCCCCTCCTGGACATGCAGCGCTACCACGAACTCCTCGCCGGCGCCTCCTGGATCGCCGAGTACGGAGACCCCCGCGAACCCGAGGAATGGGCCTACATCAAGCCGTTCTCCCCCTACCACAACATCCACAAAGGACTGAAAGTCCCACCCACCCTCTTCGTCACGTCCACAAGGGACGACCGAGTCCACCCCGCCCACGCAAGGAAAATGGTGGCCCGCATGCTCGAACAGGGCCACAACGTCCGCTACTACGAGAACATCGAGGGCGGCCACGGCGCCGCCGCCGACAACGAACAGCTCGCCTTCAAATGGGCCCTCGTCTTCGAATTCCTCTGGAAAACCCTCACGTAGCGCATCGGCCCGCCCCGCAGCCGAGCCGATGCGGAGCGGGCAGGCATGGCACGGTGGCGAGCAGGGTGCGGTGGCGCGAGGTTGAGTGACGGGAGGTTGGCACGGAGGGAAGTTGGGATGGCGAGGCGGCACGGTGAGGCGCGGCCGGTTCGGGTGATGAGGAGGTGGCGCGGTGGGCACCGTGGGTCGGCGGCCGGTTCGGGTGGGCGCGCCTGAGAGGGCGGTAGGCCCATTGAGGGGGCGAAAGGCCTGGTGGCGTGGCCAGCCCCGAGGTGGTGCCCGCCGAGATGGTGGGCGGTTGAGCTAGTGACCGCCCAGGTAGCTGGGCTTGAGGTCGTGACCGCTGAGGCGGTGGGCTTGGGATGGTGTCCGCTGAGGCGATAGATGTGGGGTGGTGTCCGCTGAAGCGGCGGGGTTTGAGGCGGCCCTAAGGAAGGTCGCGCGGGGCAGGTCCAGGGCCAGCCGCGATCGGGCTCGGCCTTGAAGCCACGTCCCAGTGCGGACCTGCCGTAGGGCCGCCGACGGGACCCATGTCAAACCGAACCGCGCCCCAACGCAGCGCGCCCCTTGCCTCCGGCCCCCCGAAATCCAGCGTACCGACCCCCACCGACAATCCCGCGACCCAAGCCCCCAGCTGTCCACAGAAGACCGGGGCTCAGCTGACGTCCCCACTCGCGGCGGTCCAGGTATTGCACGAGGCGGTGTTGTTGTTCTTCACGCCCGCGGTGCCCCACTGGATCTGGTGTTTGACGCTGCCGTGGGTCTTGTCCGCCACCGAACTCCGGAACGCGCCCGAAGCGGAGGTCCCCAGGGTCTTGCCGATGGACCCTCGTCCGCTCACCGCCCCGATGAACATCCCCGAGAAGCAGTCGGCCTGCAGTTCCATCCGCCGGGTCAGCTCGAGGTACTCGGGGGAGTTCTCGTCCTTCCCGCCCATCTTGTACCCGAGCCCGCGCGTGATCCCGCTGAGCATCTGCACGTGGTGCCCGTACTCGTGTGCCAGCACCATGATGTGCCCGCCCTGGTTCGCGCCCATCGAGTCCACCACACGATTACGTGGCATGAAGATGGTCTTGTCCTTGGGGCAGTAGAAGGCCACCGCGATCTCCGACGAGGGCGTGCCGCAGCCGCTCACCGGGTCGTCCTCGACGTTCAGGGAGGGGGACTCGAACGGCTCATGTGCCTGCTCCAGCACGGGTTTCCAGGCGGAGTCCAGGCAGCCGATCATGGCCTGGTAGTAGTTGCGCAGCTGGTCCGCGGACTTGCCGAAGGCGGGCAGTTTGCAGTTCACCGCCGGCAGCGACTTGCCGGGGTTGAGCAACGCGTTGGTGTCCGTCACGGACTGCGCTTTGGGGGTTTCCGGGGCGGTGCTGGAGGGGGCGACCGGGGCGGCGGCGTTGGGTTTGTCGTCCGCCTGGGTAGGCGCGGCGAGCGGAACGCCCGCGACGGTCCGCGTGAAGGTCCCGGGCGCCACGATGAACGTCAGGGCCAGCGCCAGGGCCACCACGACGCCGAGGATGGCCCAGGGCGAGTTGCGTGGCTGGGTGGGTGGCGCCGGTAGCGGCGACGGGAACAGCGGTTGCCTCCCGTGCTCGCCTTCGACCATGTTGTGTCCCCCTCTGCTCAGCACAATCATGCCACTATCGGGGGAACGCGCTCACTTGGCCGACACGGCGGGCGGCCGGTTCCAGATCGCCAGGCGGACCGCGCCGACGGTCGCCAGCACCTCCCGCGCCCGGTTCTTGATCATGCTGAACAGGCCGCAGTCGCAGGTCGAGGCCACCCCGTCGGCGTCCATGCCCAGGTTGCGGCACAACGACACCGCCCGGGGCAGGTGGTAGGCCTGCGTCACCAGCAGTGCCCGATTGATCCCGTAAACCTGTACAGCTCGCGCGCATGTGTCGTACGTATCCAGCCCATACGGGTCGACGGTGATGGCCGAACGGTCGACCCCGTGCGTGACGAGGTACTCGGTCATCGCCTTGGTCTCGTCGCCCGAAGTCCCGGAAGCGTTCCCGGACACCAGGACCGAGTGGACCTTGCGGGCCCGCCAGAGCGCGGCGGTCGTCTCCAGCCGTCCGGTGAGGAACGGCAGTGGGTTGCCGTCCTCGATCTTCGCGCCGAACACGATCACGGTCTCGGTGCTCGGCGCGTCGGTGTAGACGTACCGGTGCCCGCTGGAGGCGAGGAACGTCCACGTGACGCACGCGCCCAGCAACACGGCCAGCACGCAGGCGACGACGAGCGCGATCCGCATCGCTCGCCGCCACCAAGGTCTCCGTGCCTCCCCCACAGCGCCATGCAATCACACCGCGGCCGTGACCCGCCTCCCGGACAACGCGAGAACGACCAACGGCAGCACGATGGTGAGCGCCAACGTCACCGTCTGACCGACCGCGGCACCCGGACTGAAATGTTCCAAGTGCAGCACGTGGAAGAGAGTGTGTGGCACGGCGAACACCAGCATCGCCACCATGCTCAGCCGGACGACCGACGGTGTCATCCGCACGGCCGCGTACACCAGCACCACCGTCATCGCCAACGTCATCGTGCCGTAGTCGCGCATGAGATGTTCGTTGTACGGCGGCAAAGCGGCGACCCAGCCGGTGCCGGCGAACGGGATCGGCCCGTCCTCGTAGAACGACACCGGCCAGACCGTGGCCCACACCCCGATCGCTCCCTCCACCACGGCCAGCAGCCACACCAGAACGCGAGTCATCGGTACGCCACCTTCCGGGTGTCCTTAGTGGACGCGAGGTGCTCCTCGAGGGTGATCTTGCCGACGGCATGGTCCGGCGCGAGGTGATCACCGGCCCGGAACCGGCCGAAAGCCTTGCCCGGCAAGCGGAACGGCACGATCGCCCGGCGCCGCCCGGTGGCCGCCAGGTAGACGCGGGCCATCTCGGTCAGCTCCCGCACCTGCGGGCCGCCCATCACCTCGACGTGCCCGGCCGGTGATCCGGCCGCCAGCCCGGCCAGCCGGGTGGCCACTTCGGACACATCGATCGGCTGGAACCTGAGGCTGGGCACGAACATCAGCGGCGAGCGCGCCAGGAACGCGAGCAGCACCCGGATCAGGTCGTGGAACTGGGTCGTGCGCAGGACGGTGTACGGCACGCCGGACCGCTCGATGAGCTCCTCCGCGGCGCGTTTGGTCGCGTAGTACCGGAACGGGATCTTGTCCACGCCGACGATCGAGATGTACAGCAGGTGCGGCACCTGCGCCTTCGCCGCCGCGGCGACGAGCGCGCGATCCGGCGCGATGTCGTTGAACGCGGCCGCGCAGTGCACGATCGCGTCCACCCCGGCGACGGCCGCGTCCAGGCCCGCGCCGGTCTTCCAGTCCACAGTGAACAGTCCAGGCCCGGTGCCGCGGCTGGCCACCCGCACGTCATGGCCATCCGCCCGCAGCAGGCCGACCACCAACGAGCCGAGCTTACCGGTCCCGCCGGTCACGAGAATCGTCTTCGCCATACCCACTTGACGGGCGGGCTGGGGCGAATGTGACAGCGGCCGGTGTGACCGGCCGCACACACGTCAGGCCACGCGCCGCCGCCCGGACAACACCGCCCCGACACCGAGCGCCAGCAGGGCGAACCCGGTGATCGCCGGGCCGGTCACGTCCACCCCGGTGTTGGCCAGGTTCGTGGTCTGCACGTTCTTGGCCTCGGTCGGAGCGCCCTGGGTGTCGTCCCGTGGCTTGGCGTCGTTCTTCTGCACGACCTGCAGCGCCCAGTGCTGGGTGTCCTTGGCGTTGACCGGCATGAACCCGTTGTCCTTGAGCCGCCAGCCGCCGGACAGCTCCGGGATGTACCAGCAGGCCGGGATGTTCTCGAACTTCAGCAGGCCCGCGGCGTCGGTCTTGGCCCTGGTCACCTCGGCGCCGGTGAGCGGGTCGTGCAGGACGACGTCGATGTTCGGCACGGCCTCGCCGTCGTCCACCGCTGAGTTGTTGTTGGCGTCGTTGTACAGCGTCGCCACGAAGGAACCGTTCTTGCCGGGCACCTTGGCCAGCGTGAACACCTTCGGGAACCCGCTGGCGTACTGGCCGTCGGCCGGGCCGAACTGGCAGGTGATGTAGACGATCCCGGAGTTGATGGCATCGTCCGGCACGATCCCGGAGACCTTGAACACCCGGGTCTCGCCCACGTTCACCGTCGCCCCGGACACCAGCTCGCCCCAGCGGGCGGCGTCCTTGTGGCCTTTGAGGTGCCAGCCGGAGCCGGCCGCGTCACAGGACGCGACGACGTGCTCGACCGCGCGGGTCCCGCTGTTGACCAACGTGATCGTCAGGTGTGCCTCGTTGCCCGGCCGGTACGGGCCGTCGTCGAACTTGGCGGTGGCCTTGAGGAACGTGCTGATCGGCTTGGCCGCGCGCAACGTCACCTGCCGGTTGGTGCCGTCGACGGCCACGACCTGCACGTTCGGCGCGATCCAGTCATTGGCCAGCGCACCGGTGGCTTCGACCTTGTACATCCGCGCGGGCACGTCGGTGAACTGGAACTTGCCATCGGCGTCCGTCGTCGCGGTCGCGGTCGCTGACTGCGCGCTGGTCGCGGTGAGCTTCACGGTGACGTTCGCGAGGCCCTCGCCCGCGTTGAGCTCGCCGTTGTCGTTGGTGTCACCGTAGAAAACGCCGGTGACCGTCGACTTGGCCGTGGTCGGGACGAGCTTGACGGTGACGTCCTTCGTGGCGCCCGCGCTGCTGGTGTCATCGGGGGTGAACACGCGGAAGGTCAGCTTGGCGTCGCCGTCCTTCCACTCGGTGGCGCTGCCCTTGAGGTGCAACAGGGTGCTCTTGCCCGCGGCGACCGCGTCCCCGTCGCCGGCGAACTTGCCGAAGCCTCCGGTGTTCAGCCGGAACGGCGAACCGGCCGTCAGCTCGGCGACCGCCTTGACCGCCTTGGCATCCGCGTCACCGGTGTTGCTGATGGTGACGTCGAAGGGGACTTCCTCGTCCACCACGAACTTGCGGTCCGGGACGGCCACGTCGATCTTCAGCGCGGGGGCTGCCGCGGCCGCGTGTGCGGACGCCGGCGCGCTCCCGGAGGGCGCCGCCGGCGCCGGTGTCTCCCCCGCCAGCGCCGGTGTCCCGGACATGACGAGAAAAACGGTGACGGCACCCCATAAGCGCGCTGCGCGCATATCCAACCCCCGGTGTTCTGGTCAACCACCGGCAAACTTATCGGAGCGCGGAACAAGATCACCACTATTAGGTCAGGAACTGTGACTTAGGGCCACTGTCCGAGCTCCGGGAGTTCGCCGGAAAGGGTGTTCTCCGGCGTCCGTCCGGCGATCCAGGCCACCACATCGCCGAGTTCCCCGGTCACCCGGAAAGGCGAACCTGACCCGAAGACCCATGTGCCATCCGGAGTGACCACGGTCAGCTCGCCCGCCACCCGGGCGCTGAGGAACCCCAAGGCGTGCAAGCAGAACTCGCTGGTCCACGCGCTCGGCGTGTACCCGAGGCCCAGGTCGACCGTGTGGATCTCGACCTCCCGCCAGCGCGCCTCCAGCACGTCGCGCAGCACGCCGTCGCGGTAGGTCACCGGCGCCTCCCAGTCCTCGACCTGCGCGAACGCCTGCTCCACCGCGGCGATCGAGTCCGCCATCGCCGCCTTGATCTCCGCCGCCGGACGGCCCGACGCGGCCTCGATCCGGGGCTGTGCGGCCGGGCGGCCGCCGTCGTAGAAGTCGATCAGCTCGCCCCGGCCCGCGTACACGGCTTGGCGCGCACAGGCGGCACCGTTGTGTTCCACGTGCGTGGCGACGTGTCCCCGGGTCCAGCCCGGCAGCTCGGTCGACGCTCGCATGGCGGCGTCATCGGCGCCGTCCAGCAGCTTGAGCAGGCGTTCGTGCCCGGCGGCGATGGCGTCTCTAATGGCATTCTCGTCATACCCCATTAGGCGACCTTAGCGGTCACACGGCAATCCAGCCAAGTCCCATTAGGCTGGGAGAATGCGCAACCTCGCGTTGGAGCTCGCCCGGACCGTCCACCACGACGGCAAGGACGGCGTGATCGACGACATCGAGACGGGCCAGGGCTTCGGCGAATGGCTGGAGAGCCAGGGGCTGCGCCCGTCGCGCGCCCGCGAGAAGGTCGTCGAACTGCGCCGCGCGATCCGGGCGTTGTTCGCGCACGCGGTGCACCCGGACCCACCGGCCAAGGACGACGACGGCAGGCTGTCGCTGGACATCGCGTTGCGGCAGCTGAACAAGGCCGCCACCGGGGTGTTGCGCGCGCCTCAGCTGGTCTGGCCGGACGAGGTCGAGTACCGCGAGACGTTCGCGGACGAGTCGCACCAGTTGCTCGCCGAGATCGCCCGCTCGGCCATCGACGTGCTCAGCGGCCCGGATCGCAAGCGGCTCAAGGCCTGCCCGGCGCCCCGGTGCGTGAAGTACTTCCTGCAGGCCCACCCTCGGCAGGCGTGGTGCAAGCCGTCATGCGGCAACCGGGCCCGCGTCGGCCGCTACTACCAGCGGCATCACGACGTGAGTACGGGCAGCGACTCCACGCCGTAGACGATCGAGACCTTGCGGAACGCCAGCTCGTCGGCCGGCTTGGCCAGCCGCAGCCGCGGGAACCGGCGGACCAGCGCGGGGTAGGCGGCCCGCAGCTCCATCCGGGCCAGTTCGGCGCCGATGCAGCGGTGCACGCCGTGCCCGAAGGCCAGGTGCGAGGTGGGCACCCGGGTCGAGTCGACGCGTTCGAGGTCCAGGCCGAGCGCCGGGTCGCGGTTCGCCCCGCTCAGCGACACGATCACCACGTCACCCTTGGCGATCCGCACCCCGCCGACCTCGATGTCCTCGCGGGCGAACCGGGGGAAGGCCACCTGCACGACGGTCAGGTAGCGCAGGACCTCCTCGACGAACCCGTTGATGGCGTCATCGTCGTCGTGCACCCGCCGGAACATCTCCTCGTCCTGCAGCAGGACCAGGGCGCCGAGCGCGAGCATGCTCGCGGTGGTCTCGAACCCGCCGGTGAGCACGCCGTCGGCGAGACCGGCCAGCTCACGGTCGTCGACCTCGTCGCCGTGCTCCTTGATGATCATGCCGAGCAGGCCGTCGCCCGGGTTCTCGCGTTCCTTGCGGACCACGCCGAGCAGGTACTCCAGCGACTCGGAGATGGCGCCCAGCGACGCGCCCGCGCCGCCGAACAGGTCAAACCGGGCCATCGCGAGGTGCTGGAACGCCTCACGGTCCTCATAGGGCACGCCGAGCAGCTCGCAGATCACCAGCGACGGGATCGGCAGCGCGAACTCCTGCACCAGGTCGACCGGGCCGGCCGAGGCGGCCATCGCGTCCAGCCGCTGCTCGATGATCTCCTTGATGCCCGGGGTCAGCCGGGCCAGCCGGCGCATGGTGAACTCCGGGGTCAGCAGCTTGCGCAGTCTGGTGTGCACCGGCGGGTCGGCGAACCCGAGACCGCCCGGGTCCTGCTGGACGGTCGCGCCCGCGCCGGCCAGGTTGGCGAAGTCGTTGCTGAACGCCTTGGCGTCGCTGAGCACGGCCTTGGCCTCTTCGTGCCCGCTGACCAGCCAGAGGTTGATGCCGAAGCCGATCGGCAGCTTGCCGATCGGGGTGCGCTCGCGCATCTGGCCGAGATCGGCCACCGGATCGAGACCATCGCGTTTCAACGGCATCAGTGCGGCCTCGGGAATGGGCATTCTCGCCAGGTCGAAGCCCTTTTTCTGGGCGCGCGCGAGATAGCGTCGCGCGAACCACGCGATCACCCGTGTCCTCAGATTCCCCACGCCACGAGGCTAAGCCAACGGACCTGAGAGCAGGTGAACGGGTTACGGTTCGTCCATGACGGAACGCGAAATCTTCGACCAGATCCGTTCACTGGTCGACCGCGAGCACGAGCTGCGCACCCGCTCGGTGGCCGGCGAGATCGACTCCGACGAGGAGCACGCCCAGCTGCGTGGCCTGGAAGAGGCCCTGGACCAGTGCTGGGACCTGTTGCGCCAGCGGCGGGCCCGGCGCAGCGCCGGCGAGGACCCGGACGACGCCCAGGCCCGGCCCGCCCAGCAGGTCGAGGGCTACCTCCAGTAGAGCCGGTCGGTCGCGGCGCAGGTCGTGACCGCGATCGCACAGAACGCGGTCACCGCGAGCAGCAACCGCAGTTCGGGGTAGCCGGCGCTGAACCGGTACCCCAGGTAGGCGGCGACCACCCCGGCCGCCGCCGCCCCGGTCAGCTGCAGCGCCCAGCGGGCGCTGACTGTTATCTCGCGCACGGTCCGGGCGAGTGCCACGGTGATCACGGCGACTCCGGCGATCGTGGCCGTCCACGGCGCGCCGAAGATCAGCCCGTAGCGGATGGCGAGCGCGGGCACTGCGAAGTAGGCCAGGAACCAGGACAGCATCCGGATGACCGTGCCGATCGCCGGTCCCGCCGCAGTTCCTTTGTTACGCGCCGCCAGCCTCGTCGCGGTGAGCACCACTGCCGCGATGATCACCACCGGTAGTTGCTTCTCCACGCGACCCAGGTTGTAGAGCAGCACGGTGTCGTAGATCGCCAGCACCAGTGCGCCGGTCGCGCCCACCGAAACCAGCAACAGCACCAGGTCCTTCGCGCTGGTGACCCGTTGGCCTTGCGGCGCATCGAGTTTCGGCACGATGAACGCGACGGCCACGGCCGAGGCGTACCGGATGACGACGTCCTGCACGGTGTACGGGTTCTCGAGCTTCACCTCGATCAGCGAGAAGACCGTGGTGTAGGCGAAAGCCATCGGCCAGGCCAGGCTCGCCACCCGGCGGTACAGCTCCGGTCCGAACCACCGGCAGACGGTGAGGTAGGCGAGCATCCCGAACGGCAGCTCGAAGAACGACGGGATGCGGAAGATGCTGACCGCGAAGGCTTGCGGCGTCGGGAAGTTCGCCGCCAGCCAGGTGATCACCGGATCGTGGTCGGCGATGTCGAACCAGCCATCCGGGACATACCTCGCGATGAAGCTCACGTCCCCGTGGTGCACGGCCAGGATGTGGACGTTCAGCAGCACCTGGTTGACCAGCAGCACCGCGACGACCCCGAGCAACCACACCCCCGGATGTCCCCACCCGCCCCGGACCCGGACGCGCGGCCGTTGGACCAGCCCGAAAAGCGTTGAGACCCCGATGATCGCCTGCAGCACAACGCCATTCTCCCGAAAGTGCACTTCGCTGACATGATTGTGACGTGAATCACGACGAAAATCTATCACACATCTGTCCGAGTACCGGCAGGTAATGCGGGAAGTCGCAGTTCACGGCCTGTCAAGAAATCTTTCATCCAGCACGCCACTCACTACGGAAGCCGAAGTGAGCGTTCTTGACCTTGCGCGTTATACGGCCGTAACGTCGAAGCGTCGAATTGATCGGCCCGAAACGGGGGAATGCGGATCAATGTCTGGCATGCAATTATGGAAGTCGAGTCTGGGAACCCTTTTCGACCGCAGGGCGGACATTGGAAAACCAATGTTCTTCCGCCTGAGCCGTCCCATGGATATCGATCCCGGACAGCAGCGGCTTCTCGACCTGCCGGCCATCGCCGAATGTGTGCGAAACACCGCCGCCGGCCTGTACGCGGCCGGAGTCCGGCCCGGCGACCGGGTCGCGGTGTACAAGGAGAACCATTTCGACTGCCTGCTCCTGGCCGCCGCCGGGATCAGGATCGGCGCCGTCCCGGTCATGTTGTCGGGGCTGCTGCCACCCGATTCGGTACGGGCGCTGCTGCGGCGGACCGAACCGAAGGTGCTGGTGAGCAACCGGCGGCTGCTGGAGGAGGACGGATCCGGCGCGAGCCCGCTGTCCTCGTTCGCGGACCGGACGTTGTGCCTCGACGGCGGCGTGCCGGACGCGTTGTCGCTCGCCGACGTGCTCGGTGGCCCTGTGCCCGCGCCCGTCCCGCGGGGCGGCGACGAACTGATGATGCTCACCCACACGTCCGGCACGACGGGCATTCCGAAACTCATCATGTACACCCCGGACAAGCTCCAGGGCCAGATGGCGCGGCTGGAATCCCGCCATCTGCCGCCACTGACGTTCCATCGCAACGACGTCGTGGCGATGTTCCTGCCCTACGTGCACGCCCGGGCCTTCACGTGGATCTATTCGGTGCTGACGCTGTCGCCCGCGACGACCCTGCTGATGAGCGAGAACGACCCCGAAGTGGTCGGCCCGATGTTCCGGCAGCACCGCCCGACGGTCATCGAGGCGTTGCCGATCGACTTTCTCAACATGGTGCGCCTCACCAGGGACAACCGAGGTGACGCTTTCGCCTCGGTGCGCATGTTCATCGGCAACTTCGACGCGATGCGCTGGTCGGTGATCCGCACGTTCCTCAACGCCTCCAGGCGCCGGTTCCCCATCTGGCGGGAGGGGTACGGGCAGTCGGAGACCGGCGGCCTCGGCATGACCATGATCACGCGGTACCGGGCGAACAAGCGGCGGGACCAGCAGCCGGGACCGCGCAAGGTGGGCCGGCCGATGCCGGGCTTCGTCCAGCTCAAGATCGTGGATCCGCGGACGTTCGAGCCGGTCCCCGCCGGCAGTCCGGGCGTCGTGCTGGCCAAGACGAAGGCGCGGTGCGTCGGCTACTACAAGGAGCCCGAACGCTGGGACGAGAAGGCCGTGGGCGACTGGTGGAACACCGGTGACATCGGCGTCATGACCCGCACGGGCGCCGTCAAGCTGTTCGACCGCGAGGTCAACTACGCACCCGGTGGCAGCTGCCTGGAACACGAGGACGTGATCGTCGACTACCTGCCGGAAGGGCACGACGTGGCGTTGCTCCCGGTGGCGGACGGTCCGCTGGTGCCCGTGGTGGCCGCACCCGACGGCCGGCTGGACCCGAAGCAGTGGCAGCGGGCCGTGCGCGGAGTGCCCCCGCTGGCCGAACCGATCGTGATCGACTTCAAGGACATGCCCCGGACGGGAACAGGCAAGATCCTCCGGCAGGAGCTGCGCCGGCGATATCTGGACGGCGCCGGCCACCCGGGTTCCGGGCGGTGGACGTGACATGGCGTGGTCCGGCGAAACGAGCCTGAACCCGGTCATCCGGCGAGGGCCCTTCACCGTGCAGCCGTTCTCCGAGGAATCACGCCTGATCTGGGAACGGCGGGAGCATGTGGTCTTCGGGGTGAGCCCGGGCAACAGCTATTTCCAGGTCGGCCGGATGACCGAGCTCTTCGGCTGGCTCAGCCGGCAGTTCGAGCGGATCGATGTCGTCATGCCGGATTCCGCCCTGGTGCACACCTATCTCGCGCTCGGCTACGACCAGCAGCGGGCGCGGAAGAAGGCACACAGCGAGATCAATGTATTGCGCAACCGGGTGACCCGGGCCTGGAACAGCATTGGCGGACCGAGAACGGCCGACGGCCTGCATCGAATGTCGGAATTATCATCTCATGTCGTTTATACCGCGAAACTGGCCGAATGCGAGCAGGCCGTGGCCCAGGACGAAACGCTCGGCCAGACCTGTGTCGAGATGACCAAGGAGGTCCTCCGGGCAAGGGGTCACGAGGGACCGCTCACGGCCGCCCAGATCGACCAGGCGATGCGTTATCTGATCGCCGAGCTGCCTTTCTTCCTGGCGTCGAGCGACATCTTCGAGGTGCCGACGTCGCTGAATTTCTACCACCGGGAACTTCCCCTGGCCGAGGTCATCTTCACCGGGGAGACCCTGCTTCAGGCGTCGCCAAGGCAGGCATACGCCACCATTCGCCCGGCGCGGTGAGAACCCCCGCCCGGTTTCCCCAATGACATCACTTCGAGGTGCTCATGGCTCAGAACAACACCGTGCAGTACAACAGCCTGGCCGACCGGCTCGGCGACATCGAGCAGGCGATCCACTTCTACCGCGAGACGGTGGAGTTCCCGTCGTTCTTCCGCGCCCTGGGGCCGGTGACCGGCAAGCGTGTGCTGGACGTGGGCTGCGGCGACGGGATCTATGCACGGCTGCTCGCCCAGCGGGGCGCCGGCGAGGTGGTGGGCATGGACTCCTCCAGCGAGATGATCCGGCTGGCCGAGGCCGCCGAGGCGGAGCGGCCGCTGGGGGTGCGGTACCACGTCCAGGACGTGGCGACCATGGCGGAACTGGGCGAGTTCGACGTGGTCATCGCCGTCAACGTGTTGCACTACGCGGATTCCCGGACGGCACTGGACGACATGTGCCAGCGGATCGCCGCCAGCCTCGTGCCCGGCGGCAGGCTGCTGGCCTACGTCGGGAACGCGGATGTCGACAGCGGAGCGGCGCGGGAGTTCGGCTACATCGTCAACCGCCCGGCCGACCTGCGTGAGGGAGAACCCTTCACCGTGACCATCGACGCGGATCCGCCGGCATCGGTGCGAGTCCACTACTGGACGGCGGCGAGTGTCGTGCGGTCATTGGAATCCGCCGGGCTCACCCGGGTCGGGTGGGAGGAGATGACGTATTCCGGTGTCTCCGATGAGGATGCCGTGCGTTTCGACCGTCTGCTGAAGAACCCTCCGGGGCTGCTTCTCAGCGCCTGCAAGCAATGACCGTCGCGCGGGCAGGGCTCCGGCCCTGCCCGCGGTCACGGCCGGTCAACGTGGTCAATCAACGCGAGCAGCGAGATCCGGCGAAAGGTGGACCTCCTCCCCCACCCCGAGAACCAACGCCTCGACCCCACGTTCGCCAGCCACCCGGACGAATTCCTCAACAGCGGCGTCGACCTCCACGTAGTGCCCAGCCACATCGAGCCCGTAATGCACCGGGACAACCCGCCGAGCCCGCAAGATCATCCCAGCGACAACGGCCTGCTCCGGCGTGAGATCAGCGGGCAACGGGCTCGCCGGCCGCCACTGCGGCATGTCCACCACAGCGCCGTTCACCGGCAGGAAGGCCGCGTCGAAAGGCCCGTGCCGGCCGGCGATCAACCACCAGAACCCGTGGAAAAGCGTGTCCCCGCCGTGGAAGATCCGCTGCCCGTCCGCCTCGACGACCCAGCTCACCTGGGGATCGCCGAACCCGTCCACCGCCGGTACCGCGGTGACCGAGAACGGCCCGATGGCCCGGTTCTCCCAGTCGGCCACAACCTCCACATCGGACATGGTCGCGAAGCCCTTTTCGGCCGCGGCAGTCCAGTAGTTCTCCGCCTCCGACCCATCGAGCGGGCGAGGCCGTAACACCACCCCGCCCGGCGCCAGAACCGACTGCACCGCATCAGGATCCGCGTGATCGAAGTGCAGGTGGGTGACCAGCGCGGCCGACACCGGCCCGTCCGGCCGCACCAGACTTCCCGCGGGCAGCATCGACTCCATCCGCCCGCCCACGAAGTCGATCACCAGCGACTCCCCCGCCGCGGTGACTTCCAGACCGGCCCAGCCGAGTCGTCGAACCCTCACGATTCCTCCCAGTGTTTAGCGACCGATCGTTCGGACTCTATAGCACGATATAGCGACCTGTCGATCGCTAAGATGTCTCTCATGCGCCGCTCAGCCGTGGATGCCCAGCACACGAGGGACACGATCATCGCCAAGGCCGCCGCGATCGCCTCGGTCGACGGCCTGGAAGGCGTCACGATCGGCCGGCTCGCCGCGGATCTGGCCATGAGCAAGTCCGGCGTCCTCGGTCACTTCGGCACCAAGGAGGGCCTGCAACTGGCCGCGATCGACCGCGTGATCGCCGACTTCCGGGCCAAGGTCGTCGAGCCCGCACTCACCCGCGACCGCGGCCTGCCCCGGCTGACCGCGCTGTGCGATCACTGGTTCGACTACCTCGCCGACACCGGCCTGCCCGGCGGCTGCCTGCTCACCGCCGCCGCGGTCGAGTTCGACACCCGCACCGGCGAGGTCCATGACACCGTCGCGGAACTCTGGAACGACTGGCGCCGGCTGTTGCGCGCCGAGCTCAAGCACACCGGCCTCGACGTCGACCAGTGCCTGTTCGAGCTGATGGCACTGGGCCCCGCGGTCAACCAGGCCATCCAGCTGCATGGCGACCGCAAAGCCCCGGAACGCGCCAAACGCGCGGCCCGGACGGTGCTGCTGGTCAAAGCTTGAGGCCGTGCATCCCGCGGTATGCGGGCACCTCCGGCGGCCGCCAGCCCTCCAGCAACTCGGTGTCCACACGCCACACTTCCACCGCCAGCGGACGGCACACCTCGAGCGGATCGCGCGCTTGCGGCCCCCACAACGGGATCGACAGGTCGCCACCGGGGCAAGTGGACAGGGCGCAAAGGATGTCCTGCTCGGCGAAGAACTCGAAGAAGTCGCCGGGCCGCGCCGGGCACGCCTTCATGAAGTACTTGTCTTGCGAGTTCAACCCGGTGCACTGGAACACGTTCAGCACGTCGTGCACGTCGAACTCGGTGAGCCCGAACGGAAGCACGGCCCGGACCAGGTTCGAGTGGCAGTGGAAGTCGAAGTCCTCGTCGCTCAGGATCCGGTTCACGTAGGGATCACACCGCGACCCCAGCAGATCGTGCACCCGGCCGCCCTCGGAGTCCACGCCGTAGGACTCCAGGGTGTCGTTGGTGATCGTCACAAGTGGACGCAGGTAGGGCAGCGTCGACCACAACCGGTCGTACCGCGTCACATGCGCGCTCTGCAGCTGGCGAGTCCGTGCGGCCCAAAGGCGTTCGCGCGGGTTGTGCCGGTTCCAGACGTTCAGGTCGCCGACCTGCGGGCCGTCCGGGGTGATCAGGATCCGGCAGACGTGCCCGGCCGGGACCTCCCAGGCGCGGCCGGAGCGGATGGGCACCACGAACCGCGTCACCAGTTCACGGGCACCGGCGGCGATCCGGTCGTAGAAACCGCGGTCCACGTCGAGCACGGAGCCCGGCCTCGGTTGGTATGCGGCTGGCGGAAAACCCATCTGATCTCCTTGCGCGCGTTGGTACCCTGCCTGCCAACTTAACGAATCAAGAGGGGGAGCCATGACACGGCTCAATCAGATCGTCGCGGTCGAGAAGGGCATCAAGAGCCGTTCGTTCCAGGAGCTGACCGAGGCGCACCACGCGTTGCAGAAGACCGGGCTGCTGGCCGGGATCTCGCGCACCTACCGGCCGAAGGACGAGGAGGGCGAGCAGCTGCCGCCGGAGTCGACCAAGGTCCAGGTGAAGGGCGAGGAGACGATCGCGCGCACCGCGGAGATCCTGTCGCGCCTGTTCGACGTGACGGCCACAAAGGACTGGGCGAACTGCACGGCCACCGCGAACGTCGTCGTCGACGGCGAGACGCTGCTGACCGACGTGCCCATCACCTACTTGCTGTTCCTGGAGAAGCAGCTCGTCGACATCCTGACGTTCGTCCGCAAGCTGCCGACGCTGGACGCCGCGGAGTCGTGGGAGTACGACGCATCGGCCGACTGCTGGGCCACCGACCCGGTGCAGACCGTGCGTACCAAGAAGATCCCGCGCAACCACGTGAAGGCGGAGGCGACCGAGAAGCACCCGGCTCAGGTCGAGGTGTACTACGAGGACGTCGTCGTCGGGTACTGGAAGACGGTGAAGTTCTCCGGTGCGTTGCCAGCCAAGCGGATCAACGAGCTGGTCGAGCGGGTGGAGAAGCTGCAGCAGGCGGTGAAGTTCGCCCGCGAGGAGGCCAACCACACGGAGATCACCCAGCGCAGGACGGGCGAGAAGATCTTCGGCTATCTGTTCGCCTGAGCCGATCCCGGTGCGATAGGCTGGCGATGCGCCAGGAGCGCAAGCTGAGACTGACAACGTGAGTCTGAATCAGGGCCCGGCCCAGTGGAGGTTCGATCCCTCCCCCTGCCATTCGAGGCGGGGTAGCCCAACCCGGAAGAGGCACCCGGTCCCGCACTGAAGTTCACACTATCGCTCCAGTTTCAGTATTCGCCGCCGATCGCCAGATCGACCGGGTGCGGGCGAAACGCCGTCGAGATGCTGGTTCGACTCCAGCCGGCTCAGCTTCGGTGGGCCGTGGTCTAAAGGGATGACACGCCGGAACTGACGACTGATCCGCACCCTTGAACGTGCTGGTGTGCCCAATGGGCGGCACCTCGAGGCCCGGGGGAAGGCTACTCCCCCGGGCTTCACCACCCCGGGCGATGATCGGCCGAACGGTGGATCACAACCGGTGCCGACGGGGTTTACTCAAGATCATGGGAGTGTTGGACGGCAAGGCCGTGGTCGTCACCGGCGCCGGCCGCGGGCTGGGCCGCGCGTTCGCTTTGCACGCCGCGAATTCCGGCGCGGCGGTCGTGGTCAACGACATCGACGAGGTCGAATCGGTCGTTGCGGAAATCGAGGCCTTCGGCGGCAGAACGGTCGCCGGGCGGGCGGATGTGACCGATCCGGACCAGGTGCGTGCGCTCATCGACTTGTGTGTCACCGAGTTCGGCGCGATCGACGGCCTGGTGAACAACGCTGGCCTGCGGCACATGGCACCGCCGTGGGAGGAGACCCCCGAGGCGATCCGGGCGCTGATCGAGGTCAACGTGATCGGCGCGATGTACTGCGGAACCGTTGCGGCGCAAGCGATGCACGCCCAGCGCAGCGGCGCGATCGTGAACATCGGCTCGCTGGCCATGCTGGGTCAGCGCACCACCGGGACCTACTCGGCGTCCAAGGGCGCGATCGCGTCGATGACGGTGTCCTGGGCGGTGGACCTGGAACCGTTCGGCGTGCGGGTGAACGCCTTGTGCCCCTTGGCATGGACCCGCATGGCCGTCGCGGATCCCCTGGCCCGCACCAACCCCGCGGACACCCCCGACAAGATGGCCCCGATGGTCACGTTCCTGCTGAGCGACCTCGCCGCGGGTGTCACCGGCCAGATCATCCGCTTCGCCGACACCCTGCACATCGTGCAGCAACCGGCCCGCAAGCCGCCGGTGCTGACGCGGGACCGTTGGGAGGTCACGGATATCGCCGCCGCGTTCGAGTCGCTGTCGCTGGAGGCGTTCCCTGGGGTACGTTGGCCGCTGTGACCATGTTCGACTCGTTGGAAGGATTGTCTGTCGGGGATGCCTTGGGGGCTCAGTTCTTCGTGCCCGGCCGTTCGCTCGCGGCCCTGCCGCCCGGTCCGTGGGAGTGGACCGATGACACCGAAATGGCGTGCAACCTCGTCGCGGAGCTGCGCGATCACGGTGAGATAGACCAGGATCGGCTCGCCAGGACCTTTGCCACCCGGTTCGAGCCGTACCGGGGCTACGGCGCGGGCGCGGTGGTGACGTTGGGCCAGATCCGCCGGGGCAGGCTGTGGCGGGACGTTTCGAGCGCCGCCTTCGACGGCACCGGCTCGTGCGGCAACGGCGCCGCCATGCGCGTCGCCCCACTCGGCGCCCACTTCGCCGGCGACCCGGGCAAAATCGCCGCCCAGGCAACACTTTCCGCCGAAGTCACGCACATGCACCCCGAAGGCATCGCCGGTGCGGTGGCCGTCGCCCTGGCGGCAGGAATAGCGGCCGAGTCCCACCCCACCCCGCACGACTTCATCACCGAGGTCCTGGACCACCTGCCGCCCAGCAAAACCCGGACGCTGATCGCCCAGGCCCGTACCCTCCTCGGCAAGTCCGCCGAAGAAGCCGCCTACACCCTCGGCAACGGCTCGCAGGTGCTGGCGCAGGACACCGTCCCCTTCACCCTCTGGGTCGCCGCGACCCACCTCACCGACTACCCCACCGCCATCCGCACCTGCATCGCCGCCGGCGGCGACATCGACACCACCAGCGCCATCGTCGGCGGAATCATCGCCGCCCACACCGGCGCCGACGGCATCCCCACCCCCTGGCGCACCGCCCGCGAACCCCTCCCCACCTGGTAACCACCCACCCAGTCCCTCGGTAAGCCCCACCTACGGTCCTCGTCTCACCAGGTGCCCCACGATTCCACCCCACCGGGCCACCCACCTGGTCCCCAAGTGACCCACCCACAGTCCTCGCCTGACCAGCCGCCTACGAACCTCTCCCGCACCATGCGAACCACTCAATCCGCCACTCGCACCCCCGACCTGTCCACACCCCCCGGCAACCCCCTCCCTCGCCCCTCCCACCCTCGATAGACTGACCTTGGGGCCGCCCCCTGGGAGGGCGGGGGATGTTTGTGGGGGCACGGCGTTATGGGGTGAGGTGGGCGAGGACCTTTTCCATGACGGCTTTCCAGTGGGTGCGTTGGGTTTCGCGTTCGGTGGCGTCGGCGAGCCATTCCTGGTGGAAGCGCAGGACGGTTTTCTGGCCGCTGGTCGACACCGTGACCTGCACGGTGGTGTCGTGATCCCAGTCGTGGGGGCGCCACGTCAGGCGCACGCGGTCGTGGGGGTGGAGGCTGCGGACTTCGCCGACGGTGCCGTCGACGGTCTCGTAGGGCTCCTTGAGTTTGAGGTCGGCGCCTTCGCCCAGCCAGAGGCGGAGGCCTTCGTCGCTGAGCATGAAGTCCCACACGTCGGGCAGCGGCACGTCGATCGTCTTGGACACGCCGATGTTGAAGCCCACGTCCTTCGTCTGACCGGTGACCATGTAACCCCCTATGCCGGTTGAGACACCGACTATACTGGTTACATGGCGAAGGGCACAAGGACGCTCACTGGCAAGGACGGCCAGCGCTACCGGTTCGACCCCGGCAGCCTGGTGCTGGAACTGCTGCTCACGGGCGGCCCCACACCCTACGGCCGGCTCTGGGAGGACCTGAACACACCCAAGGACCTCGCCGGGTGGCTGACCGAGTCACGGATGGCCATCACCGTGCCGGTGTCCGAAGTGGACTTCCGGATCACGCCCAAGGAACTGGCCGCCGTCAAGGACTTCCGCGACGCCATGCACGAGGTCGCGCCGGCCCTCGCCCACGGGGAGCCGGTCAAGGACATTGATGTCCTCAACGCGGCCGCCGGAGCCACGCCGATCCCCCAGATCGGCGGTGACGGTCAGCTCACGTGGGCCACGCCGATCACCGGCCGGCAGGTTCTCGGCCTGCTCGCCGACGAGGCCATCCACCTCGTGGCCGTCGACAGCAAACGCGTGCACGAATGTTCCGCGGCGGACTGCAAGCTCCTGTTCCTGGACACCTCGAGGTCGAACAACCGCCGCTGGTGCTCGATGGAACGCTGCGGCAACCGCAACAAGGTCCGCGTCTTCCGCGCTAAGAACGGCTGAGCACCTCGTACTCCACCTCGCCGAGCTCGAAGCCGTCGATCGGGTCGTCCCAGTCCAGGTGGAACGTCCGGACGTAGCTCAACCCGGCCTTCTCCATCACCCGGCGCGACGCGAGGTTGACGGCCATCGTTTGCGCGAAGATCCGCCGCAGGCCGTCCGCAAGTCCTTTGTGGACCAAGGTGCGGGCGCCTTCGGTGGCGTAACCCTGGCCCCAGCAACGAGACACCAGCCGGTAGCCCAACTCGGCCTCATCACGACCAGTGGGTCGCAGCGAGAACCAGCCAAGAAACAAGCCTTCGTGAGTCACAGCTGCCCAACGACCTGGGGTGTGCAGGTTCTGTTCGATGGTCTCCCGGGGAGTTGGCTTACCGCCGGTGAGGTAGCGCATCACCGCAGGGTCGCTGTCCAACGACACCAGGTGGTCCACGTCCGCGGGTTCGAAATCGCGCAGGATCAGCCGTGGGGTCTGCAGGAACACGCGCATTGTTGGGATAGTAGGTGGTATGGCTCTGTTGGACAGCTGGAATTCGCACGCCGACGAGTGGGTCGCGTGGGCCAGGACACCGGCGCACGACCACTACTTCCGCGACTTCCACTGGCCCGCGTTCGTCAAGCTCCTTCCCGAACCCGGACGACTCACCCTCGACATCGGCTGCGGGGAAGGCAGGCTCAGCCGTAGCCTGCAGGCCGTGGGGCACCGGATGATCGCGATCGACGGCGCCCCGAACATGATCCGCGCCGTGGTGACCCACGAGGAACCGGTGACCGCACTGCTGGCCGACTCCAGCAGGTTGCCGTTGGCGGACGAGGTGGCCGACTGCGTGATCGCGTTCATGTCCCTGCACGACATCGACCCCATGCCGGAGACTGTCCGCGAGATCGCACGCGTGCTGTCGCCCGGCGGTCACCTGGTGATCGCGATCGTGCACCCCATCAACTCGTTGGGTCGTTTCGAAAACGACGCCTACACGGCCCGCGGCGACTACTTCGAACCCAAACACTACGCCGACCCGGTCACCCGCGATGGCCTGTCGATGACGTTCCACGGCATCCACCGGCCGCTGCAGGCCTACACCGAAGCCCTCGCCGACGCCGGGTTCGTCATCACCCGGATGCGCGAGGTGAACCATGCCAACCCGGACCACGAGTGGCACCGCATGCCGCTGTTCCTGCACATCGTGGCGGCGAAATGATCGAACTGCACCCTGGTGACATCACCTACATGGCTGTGTGGTGGTAGACGTCGAGAACGAACTCCCAGCGGCCGACGCCGAGGTGGTTCAGGGCCGGACCGTGGTCCAGGGCGACCACGATGGCCGTGCCCATCAACAGGGCCTTCCACGCGGTCCGCACGAGTCCCCGTTGTGGGCCCAGGCGGGCGAGGTGGAAGGGGACGTGACGTTCTTCGTCGGCGAGGATGCGACTGGCCACCTCAACAGTCAGCGGATCGGAGGTGCCGTCGCGCAAGGCGCGGTAGTAGCGCAACGCGATGATCTCGGCCACCAGCAACACCAGCAGTTCCAGGCGGAGGCCCAAAGCCCGTCGCAGCCGGACGAACACCCAGTCGCTCCAGTGCCCCGAGATGGTCGGCGCGCCGGCGGCAGTGAGCAACAGCTCCAGTAACCGCGCGTGGTTCTGTTCCTCCGCCACGAACAACTTGACCGCGGTGGCGTAGGCGGGGTCACCGTGCGCGGCTTTGGCGATGAGGTTGGCGCCGTCGCCGGCTTCGCCCACCTGGAACCGTTGCACACTGCGGATGATCGCCGGGTGCAGCTGCGCACCGAGTGTCCACTCTGGATCATCCGTCCGGCTTGCTCTGGCCGACTCGAAGTTCTCGACCCATTCGGTGAAGGTCATACCCAGAAGGATGATTCAGCCGCACGGTCGGTTGGCCAAGATTCCGTGGAGGTTGTGTGAAAACTATCTGGAGGTCTGCCAGGCGGCGCTGCGGGTGATGAACTCCTTGAACCAGGCGGAAAGGCGGCCGGTGAGCACGGCGTTGACGGGGGTGTCATCGGCGCGGGTGAACTGGGTGACGCCATCGTGCCTGCCCAGGCTGATGTTCTGCCAGACGTACCGGATCCTGATGGGCTTGGACGGACGTCCCGCCAACGTGCGGGCGAGGTCCGCGGCGACATACCGGCCCATCGGCAACGCGGTCTGACACGACATGCGGGTCTCGGTGCCGCCAGGAGTAGGCGCGGCCGCGGCGTCGCCGATCGCCCGGACCTCGGGATGCGACACCGACCGCAGGTGAGAGTCCACCACGATGCGCCCCCGCGAATCCACGGCCAGACCCGACGAGGCGGCGAGAGGTGGCACGCGGAACCCGGCCGCCCACACGACCATGTCCGCGGACAGCTCGCGGCCATCGGCGAGAAGCACCCCCGCGGACCCGACCTTCGTGATGCGCTGCCACTCCCACAGCGAGACACCGAGGCGCGCAAACGCTTTCCTGACGTGTTTCTGGGCGCGGACCGACAACCAGCCACCCACCGGCGAGTCGCTGACCAACGAGACCCGCAGGCCGGGATGAGCCTCGGCGAGCTCAGTCGCGGTCTCGATCCCGGTCAGTCCGCCGCCCACGACCGCGACCGTGTCGGCTCCGGGCAGGTTGTCCCGCAATCGAAGCGCCTGATCGGGCGTGGCGACGGCGAACGCGTGCTCGCGGACACCCGGCACGGACTCCAGGTCCGCGCTGCTGCCCAGGGCGTAGACCAGCGTGTCGTACGGGAGTTCGCCGTCGTCGAGGTGCACGATCCGGCTAGCCAGGTCGATCCCGGTGACAGTGGCCATCCGCCCAGGTAGCGGCCGGTACCCAACCTCCTGGCCGGCGGCGAGCTGGTGCATGCGGACGCGTTCGATGAACCCGGCCCGGCTGACCAGCTGGATGTCGGCGTCGCGCAGGACACGGGCGGCCCGGCGGGCGGCGCCGAACCCGGCATATCCAGCGCCGAGAATGACAACGCGGTGCTTCACGCCGACCTGACTGGACAGCCAGCCGTTCCGTGACGTGACGCCGGTCACCTCAGCTGCGCGGTGGCGAAGGCGAGTTTCGACGGGTTGACCAGCAGGCAGATGTCGGTAATGAGGTCACCGTCGACCTCCAGGGCGAAGATCGCGGCCAGAGTCCCACTGAGCCGCAACAACGCCGCGGGTGCACCGTTGACCTCCGCGATCTCGGCCCGGACGAACGCGACCTCGGGCCGGCTGTGGACCCCATGCAGGTACCGCGCCACCTTGGCCCTGCCCTGGATCGGCCGCCGCGCCGCGGTCACCGTGCCACCGCCGTCGGCCCACGAAACGACGTCTTCGGCGAGCAGTTCTTCCAGCCCGGCAAGGTCTCCGGTCAGCGTCGCCGCCAGAAACCGTTCCACGATCCGGCGGTGGTGCGCCTTGTCGGCCTTGAACCGTTTGCGCACATCGGTGACGTGCTTGCGCGCCCGGCTGTGCAGCTGCCGGGAGTGCGCCTCGTCGATGTCCAGCATGCCGGCGATCTCGCGGTGGTGGTGCCCGAACGCCTCGCGCAGCACGAAAACCGCTCGCTCCACCGGAGTCAGCCGTTCCAGCAGCACGAGCATGCCCAGCGACACCGAGTCGCGTTGCTCGACCGTCTCAAGTGGACCCAGCGCGCCGTCGCCGGTCAGCACCGGCTCCGGTAACCACGTTCCCACATACCGTTCCCGCCGCGCCCGGGCCGATGTCAACCGGGTCAGACACAGGTTCGCTACCACTTTGGTCAGCCACGCGGCAGGAACCTCGATATCGTCGGGATCGGCGTCGTGCCAACGCAGAAAGGCGTCCTGCACGGCGTCTTCGGCCTCCGCGGCGGAGCCGAGCAACCGGTACGCGACCCCGAACAACCGCGCCCGATGCTGCTCGAAGACCTCTGGCACCCTGCCACCCTAGCCCCTCGTGAGCGGTTGTTCCGGTGTCAACCACTCACGAGGGCCGACCTGGGGTTATAGGCCGGGGGTGAGCGGGATCTTGGTCAGGCCCTTGCCTCCGGTGCTGGAGTTGGAGACGCCGACCTTGTTCGGGTTGCTGTTGCAGGAACCCTGGGAGGTCACGTTGATGCCGTAGCCGCTCGCCTTGGTGACGGTCAGCTTGTTCTTCGAGAAGATGTTGCCGCAGCCGTTCTTCGTGTACACGTCATGGGTCTGGAACGTGTCCAGGTAGGCGTTGAACGCCGTGTTGCCCGTGATCGTGTAGTTGTTGCCCTTGACGTCGATGGTGGAGTCGGCCGAGTTGGCGTTCTTCTCCCCAGTGCCGTCCAGGGTGTTGCCGGACACCAGGCCGTCGTGCGTGCCTTCCTTGATGTCGATGCCCTCGGCCGCGACGTTCGGGCCGATCTTGTTGTTCAGCACCTGCACGAAGTTGCTCTCGTCCGGGCCGCGGCCGTTGTTCGTCCCGTAGCAGCCCCAGTTGCTGCTCGCGGATCCAATGTAGACACCTTCGCCGTAGCCGGGTTCCTTGGTGCCCGTCCTGGTGATCGTGGAGTTCTTGATCACCCCGTACGAGCTGCCCTTGCGGAAGTGCACGGCCTCGTAACCGATGTCGTTGACGGTGACGCCGTCGATGGTCACGTGCTGCGCGGCGTCCATGACGATGCCCTTGCGCGACCTGGTGACGGTGAACCCCTTGAGGTTCCAGTAGTTCGCGCCCTTGAGCCACAGGCCGTAGCCGGTGAGCCCGGACGGGCAGTCGGTGTCGCTCTCCTTGAACTTCGGGTCGCTCAGCACCGCACCGGCCCCGCCGGTCAGCGTGATCGGCGCTGAGGCGGTACCGGCGGTGGTGGCGATGAACTGGTCGGCGTAGTCGCCGTCGGCCAGTTTGATGGTGTCGCCGGGTTCGGCCGCGGCCAGCGCGGCCTGCAGTTGCGCCGCATTGGCCACATTGATCGTCGTCGCCGCGTGTGCGGCTTGCGCGGACGCCACAGTCAGGGCGAGCGCACCCGCGACGGCAAGACATGCGGAGCGCCAGGGTTGAGGCATGCGCGTTCCTTTCCACCTCAAGATCGGACTGGAGTTCCGGTTGAAGCAGGCGGCGAGGAACTTATTCACGTTCATGAACGGCAGTCACCGTTGTGAACCTCTCGGACCGTAGCACCGCAGACGATTTCCCAACAAGTGGGTCAGCCGAGCGACTTCACCAGCTCGGCCAGCGGCGGCAGATCGGCCACGAACCCGAACCGCCCGGCCCGCATCTGGCCGGCCGCGTCCATGAAGGACTTCAGCGCCAGCCGGGCGAAGGCGCCGCCGATGCTGATCCGGCGGACGCCGATCTCGGCCAGCTGCTCAATCGTGATCGACGGGTCGGCGAACCCCATCACCACGTTGACCGGCTTGCCGACCTCCGAGACAACGGCCCGCATCTCTTGCAGGGTGCGGAGTCCGGGCGCGTAGAGCACGTCGGCACCGGCTTGTTCGAAGGCCTGCAAGCGTTTGATCGTGTCGTTGAGATCTTTGGCGCGGTGCAGGATGCCCTCGGCACGTGCGGTGAGGACCACATCGCCCGCGACCTCCACCGCCGCTCTGACCCGGTCGACGGCCAGTTCGAAGTCGTAGATGGGGTTGCTGCCGTCCCCAGTGAAGTCCTCAATGGACGCTCCTGCGGCACCCGCTTCGACTGCCAGGGCAATGGTCTTGGCCGCTTCCTCGGGGTCGTGCGCGAAGCCGTTCTCCAGGTCGGCGTTGACGGGCAACGGGGTCGCCGCGTCGATCTCGCGGCAGTTGTCCAGGATCTCCTGGCGGGTCGCGCCGGTGCGGCCCTTCGCGAGGGCCACGCCCAGGCTCGTGGTGGCCAGGGCCTCGAAGCCCATCCCGGCCAGGATGCGAGCGGTGCCCGCGTCCCACGGGTTCGGCAGCAGGAGGGGCTCCGGTCGGTCGTGCAGGGCACGGAACTGCGCGGCTTTGCTCATGTGGTTACTGTGCCCCTGGACCTGTCATTACACAAATGCATAGTTCTTGCCCTAGCCCATCAGGAATACTGATGGAATGACGGTGGATGAGATCGAGACGTTCGTGTGCATCGCCGAGGTGGGCGGGTTCACCGAGGCGTCGCGGCGGCTGCACCGCTCGCAGCCCGCGATCAGCCGCCGGATCCACGAACTGGAGCGCGGTCTGGGCGCTGAGCTGTTCATGCGAGTGGGTCGGCGAGTCGAACTCACCGATGCCGGGCGGGCACTGCTGCCGTACGCCGAGGCCGCTTTGGCCGCTCTGCGCGACGGGGAACGGGCGGTGCGCGATCGTTCGGTGGCAGCACAGACTTTGCGGCTGGCCATCGTCGGAACCCTGGCCGACTCGCACATCGTGGACGCTTTGCGGTCGTTCACCGCGGAGTCCTCGGTGTCGGTCGACCTGAGGACCGCGACCAGCCGCGAGGTGAGTGCGTTGGTGCGCAACGGCGAGGCCGACCTGGGCCTGCGCTACCACCCGGATCCCGATCCCAAACTCGAGTCGATCCCGTTGGGGGACGAGAAACTCTACGTCGTCGTGCCCGCCAACCACCCCGTCGCCGCCGCCACCCTCCCGGATCTCAGCGCGTTGCGCGACGACACCTGGCTGGGTTTCCCGCCGGAACGCGGGCGTTCGGGTTCGTTCCGCGGCCTGCTCGAACACCACCTGGCCGCCGCGGGCGTCACCGCCCCCACGATCACCACCATCGACAGCCTCACCGCCCAGAAACGCCTGATCGAAGCGGGCCTCGGCATCGCCCTCATGCCGTTGAACAACATCCGGGAGGAAGTCCGCATCGGCAGCCTCCGCGTCATCGACATCCCCACCATGAACGCCCGCATCCCCGTCGTCGCCATCCGCCGCCCCACCGCCCACCAAACCCAAGCCGCCCAAGCGTTCCTTACCGTCCTAACCAGACACACACCGGGGCTGTCACAGGCCGAGTAGCTCCGCGAGCGTGCCACCGAGGACGCGGTCACGCAGTTCTCCTGGCTGGGTAACGCGTTCGACGGCGATACGAGCGAGAACCGGGTCGCCGTAAGGAGCATCGGAACCGAACAGGGTGCGGTCGGGGACTTCGGCGATGGCGAGGCGGATGGCGAGGATGATGTTCGCGGTGGACAGGTCGAGGTAGAGGTTCGGGGTCTCGCGGGCCAGTTCGATGGCGGTCAGCCAGTTGAGGCCGCCGAGCTGGCTGATCACCAGGGGAACCCGTGGATGCCGCCGCGCAAGACCGGCCAGTGATCCGAGATCAGCCGCAGTGGTGGGAGCAAACCCGTGTACGACAACAGGAAGCCCACCGTGGTCGGCAGCGGCCTTGAGTACCGGCTCGATCTGGGCGGCTCCCCCGGCCGGTGGCGTCAGCTCGCCGATCCCCCGCAAACCACGGCCGATGACCTCACGCTCGACGTCTTCGGCGGCCATGTCCACGCGGACCTTGCCGAAACCGATGAAACGGCCGGGATGGGCCGCGCACGCCGCCGAAAGCTCGTCCCACGCCGCCTGATAGCCATCGGTGGACTGCCCGCTCACGGTCGAACGCAGCACATCCAGCTCACGCCGCAACGACTCCAGATCCATAGCGCGCTCAGGATGTGGACGAGTGCCGAACAGTACGACGCGGTCGACTCCCGCCTCGTCCAGCAGGGCGACATGGCTGTGCACGGGATCGTGGACATGGCTGTGCGCGTCGATGATCAACGAACTCTCCTGGTCACGAGGAATGGTGGCGCCAGTGTCGGACGTTGACACCGTGACAAGGTCAAGTCGGTTGGGGGAACCATGTTGATCGGGCAGCTCGCGAAACGCACCGGCACCGCTGAACGTCTGCTGCGGTACTACGAGAAGGCCGGCCTGCTCACCTCGAGCCGCCGCGCGAACGGCTACCGCGACTACGACGACGAAGCCGAGCGGACGGTCCGGCAGATCCGCGCCCTGCTGGCCGCCGGCCTGCCGACGACCCTGATCAAGCAGGTCCTGCCGTGCGCGCGGGAAGACGGATCGCTTCGTCCCTGTCCAGGAGTCGTGAACCGGCTACGGGCCCAGTTGGCCCGGCTCGACCGGCGCGCGGCCGAACTGGCGGATGCTCGCCAGGCGCTGCGGCACGCGATCGCGGTCACGGAACAAGAAAAACCGGGCCGGGGTGCCGAAGCGCCCCGGCCCGGTTCGTCCGGGCATCAGGCTCAGCTGCAGCCGGAGGTGGAGCCGCAGCCTTCGCAGACGTAGCAGGAGCCGGCGGGACGCATCTTGGTGCCGCAGGTCATGCAGAGCGGGGCGTCGGCGACGGTGCCGAGGTGCAGCTCAAGCAGTTCGGTGCTGCTGTGCGCGGAAGCGGTGTCCGGCAAGGCCTTCCGCTCGGGGGCAGAGGCCGCGGGGGCCGACTCCACTGTGGTGCGGAGCGCTTCGAGGTCGACGTCGCCGCTGCCGTAGTCGTTGTTGACCTGGGCGGAGCGCTCGTCGGCGGTGAAGATGCCCAGCTGGGCCCGCTTCTCGAACGGGAGGTAGTCCAGGGCCAGGCGGCGGAACAGGTAGTCCAGCACGCTGGTGGCGATCCGCACGTCGGGGTCGTCGGTCATGCCGGCCGGCTCGAAGCGCAGGTTCTGGAACTTCGACACGTAGAACTCGAGCGGGATCCCGTACTGCAGGCCCACGGAGATCGACATCGAGAACGCGTCCATCACGCCCGCGAGGGTCGAGCCCTGCTTGCCGAGCTTGACGAAGATCTCGCCGAGGCCGTCGTCCGGGTAGGACCCGGCGTGCAGGTAGCCCTCGGCACCGCCGACGGTGAACGACACGGTCTGCGACGGGCGCTTCTTCGGCAGGCGCTTGCGCACCGGCCGGTACTCGACGACCGTCTCCTTCTCCGCGGTCTTCTCCGCGCGGGCGGAGCGGCCCGCCGACAGCGGCTGGCCGACCTTGCAGTTGTCGCGGTAGATGGCCAGCGCCTTGAGGCCCAGCTTCCAGCCCTGGAAGTAGATCTCCTCGACGTCCTCGACGGTGGCCGCCTCCGGCATGTTCACCGTCTTGGAGATCGCGCCGGAGATGAACGGCTGGATCGCGGCCATCATCCGGACGTGGCCCATCGGCGCGATGGACCGCTCGCCCATGGCGCAGTCGAACACCTCGTAGTGCTCACGGCGCAGGCCGGGCGCGTCCACGACGTGGCCGTGCTCGGACACGTACTCGACGATCGCCTCGATCTGCTCGTCCTGGTAGCCCAGGGCCTTCAGCGCGCGCGGCACGGTCTGGTTGACGATCTGCATCGAGCCGCCGCCGACCAGCTTCTTGAACTTGACCAGCGCCAGGTCCGGCTCCACACCGGTGGTGTCGCAGTCCATCATCAGGCCGATGGTGCCGGTCGGGGCGAGCACCGAGGCCTGCGCGTTGCGCCAGCCGTTGCGGCCACCGATCTCCAGGCCGGACCGCCACTCCTCACCGGCCAGCTTCTGGATCGCGGTGTCGTCCTTGGCCAGCGTGCGGATCAGGTCGTTGGCGGCGGCGTGCTTGCGGATCACGCGGGTGTGCGGCTCGGCGTTGCGGGCGTAGCCCTCGTACGGGCCGACGACCCCGGCCAGCTCGGCGGACCGGCGGTAGGCCACCGCGTTCATCAGCGAGGTGATCGACGCGGCCAGCGCGCGGCCGCCCTCGGAGTCGTACGCGTGCGCGGTCGCCATCAGCAGCGCGCCCAGGTTCGCGTAGCCGATGCCCAGCTGACGGAACTTGCGGGTGGTGTCGGCGATCGGCTCGGTCGGGAAGTCGGCGAAGCAGATCGAGATGTCCATCGCGGTGATGACGAACTCGACCGCCTTGACGAAGGTCGGCGCGTCGAAGGTGCCGTCCTCGCGCAGGAACTTCATCAGGTTCAGCGACGCCAGGTTGCAGCTGGAGTTGTCCAGGTGCATGTACTCGCTGCACGGGTTGGACGCGGTGATCCGGCCCGACTCCGGGCAGGTGTGCCAGTCGTTGATGGTGCCGTCGTACTGGATGCCGGGGTCGGCGCACTCCCACGCGGCGTTGGCCAGCTTGCGGAACAGGTCCTTGGCGTTGACCTCCTCGATCACCTCGTTGGTGATCCGGGCGCGCAGGCCGAACGGGCTGTTGTTCTCCACGGCGTGCATGAACTCGTCGGACACGCGGATGGAGTTGTTCGCGTTCTGGTACTGCACCGAGGTGATGTCCCGGCCGCCGAGGTCCATGTCGAAGCCCGCGTCGCGCAGCACGCGGATCTTCTGCTCCTCCTTGGCCTTGGTCTCGATGAACTCCTCCACGTCCGGGTGGTCCACGTCCAGCACGACCATCTTGGCCGCGCGGCGGGTCGCACCGCCGGACTTGATGGTGCCCGCGGACGCGTCGGCGCCGCGCATGAACGACACCGGGCCGGACGCGGTGCCGCCGGAGGACAGCAGCTCCTTGGACGAGCGGATCCGGGAGAGGTTGAGACCCGCGCCGGAGCCGCCCTTGAAGATCAGCCCCTCTTCCTTGTACCAGTTGAGGATCGACTCCATGGTGTCGTCGACGGCCAGGATGAAGCAGGCGGACACCTGCTGGGGAGAGGCGGTGCCGACGTTGAACCAGACCGGGGAGTTGAAGCTGAACACCTGGTGCATGAGCATGTAGGTCAGCTCGTGCTCGAAGATCTCGGCGTCCTTGGCGCTTGCGAAGTACCCGTGCTCGACGCCCGCGGCCACATAGGACTTCACCACGCGGTCGATCAGCTGCTTCAGGCTGCTCTCGCGGGCCGCGGAGCCCACCGCGCCGCGGAAGTACTTGCTGGTCACGATGTTGACCGCGTTGACCGACCAGAAGTCGGGGAACTCCACGCCGCGCTGTTCGAAGTTCACCGAGCCGTCGCGCCAGTTGGTCATCACCACATCGCGCTTCTCCCAGGTGACCGCGTCGTACGGGTGCACACCGTCCGTTGTGTACACGCGCTGCATGGTCAGCCCCTTGACCTTGCTGTTCCCCGGGGCCGTGGGCGTTTCCGTCATGACCAGTCCCTCTCCCTCTGTTCCTGCTAGTCCTGGCACGGCCACGTCCGGGGAAACCGTCCGATCCGGTCCGAGCTTTGCTGTCCTGCGGCGACTCACGCCTCGTTCTCCTTGTCCGCGATGGCCCTGCGCAGCTCGACGATCTCCTTCTCGAAGTCCTCCACCGAGGTGAAGGACCGGTAGACGCTCGCGAACCGCAGGTACGCCACCTCGTCGAGCTCCCGCAACGGCCCGAGGATGGCCAGCCCCACCTCGTGGCTCGGGATCTCGGCGACCCCGCCGGACCGGATCGACTCCTCGACCCGGTGCGCCAGCTGCTGCAGCTGGTCCTCGTCCACCGGACGGCCCTGGCAGGCGCGTTGCACTCCGCGCACGACCTTGTCCCGGCTGAACGGCTCGGTCACGCCGGAGCGCTTCACCACGGCCAGCACCGCCTCCTCGACGGTGGTGAACCGGCGCCCGCAGTTCGAGCAGGACCGGCGGCGGCGGATGACCTGGCCCTCGTCGACCTCGCGTGAGTCGACCACGCGTGAGTCGGAGTGCCGGCAGAACGGGCACCGCATGATCTCGACCTCCCCAACTCACTCATCGTCACCTGTCAACACCCGTGCGTCACCGCAACAGCCCCACTGTTGATCGACATGTGGATAGGGAGTGGACAACTCGTCCGGCTCCAGCCCCAACCTGTGGACTAAATACAGCGGTGTAACTACTAGATGTTGGGGTGACAGTATGCCTGAGGCCCTACCGATGCAAGTCGACACGGCCACTAACGCCCGGTCGTGACTATGGTGTGTCCAGCGCCACACGCCGTGACCGTTCAGACTTCCGCCCCGGACGCAATCAGCCGATCGAGGGAACGCCAGGTGGGCGGTCAGCGGCAGAGGGTGGCGACCATCGAGCGGGTCAGCGCCCGGGTCCGGGTCACTCTCCCGCAGCGCCGTTGGTTGGCGTGAACTGACGGGCGCCATCCGCGGTGATGTGACATGCCTGTTGTGTGCACTGTGGGCATACACGTGCCCGTGCGGACCGGGGAATGAACGGGAGGGTCCGGGCATTTCCGAGTCGCATTCCCAGGGGGACAAGGATTCGGCGGATCATCTCGGCCTGAAACGACCGCCCGGTGACCTTTTGGATGAACATCTCGAGCGGAATGCAGTCCGTGTTCGAACAACGCTGACCCACACAGTCAGCTGTCCACAGTGTCCGATAGCTCCAGCCGGGACTCTTCGGCGAGCTGCAGGACCACTGTGGCCACAAGGGTTTTCGTGATACTCGCGGCGCGGTAGCGGCCGTCACCGGCGCCGGACGAAGCTGTTGGAGTTGTGCCTTGTCGGCTGCCCGCGCCAGCTGGCGGCACCGTCGCGGGTTTCGGCGAGGAGGGACACGGCGTCCGCGGTGACGGGACACGGAGGATCGTGCCCGCGGGCGGGCGGCGACCACCTCCAGGTTCCCGCCGAGGGGACACCCTGAGGATCAAGGGGCAGTGCTCACCAAGGGGCAGTGCCGATCAAGGGGCGGACGGGACTTCCAGGGCCTGGCCGGCCAGCACGCCGTCGGCGGGGATCTCGTTCATCGCACGGATCTTGGCGACGACGGCCTCGGTGTCGTAGCCGGGGGCCGAGCGCTTGGCCACGTCCCAGACGGTCTCGCCGGGCTGCACCCAGACGATCGCGGTCCGCTCGGGCACCGCGCCGCCGGCCATCGACCCGGCCAGGAAGCCGACGCCGACCACGGCGGCGAACACGGACAGTCCGATCAGGAACGACACCGGCAGGCGGAACCGGATCCGCGGCCGCCTGCGCGCGGCCGGGGCGCGCCTCGGCTCGGCGTGCGGCGGCCTCGGCATCGTCTCCAGCGGCGGGACCAGCCGGAGCACCGGCCGCTGCGGAGCCGGCTGGGCCGTCCCCGGTTGTGACGCCGGTTGCGGAAGATCAATCTTGCTGCGTACCTGGGCCGCCATGTCGTATCCTCTCGCCAGAACCGATCGAACAACGGTTCGATCGAACGTCCGTGCGATTGTCTACCACCTGGCACCGACAAATTCCTAGACTTTCCCGGCGTGTCCCTCGAACAGGTGTTTGATCTCGTGGCCCCGGCGGGCTACGGTCGGTGAAGATGATCGAGCTCGTCCACAGGTGGGCGACGCATTTGGGAGGCGGAAGCGGTGCCGCAGCACAGTAACGGCAAGGCAGGAGAACCGGGCGACAACGTCCGCCCCTTCCCCGAGCAGGCGGACGACTTGGACTCGGGCACCCTGCCGCCGCGGCAGCGCGCCGTTCTCGAGGTGATCAGGGCGTGGGTCGAGCGGGTGGGCTACCCGCCGAGCGTGCGCGAGATCGGCGAGGCCGTCGGCCTGACCTCGACGTCCTCTGTGGCCTATCAGCTCAAGGCCCTGGAACGGAAGGGATACCTGCGCCGCGACCACAACCGGCCGCGCGCCATCGGCGTGCTCCCGCCGGACGCCGACGCCGCCCAGCTGGCCGGTGAGGACACCTCGCTCGCGACACCCGCGCCCGCGTACGTGCCGGTGCTGGGCCGGATCGCCGCCGGTGGGCCGATCCTGGCCGAGCAGGCCGTGGAGGACGTGTTCCCGCTGCCGAAGGAGATCGTCGGCGAGGGCTCGCTGTTCCTGCTGAAGGTCGCCGGCGACTCGATGATCAACGCCGCCATCGCCGACGACGACTGGGTCGTGGTGCGCCAGCAGTCCGTCGCGGACAACGGCGAGATCGTCGCCGCGATGATCGACGGCGAGGCCACCGTGAAGACCTACAAACTGCGCGACGGCCACGTCTGGCTGCTCCCGCAGAACGAGGCCTATGACCCGATCCCCGGTGACGAGGCCACGATCCTCGGCAAGGTCGTCGCCGTCCTGCGCCGCCTCTGACACCGCACATCGAGCACGAGAGCAGGAGCGGAGCAGGGCCGCCCGGTCGCCGACGCCCGGGGGCCTGCCCGAGCACCATCGGATCGAGGTCGACGATCCGGCTAACGGCGGCGCTGGCGTCGGCTGAGGAACACGTACAGCACGCAGGCCAGGATGATGATCACCACGATCGCGCCCAGGACCGGCCAGAGCGGGAAGGCGCCGGGCTGCGAGACGCCGAGCGCGCCGGTGCCCTTGGCGCCGCCGGTGCCGGAGGTCCCCGTGCCACCGCTGCCCTGGGGTTTGGGGTTCACCATGCTGGTGGCGCCCGTGACGAGGTGGATCGGCTGGCCCGCGCCTTCCGAGCCGGACAGCAGGTTGCCGTCGGGGTCGAACGCGATGGCCTCGCCCTGGGGTTCGTTCGGCAGCGGGACCTGGACGGGGGTGCGGCCCAGGGCCGCGAGGACGTCACCGTCGGGGGCGCTGTAGAGGTAGGCGTCGGTGTAGGTGCGCAACGCGATGACGGTTCCGTCGGCGGCCACCGCACCGCCGGTGACCAGCACCGAAGCGATCGAATGGGGGATGCGGGTCGGCCCGCCCGGAGTCTCCGTGGTCTGGAGGTCGACCGAGCCGACCTGGGTCAGCTTCGTCGGGCCGGAGCTCTGCAACGGGCCGTCCGGCCGGTACACGCCGGCGGCTCCCAACGGCACCTTGGTGACGATGTAGGGCACGCCCTTGCGGTCGATCAGCAACGCCTCGGCGTCGTGTGCACCGTCCGGATAGGTCAGCCGGTACAGCGTGGCGGTCTTGCCGTCCGGGGACAGCTTGGTCAGCGCGACCGTCTCGCGGTTCTTGTTGTTGTCACCGATGTCCGCGAGCCAGAAGGCGCCGTCCGGGGTGCGCGCGAGGTCCTCGACGTCGTACGGGTCGGCCTTGTTGGTGATCGACTTCTCGAGCTTGCAGGTGGACCGGTTCAGCACGAACACGTTCAGCTTCGTGCCGCCGTCGTTGATCGCGTAGAGGTGGTCCTTGTCGGCCACGAGCCCGGACAGCTCACCGATCGACCGCTCGGACACCGTGCACTGGGTCGACGGCTCGGCGGCCGCGGGCGTGCCGACGAGCAGCGCGGCCATGCCGAGAACCAGCATGGCCGCGCTCTTCCACTTCTCCCCGGTCACATCGGGTAGACGCGTCAGGCAGGGGCGCCGTTGCTTGCGAACTGGCCCAATGCCCCGGCCAGGTCACCGTTCACCCGGGCGTGCAGCTGGGTGCCGTCCGCGGTGTGACGCTCCGCGAGCACCTCACCCTCCCGGTGGACCCGGGCCACCAGCTCGCCCCGGCCGTACGGCACCAGCACCTCGACCTCCATGGTCGGCCGCGGCAGCTCGGCCGCCAGCCGCTCCCGCAGGTCCTCGAGGCCCTCGCCGCTGTGCGCGGACACGAACACCGCGCCCGGCAGCAGGTGACGCAGCCGCGCCAGCTGCAGCTCGTCCGCCGCGTCGGTCTTGTTCACCACCAGGATCTCCGGTGGCATCGCGGCCCCGTTGCGCTCGGAGATCTCGCCGAGCACCTCGCGCACCGCGTTGACCTGCCACTCCGGGTTCGGGTCGGAACCGTCCACCACGTGCACCAGCAGGTCGGCGTCGGCCACCTCGTCCAGGGTGGACCGGAACGCCTCGATCAGCTGGTGCGGCAGGTGCCGGACGAACCCGACCGTGTCGGTCAGCGTGTACGTCCGCCCGTCGGGCGTCTGCGACCGCCGCGTGGTCGCGTCCAACGTGGCGAACAGCGCGTCCTCGACCAGCACGCCCGCGCCGGTGATGGCGTTGAGCAGGCTGGACTTGCCGGCGTTGGTGTAGCCGGCGATCGCCACGCTGGGCACCTCGTTGGCCACGCGCCGCCCGCGCTTGGTCTCCCGGACCGCGGCCATCGCCGCGATCTCCCGGCGCAGCTTGGCCACCCGGGCCCGGATGCGCCGCCGGTCGGTCTCCAGCTTGGTCTCACCGGGTCCGCGCAGACCCACACCGCCGTTGCCGCCACCGGCACGGCCACCGGCCTGCCGGGACAGCGACTCACCCCAGCCCCGCAGCCGCGGGATGAGGTACTGCAGCTGGGCGAGCTCGACCTGCGCCTTGCCCTCCTTGGACCGCGCGTGCTGCGCGAAGATGTCCAGGATGAGCGCGGTCCGGTCGATCACCTTCACCTTGAGCCGGGTCTCCAGCTGGCGCAGCTGGCCGGGCGAGAGCTCACCGTCGCAGATCACGGTGTCCGCGCCGGTCGCGATCACCGCCTCGCGGACCTCCTCGACCTTGCCGGAGCCGACGTAGGTCGCCGGGTCCGGGCGGTCACGCCGCTGGATGAGTCCCTCCAGCACCTCCGAGCCCGCGGTCTCGGCCAGCCGGGCCAGCTCGGTGAGCGAGGCTTCGGCGTGCGCCGCGGTCCCGTCGGTCCAGACCCCGACCAGAACCACCCGTTCCAGTCGCAGCTGCCGGTATTCGACCTCGGTGATGTCGGCGAGCTCGGTGGACAGTCCGGCCACTCGACGTAGCGCGGAACGGTCCTCGAGTTCGAGCTCCCCAGTCGAGACCAGTTCTTCCGCGTAGTCTTCCGTCATCGAGTAGGCCCTGTCCTTTGCCGTGGTATCGGTCAATGCCGTCCTATGGTCGCACGCCGGCCCATACCGGGCCGACTGGTTTACCGTCCACCTGCTACAACGCTCGGCCGACCTCGCTCGTTCCCGCCTGGCAGAGCGGGCGATCGCAGTATGTTGCCTTGGTGTCCCTTCTCCGTCACCGTGACTTCCGCCTGCTGTGGGCCAGCGACACGATCAGCCAGTTCGGGTCGTTCGTCGGGCAGACGGTGTTGCCCTTGCTTGCGGTCACGGTGCTGGCGGCGACGCCGTTCCAGATGGGCGTGCTCACGGCCGCGGAAACGGCCGCGTTCCTGCTGATCGGCCTGCCCGCGGGTGCGTGGGTGGACCGGATGCGAAGACGGCAGCTGATGCTGCGCGCGGACGTCGTGCGGGCGGTGCTGATGCTCAGCATCCCGGTCTCCTGGTGGCTGGGCGTGCTTTCGCTGACCCAGATGGTGATCGTGGCGCTCTTCGTGGGCGTGTGCACCGTTTTCTTCGACGTGTCCTACCAGTCCTACCTGCCCACCCTGGTCAGCCGCGACCAACTGCTGGAGGGCAACGCGAAACTACAGGCGTCCCAGTCGGTCGCGCAGGTGAGCGGCCCGGCTTTGGGCGGTGGGCTGGCACAGCTGACCGGGGTGGCCAACGCGACCTCGTCGATCGGGCTGGGGTTCGTCGTGTCGGCGCTGTTCCTGCTCCGTATCAAGAAGATCGAGCCGCGGCCGGAACGCGTGGCGGACCGGCGGCTGCGCACCGAGATCGCCGAGGGCCTGCGGTTCGTGGTCGGCAACAAGAGCATTCGCGCGATCGCGCTGTGCGGGACCACCGCCGGTTTCTTCCTGATGATGGAGACCGCGTCGTCGGTGTTGTTCCTGGCCCGGGATCTGGGGCTGACGAACGCGCAGATCGGCCTGGTGATCGCGGCCAGCGGGGTGGGCGGTGCGCTCGGCGCGGCCACGGCGAACCGGTTGTACCGCAGGATCGGCACCGCACGGGCGATCTGGGTGGCGATGCTGTTCGTCGGGCCGTTCGAGGCGCTGATCCCGTTGGCGCAGCCCGGTTGGCTGGTCGTGCTCGGCGTGCTCGGGCTGCTCGGCACGGGTTACGCCGTGATCGTGTACAACGTGGCCCAGGTCAGCTTCCGGCAGTCGATCTGCCCGGACCGGTTGCTGGGCCGGATGAACGCCAGCATGCGGTTCCTGATGTGGGGCGCGTTCCCGCTCGGCTCGCTCACCGGCGGCGCGCTCGGTGAGCTGATCGGGGTGCGCGGGACGCTCTGGGTCGCCGCCGCGGGAATGTCACTGGCCGCGCTGTGGGTGGTGTTCTCCCCGCTGCGGACGATGATCAATACGCCGACCACCACACCGGGTCAAGCCGACCCCGCGCCACCAGAACCGCGGGCCCGGTGAGGGTGCTGCCGTCCTCGGTGATCTCGACGGTGACCTGACCACCCGGAATATCCACAGTGGACCGGCCGATGCCGTCGCCGGTCTCGTGCAGCATCGCCGCAACGGCCGCGACCGTTCCGGTGCCACAGGACCGCGTCTCCCCCACGCCCCGCTCGTGCACGCGCATCCGGATCGCGTCCGGCGCGAACCTGTGGGAAAACTCGACGTTCACGCCGTGCGGGAACAGCGCCGGGTCGTAGCCGGGCGGGACCGCCAGGTCGAGCGCGGCCGGGTCGTCGACCAGGCACGCGAGGTGCGGGTTGCCCACATCCACCGCGATACCGGTGAAAGCCTCGCCGCCGATGGTCGCCGTCGAACGCCCGAAGATACGGGCCGGTCCCATGTGGACGGTGACCATGCCGTCCTCGTGCGCGACCACCGGGCGGTTACCCGCCCGGGTGCCGACCACGAACTCGGTACCGGCCATGCCCGCTTCACGCAGGTAGGCGACGAACACGCGGACCCCGTTGCCGCACATCTCGGCGATCGAGCCGTCGGCGTTGCGGTAGTCCATGAACCAGGCATCGGAGTCCACATCGGACGGTGCGTCCTCGACCTCGGCCGCGCGCACGACCCGAAGCACGCCGTCGGCGCCCAGGCCGCGGCGCCGGTCGCACAGCGCGCGCACCCGCTCCGGGGTCAGCTCCAGCTTGCCGTCCGGGTCGGGCAGCACCACGAAGTCGTTCTCCGTGCCGTGTCCCTTGACGAAGTCGATGCCCTGCACGCCCCCAAGGCTACGTGGCGAGGATGCGCAGCACGTGACCGAGGAGGTCGTCCCGGGCCGCGTCCAGCCAGACGACCCGTTTGTCCCGGCGGAACCAGGACCGCTGCCTGCGCACGAACCTGCGGTGACCCTGGGCGGTCAACGCGATCGCCTCGGTCATGTCGTACTCGCCGTCGAACGCGGCCAGCACCTGCTGGTACCCGAGCG
The DNA here is from genome assembly GCF_040675465.1 of Actinocrispum sp. NPDC049592. Taxonomy (NCBI): domain Bacteria; kingdom Bacillati; phylum Actinomycetota; class Actinomycetes; order Pseudonocardiales; family Pseudonocardiaceae; genus Actinocrispum; species Actinocrispum sp. NPDC049592. The sequence continues at coordinate 257,219 of NZ_JBFAPA010000007.1, read as the reverse complement.
CGCGCGACGCGGTGAGCCCCTCGCGCAGGCCCTGCTTCTCCAGCTCACGGACCTCGTCGACGAACCCGGCCGCGAACATCCGGTCGACCCGCGCGTCGATCCGGGCGTCCAGTTCGGACGGCTCGCGGTCCAGGCCGATCAGCACGGTGCCGTAGCGGGCCGGCCCGGGTTTGGGCATGGTCGCCGAGAACGGGCGGCCGGTCAGCTCGATGACCTCCAGCGCGCGCACGATCCGCCGGCCGTTGCCGGGCAGGATCGCCCCGGCCGCGATCGGGTCGCGCGCGGCCAGCCGTTCGTGCAGCAGCGCCGGGCCCATGGCGGCCAGTTCGCCCTCCAGCCGGGCGCGGATGTCCCGGTCGGTGCCGGGGAACTCGAGATCGTCCAGCACAGCCTGCACGTACAGACCCGACCCGCCGACCAGGATCGGTGTTTTCCCGGCCCTGAGCAGCTCCTCGACGGCCGCGCGGGCGTGCTTCTGGTAGGCGGCGACGGAAGCGGTCTCGGTCACGTCCAGGACGTCCAGGAGGTGGTGCGGGACCCTCGCGCGTTCCCCGGCGGTGACCTTGGCGGTGCCGATGTCCATGCCGCGGTAGAGCTGCGAGGCGTCCGCGTTCACCACCTCGCCGCCGAGCCGCTCGGCCAGCGCGATGCCCAGCTCGGACTTCCCGGTCGCAGTGGGGCCGACGACGGCCAGGGCGGTGGGCACACCTGATGATCTCAGACCGTGGAACGGTCCAACTGGCATGTTCGACCGCCTGGACCGGCCGGAGGGCGGCGTGCTTGCAGTCGCAACCACCCGGCGACCGAGCCGGGGCGAAGCTTGGCCGCCTTCACGTCACCCTCTGTGGTGCCCGATCGGGTTCGGTTCAGCGCCCTCACCAGCGACGATGGCGGGGTTCCCGCAGGAAACGACCCATGTGGGCGATACCGGACGATCGTACTGTCCCCGGTGCGGGCCGGGACGATCACGCTGTGGAGCGTCCCTAGGATGATCCTGCGTGAGCCTGGTGGTTCCGACGCGGGCCTTGACCTGTTTGAATGCGCGCGGAACCAGTCGAGCACGGCGGCCGGATTCCACGTTGCCAGGCCCCGGTCAACGGGGCGCCCGTGGGAGGCGCGGGCACGCAGGTCGAGGAGGAGCCGGTGATGACGGACGAGGTAACAACCGCGGGCGCGGAGGCCGAATCGGTGGTTGCGACGGACGGCGCGGTGGGGGTGGAAGACCCCGCAGAGGGTCAGAATGCCACTGCCGCCGAGTCCGCTCCCGAACCGGAGAAGCAGCAGCAGCTGATGGCACCGGCACCCGTTCCGGTCGCGTCGGGCGACCCGGGCCGGTGGGGCCGGGTGGACGCGGAGGGCACGGTCTTCGTCAAGACCGAGGAGGGCGAGCGCTCGGTCGGCTCGTGGCAGGCGGGTGAACCCGAGGAGGGGCTCGCCCACTACGCGCGCCGGTTCGACGACATCCGCACCGAGGTGGAGCTGCTCGAGGCCCGGATCATCTCCGGCGCAGGCGACCCCAAGCAGTCGCTGACCAGCGCCAAGCACATCAAGGAGTCGCTGGTCGAGGCGGCCGTCGTCGGCGACCTCGCCGCGTTGCACGCGCGGGTCGACTACGTCCTGGCACACGCCAAGCAGGCCATCGAGGCCGCCAAGGTGGCGCGCGAGGCGGCCCGGGCCGGGTCGGTGGCCCGCAAGCAGGAGCTGGCCGAGGAGGCCGAGAAGATCGCCGCCGAGTCCACCCAGTGGAAGGCCGCGGGCGACCGGCTGCGGGCGATCCTGGACGAGTGGAAGACCATCCGCGGGGTGGACCGCAAGACCGACGAGCAGCTGTGGCGCCGGTTCTCCAAGGCGCGCGACACGTTCAACCGCCGGCGCGGCTCGCACTTCGCCGACCTCGACCGGCAGCGCTCCACGGCCAAGGCCCGCAAGCAGGAGCTGGTCGACGAGGCCGAGCAGCTGTCCGAGTCCGACGACTGGGGTACCACCGCCGGCCGGTACAAGCAGCTGATGATCGAGTGGAAGGCCGCGGGCCGCGCGCCCAAGGACTCCGACGACGCGCTGTGGCAGCGGTTCCGCGCGGCCCAGGACAAGTTCTTCTCGCGGCGCTCGGCGGCGTTCAACGAGCGCGACGCCGAGTTCCACGACAACGCCAAGGCCAAGGAGGAGCTGCTGGCCGAGGCGGAGAAGATCAACGTCTCCGACCTCGACTCGGCCCGGTCGCACCTGCACAAGATCCAGGAGCGCTGGGAGTCGATCGGCAAGGTCCCGCGCGAGCGGGTGCGCGAGCTCGAGGGCAAGCTGCGGGCGGTCGAGGAGAAGGTCCGCAACGCCGCCGACCAGCAGTGGCGCCGCACCGACCCGGAGGCCCAGGCCCGCGCCGCGCAGTTCCGCGAGCGGGTCGAGGAGTTCGAGTCCAAGGCCGCCAAGGCCCGCGCCGCCGGCGACAACCGGCGCGCGGAGCAGGCCGAGGCCCAGGCCGCGCAGTGGCGCGAGTGGCTGGCCGCCGCCGAACAGGCCGTCGCCACCAGGTAGGTGTCTTCCAGAGAAGGGGCCTCCCACTCGGATCGGGGAGGCCCCTTCTGCTGTCTGGCGATGTGCCCGCAGGGGCCTGCGGTCACCTCAAATCACGGGACGGTGTTGAGCACTGAGAGCGCGCATGTGGCCGTGCTCGTGGCGGTTGAGTTGCTTTCCGACTTGGCGGTCAGGGTGACCGTCGCCTGACGGGCGCCGTTCGTGCCGCGGACCGCGTTGACCGGGACGGTGACCGTGGTGCCGTTCTTCGCGGTCACGATCTCCGAGGGCAGCTGGACGGTCCAGCCGGTGCCCGCCACCGTCGCGCTCAGCCGGTACACGTCGGAGTTGACGTAGTCCTGCACGCTCTCCGGGTGACCGTTGGTGAACGGCTTGACCTGACCGGTGTTGGTCAGCGGGAACTGACACGTCGCCGCCTCGGCCGGGATCCGGCCCACCGGGTTGCCCTGGCCGAGGGCAACGCCGCGGGTGTGCGGGCCGGAGCCGTCCAGCGACCGCACGGCGAGCTTGTACGACAACACGCCCTTGGCGTCCCGGATCATGTCGATGACGTAGAAGTGCAGCCGGTTGGCCGTGTCCTCGAACTCGTACTTGCTGCCCGAGCCGGTGCCCGCGTGGAACAGGGCGTCGGCCAGTTGACGGTAGTCGCCGACGGTCATGTACTGCTTGGTGCCGTCGGGGCGGACGAAGTCGACCGTGTTGATGTTCTCCGGGTGCGCGTCGGTGACCCACACGAACGGGGTCGCGTCGGCGTTCTTCGTCTTGGACAGCAACACACCCGAGTCGGGGGTGAACGAGTCCGCGCCGATCCGGTCGACGACCTCGACGGTGTAGTTGTTGTAGCCACCGCCGTCGCACAACGGGTCCGTCTGGGTGTTGCACGCGGGTGAGCGGTCGCGGTTCATCGCGATGTTCGCGCCCACCAGACCGGTCCGCCCGGCCGGGGCCATCGGGATCTCGCGGGCCGTCACTTGAAGCACGACAAGTCCGGACGTGGCAAGGGCTTCCCGCGACAGACGCAGCACATTCGCCTCGTCCACCACGCCGAGCTTCACCTTGTCCCGCAGAGTGTGTTGCACGCCAACGGATCCACCCTGGGTCGCGGGGATCTCGTAGCGCGTGTGCGGGCCACCCGGACCGTTGAACGTGCCACGGTCCAACATGGACCACGGACCGGCACCCGCGCGCCGAGCCGGGACGCTGTAAGGGTTGTTGTAGTTGTCCGCGATGCCGAAAACATGGCTCAGCTCATGGGAGAACGTGCCCAAGCCCGAGCTTTCCGCCTGTGTGGTGGAGTTCCCGCTCGCGTTCGGCCAGTGGTTGGCCGCGGCCTGCCACGTTGTCCATGGCACGTAACGGGTTTTGGCGCAGCGCGGCTTGGCCGGGTCGGGGCCGCCGAACTCGGGCGGGATCGAGTCGCAGTTGGCGAACTTCATCTCGCCGAACTCCTGCCACGTGGACGACTCGTCGTTGCCCGCGGTCTGGTAGAAGATCACGTCGTACTTCGAGGCCACATCCTGGCCCTGCTCGGCGCGCCACAACCCACCGAGATCCGTGCGCAGGCTGCGGTTGCACTGGTCGCCGGTCGGGCAGCTGCCCGCGGCCTGGTCCCACTCGTTGAACCCGTACTCGTGCTTCTTGCCAGGTAACCGGTACACACCGAACGAGTCGAGGGTGACGCCGATCCGGCCGCCGGTGGTCTCCATCCAGTAGCCGTGCATCGTCAGGTTGTGGTTGGCCGGCTGGGGTTTGTTGAGGAAGTCGCGGTAGTAGGCGGCGACCTGGCTGCGGTCCAGCTGGAGGTCCGAGCGCGGGTTGGCGTAGATGTCGCTGTTGCGCGGGCGGGTGATGGCGAACTGCTCGTTCGGGTAGTCGCCGAGGACGAGCGCGGCCTTGATGGTGCGCGTCGAGCCCTTGCGGGCGGGGTCGGACCAGTCGATGTCCGGGACCCGCTTGAGGTCGTCCCAGGTCATCGCGTCCGGGTTCTCCCAGTTCTGCGGGTCGACCGGGGCCATCAGCTGCTGCAGGCTCGGCCACGGTCTGTCCGCGGCCGCCGCGGGCGCCGCCGCGAGCGCCACCCCGACAGCCACGGAGATCGTTAACGAAAGCAAACGGCGGTGCGAAGGGGACATGACATTCCTTCCGGGAGCAGGGAAAGAACCGCCTTGTCCAGCGAGCGTATGAGGGCGCCGTGAGAAGGATCAATCGGCCGAAAGTCGGGCGTTCCCGGCAGTCACGGTCCTAGTGGACCGGGTTCACTCGGCGGCGGGCCGGGCGTTCCGGTCGACCTTGGGGTCGGGACGCGACCACGCGGTGCGGAACCAGCACGTGGCGATCACGACCATGGCCACCTCCGCGAGCACCAGGCCGATGCCGGGCGAGCCGTCGGAGGACTGCCGCGACCAGATCGCGAGCACCCCGTCCACGCAGGCGAACCAGCCGCCCAGCGCGCAGATCCAGGTCATCCCCCACCGCCGGGTGGCCAGCGCGATCATCGACGCCAGCACACCGAACCCGGACGCTGTCGCGGCGAACAGCCGGGGCACCATGCCCGCCTTGCCCTCGACCCGGCCGAGCAGCACTTCCCACCCGCCCGCGCCGTGCACCCACGGCAGCAGCAGGCCGATCAGCAGCACCAGCACGGCCACCGCGATCACCACGGCCCGGCCGCCGAGGTCGACCGTCCGGATGGCCTTGCGCTCCACCGCGTCGATCTGGTCGCGCAGGTGGTCGACGTCCGTCATCGGACCGCACATCCTTCGTCTTGTGGCAGGGGTTCGGGTTTGCCGAAGCCCGGCAGGCCGAGGCTGATGCCGTTGGTCTTCGGCCGCAGGCCCGCCTCGGAGTTGTCGCCCGCGCGGGTGCGGCGGTGCGAGACCAGCTCGCCGTCGGCGACGAGGTGGTGGGGCGCGGCGTAGGTGACGACGGTGTGCACCACGTCTCCGGGCCGCACGGTGACATTCCGGCCCCCTGCGGGGTCTCCCACCCCCACCGCGGCCGCTCCGGGCGTGAAATGCACCAGGCGGCCGTCACGTGCCCGGCCGCTCATCCGGCGCGTGTCGGCGTCCTTACGGCCCTCTCCGGTGGACACCAGCACCTCGATGGTCCGGCCGAGCAGCTCCTTGTTCAGCTCCCAGGAGATGTCCTCCTGCAGCGCCACGAGCCGGTCGTAGCGCTCCTGCACGACCTGCTTGGGCACCTGGAGGTCCATGTCGGCCGCGGGCGTGCCCGGGCGCTTGGAGTACTGGAACGTGAACGCCTGGGAGAACCGGGCCTGGCGCACGACGTCCAGCGTGGCCTGGAAGTCCTCCTCGGTCTCGCCGGGGAAGCCGACGATGATGTCGGTGGTCAGCGCGGCGTCCGGCATCGCGGCCCGGACCTTCTCGATGATGCCGAGGTAGCGCTCGGACCGGTAGGACCGGCGCATCGCCTTGAGCACCTTGTCGGAGCCGGACTGCAGCGGCATGTGCAGCTGGTGGCACACGTTCGGGGTCTCGGCCATCGCGGCGATCACGTCGTCGGTGAAGTCCTTGGGGTGCGGCGAGGTGAACCGCACGCGCTCCAGGCCGTCGATCTGCCCGCAGGAGCGCAGCAGCTTGCCGAACGCGAGCCGGTCGCCGAACTCCACGCCGTAGGAGTTCACGTTCTGCCCGAGCAGCGTCACCTCGAGCACGCCCTCGTCCACCAGGGCCTGCACCTCGGCGAGCACCTCGCCGGGGCGGCGGTCCTTCTCCTTGCCGCGCAACGAGGGCACGATGCAGAACGTGCAGGTGTTGTTGCAGCCCACCGAGATCGATACCCACCCGGAGTAGGCCGAGTCGCGCCGCGCGGGCAGCGACGAGGGGAACACCTCGAGCGACTCCAGGATCTCCACCTGCGCGGCCTCGTTGTGCCGCGCCCGGTCCAGCAACGTCGGCAACGACCCGATGTTGTGCGTCCCGAACACCACATCGACCCACGGCGCGCGCCGGACGATCTCGCCCTTGTCCTTCTGCGCGAGGCAGCCACCCACCGCGATCTGCATGCCCGGGTGCGACTTCTTGACCGGCAGCAGGTGCCCCAGGTTGCCGTACAGCTTGTTGTCGGCGTTCTCCCGCACCGCGCAGGTGTTCAGCACCATCAGATCAGGCGTGTCGTCACCTGCCGCGGCGGTGTACCCGGCGTCTTCGAGCATGCCGGCCAACCGCTCGGAGTCGTGCACGTTCATCTGGCAACCGAACGTGCGGATCTGGTAGCTGCGGGTCACACTCGCTCCTCGAAACGCTGGCTTCGCGTACCCAGGGTAGGCCCACCGTCTGGCACCATCGTCACGTGTCACGGAAAATCGCCGCGCTGGTGGCGCTGGTGCTGGTACTCGCGGCGTGCACCAACCCGACCGCGGGCCTGCGGCTGACCATCGCGACCGGCCTGCCGGGCGGCGTCTACAACAGCCTGGGCACGGCCCTGGCCAAGGAGTGGGCGGCGCAGACCGGCATCGCGCAGCCGACCGTGCTGGAGACCAACGGCTCCGGCGAGAACCTGATCAAGCTGCGCACCGGTCAGGCGAACGTGACGATCTGCGCGGCCGACCTGGCCACCGAGGAGATCAGCAACCAGGGCCTGCACTCGCCGCGCGCGCTCGCCCGGATCTACGACGACTACTTCCACATCGTGGTGCGCGACGAGGCACCGATCCAGCACCTGCACGACCTGGCCGGCAAGCGGGTGGCGATCGGCGCGAAGAACTCGGGGGTCGAGTTCATCGCCGGGCACCTGCTGAAACTACCCGGTCAGGGGTTCGAGGCCGACCCTCCGCGCACGGTCAACATGAACCTCGTGCAGTCCCGCGAGGCGCTGCTCAGCGGCCAGATCGACGCGTTCTTCTGGTCCGGCGGGCTGCCCACCCGCGACATCGCCCAGCTGGCGCAGGCGATCCCGTTGCGGCTGGTGGACATGTCCGAAGTGATGACCGAGATCCGCGCCGAGTACCGGTACTACAGCGCGGCCACGATCCCGGTGACCACCTACCGCCTGCGCAACAGCTCACCGGTGACCACACTGGTGGTGGCCAACCTGCTGCTGGTCACCGACGAGATGCCCGCCGCCGCGGCCAAAGTCCTGACGCAGGGCATCTTCGAGTCGCAGAAGGACCTTGCCTCGGTCAACACCGCCGCGAACTCCATCGACATCCGTTCCGCCGTGGAGACCCAGCCCGTCCCGTTGCACGAGGGCGCCTTGGAGTACTACCGCGACGAAAAGGCCTAGCTCTGCGGCAGATCGATCGTCACCCGGAGGCCGCCGCCCTCCGGGAGGTCGAGGCCGACGCCGCCGCCGGAGCGTTCGGCGAGCCTGCGCACAATGGACAGTCCGAGCCCGGAGCCGGTGATGTTCTGGTGCGCGGTGCTGCGCCAGAACCGGTCCGTGGCCCGGTCCAGTTCCTCGGGCTGCAGGCCCGGTCCGTGGTCGCGCACCGCCACCCGGACTCGTTTGTCTACAATGGACACTTCGATCGTGATGTCCGTGCCCGATGCGGTGAACTTCAACGCGTTGTCCAGCAACGCGTCCAACATGAGCTCCACACCTCCGGGTGGTGCCAGCGCGGTCACCGGCTCGGATGGCGTAGTCAGCACCAGCCGGACCTGGCCGAAATCCGCCACCGCCTCCCAGTCGGTCACCCGCGTCGACACCGCGGCCACCACGTCGACCGGCACGAGCTCGCCGCCCATGCCCTCGGCCCGCGCCATGGACAGCAGGTCGTCGACGATCTGGCCGAGCCGGTCGGCCTCGGCCATCGCGGCGGCGTGGTGCTCCGCCTCCTCCGCGTCGACGTGCCCCTCCAGGTTGCCCAGCCGCAACCGCAACGCGGTGAGCGGGTTCCGCAGCTGGTGCGAGGCGTCCGCGACGAACGCGCGCTGCGCGGCCAGCGTGTCGCTCACGCTCGCCGCCATCTGGTCGAACGACCGGCTCAGGTGCCGCAGCTCGGACGGCCCGTGCCCGTCGTCGACCGGCGGCACCGGGCGGCCCATCATCACGCTCGCGACCAGTCCCCCGGTCGCCTCGTCCAACCGGCGGACCGGCCGCAGCGTCCAGCTCACGATCGGCAACGCGACCAGCACGGCCAGGCTCAGCGCCGCCATCCCGCCGACCAGGATCACCACCCACCACAGCACCACCTCGGCCATGGCGTTGTCCGTGGGTGACACCGTTACGACAGCGCCACGCACCGTGCCATCGGCCAGAACCGGCTCGGCGATGACGAGCTTGCTGGTGTCCCAGGGCAGCAGGAAGCTCTTCGGCGACGAGTGCTTGCCGGCCAGCGCCTCGGTCAGCTCCGGCTCCACCGGCGCCGAGTGCCCGTCGAACGGTGGCTTCCGGTTGTCCAGGCTGGAGGTGGCGATCACGTTCCGGTCGGTGTCGAACACGACCGTGTCGATCCCGTACACCGCCCGGTAGCTGGCCAGCTGCTCGGACAACGCCGTCGGCTGGTTCTCCAGCAACGGGCGCTGCGCGAGCGAGGCGTACCGGCTCGTGTCGGTCAGCCGGTCGAGGAACAGCCGCTGCGCCTCCCGCGAGGACACGCTCAGCGCCAGCGGCACGCCCAGGCCGACGACCAGCAGGGCGACCAGGGCGAGCACGATGCCGAGCAGCCGGACCCGCACGGCTCACTCCGGGCGGCCGGCGAGCCGGTAGCCCACCCCGCGGACGGTCTCGACCAGGTCCGGCCGGCCCAGCTTGGTGCGCAGGGTGGCCACGTGCACGTCCAGCGACCGGTTCTCCGCGGCCCCGTTGCGCCCCCAGACCTCGGAGAGCACCTGTTCGCGCCGGACCACCTCGCCGCGCGCCGCCATCACCATCGCCAGCACCTGGAACTCCTTGCGCGACAACCCGACCGGCTTGCCGTCCACGGTGACCTCGTGGCGGCCCACGTCCACCCGCACCCCGGCGAACTCGACCGGCTCGCCCACCGCGCCCTTGTCCGCGCTGCGCCGCCGCACCGCGTGCACCCGCGCCACCAGCTCACCGACGTCGTACGGCTTCACCAGGTAGTCGTCGGCGCCCGCCTGCAACGCCTGGATCCGGTCGTCCACCTCGCCGCGGGCGGACACCACGATCACCGCGACGTCGCTGACCGCCCGGATCTGACGGCAGAGCGTCATCCCGTCGATGTCCGGCAGGCCCAGGTCCAGCAGGATCACGTCGACCTCGCCGACCAGGTCCAGCACCTCCCGCCCGGCCGCCAGCCTGCGGACCGCCAGGCCGCGCTTGACCAGGGCCGGGACCAGCGCGTGGGCGACCCGGTCGTCGTCCTCGACTAGGAGCACCCGCACGCGTGTCCCCTCCAGCATGTGTCATGACCATGTGACAGAGTTGAGACCCTAAGTGTTGCTCAAGGTCGCTGGACTGGTTGAGCCGAGGCCCCTAGGTTTCCGCCAACACCAATGTCCCATTGGGGAGGATTTGATGACCGAGGCCGTCGACGCGCCGCCGATGATCCTGATGAAGGCGGTCGACAAGTTCTTCGGGCCGTTGCATGTCCTCAAGGACATCACCCTGGAGGTTCCCAAGGGACAGGTCGTGGTGGTGCTCGGCCCGTCCGGGTCGGGCAAGTCGACACTGTGCCGCTCGATCAACCGGCTGGAGCCGATCAACTCGGGCGTGATCGAGGTGGACGGCAGGCCGCTGCCCGCCGAGGGCCGCGACCTGGCCAGGTTGCGCGCCGACGTGGGCATGGTGTTCCAGTCGTTCAACCTGTTCGCGCACAAGTCCATCGTGGAGAACGTGTCGCTGGCTCCGGTGAAGGTGCGCAAGACCGGCAAGGACGAGGCCCGCCGCACCGCGATGGAGCTGCTCGAGCGGGTCGGCATCGCCAACCAGGCGGAGAAGTACCCGGCGCAGCTGTCCGGCGGGCAGCAGCAGCGCGCGGCGATCGCGCGGGCGCTGGCGATGCGGCCCAAGGTGATGCTGTTCGACGAGCCGACGTCCGCTTTGGACCCGGAGATGGTCCAGGAAGTACTCGATGTGATGACGAGCCTCGCGAAGGAGGGCATGACGATGCTCGTCGTCACGCACGAGATGGGATTCGCCCGCAGGGCAGCCGATCGGGTGATTTTCATGTCCGATGGCGAGGTCGTCGAGGACTCCACGCCGGACGCGTTCTTCACCGAGCCGAAGTCCAACCGGGCGAAGGACTTCCTTGGCAAGATCCTGACTCACTGATCCCGGCGCTTGGCAGGAGCGCCGCGGAGAATATCGGAGGGAACATCTGATGCGGTTCAGTCGGACCATGCGAGCGGGTGTCGTCGTCACGGCACTGGCGCTGGCTGTCACGGCTTGTGGCGGTAGCAAGAACGGCTCGGGCGCGAGTGGCAGCAGTAGCAGCGGCAGCGCCAGTGCGGGCACCGGCCTGGTGGCCAAGGCCAAGAGCGGCAAGCTCACCATCGGCATCAAGTTCGACCAGCCGGGCCTGGGCCTGAAGACCCCGGACGGCAAGTACACCGGCTTCGACGTCGAGGTCGCCAAGTACGTGGCCAAGCAGCTGGGTGTGGACGAGTCCGGGATCACCTGGAAGGAAGCCCAGTCCGCCGAGCGGGAGAACCTGATCAAGAAGGGTGAGGTCGACTTCATCGTCGCCACCTACTCGATCACCGACAAGCGCAAGAACGACGTGAGCTTCGCCGGCCCGTACTTCGTGGCCCACCAGGACCTGCTGGTGAAGGCGGGCAACACCGACATCACCGGGCCGGAGTCGCTCAACGGCAACAAGAAGCTCTGCTCGGTCAAGGGCTCGACGCCGGCGCAGAAGGTCAAGGACACCTACGCCAAGGAAGTGCAGCTGCAGGAGTTCGGCAAGTACTCCGACTGCATCACGCCGCTGGTCAACGGCGCCCTGGACGCGATGACCACCGACGACATCATCCTGGCCGGCTATGCCTCGCAGCAGGCCGGCAAGCTCAAGCTGGTCGGCAAGGGCTTCTCCGACGAGAAGTACGGCATCGGCCTGAAGAAGGACGACAAGGAGGGCCAGGCCGCGATCAACAAGGCCATCCAGCAGATGCAGTCCAGCGGCGAGTGGAAGAAGGCGCTGGAGTCCACCGTGGGCCCGTCTGGCTACAAGATCCCGGACCCGCCGGCGATCACCGAGCAGTAAACCCTCCTTACGACTCGGGGGCGCCCCGTGCGGGTGCCCCCGATGTCTTTGCCGGCAAGGAGTGCCATGTTTGACTTCCTGAGCAGGTACGACCTGCTCGGCGCCTTCTGGACGACCATAAAGCTGTCGTTCTACGCGGCCATCGGCTCGCTGGTGTGGGGCACGGTCCTGGCGGCCATGCGGGTCAGCCCGGTGCCGATCATGCGCGGGTTCGGCACGGTGTACGTGAACGTCTTCCGCAACACGCCGCTGACCGTGCTGCTGATCTTCTGCTCGATCGGCCTGAACTACACCCTGCAGGTCCAGCTGGCCTCGTCCAGCTCGACCTCCTCGGTGGAGGACAACGGATTCCGGTTCGCCCTGCTCGGGCTGATCGTGTACACCTCGACGTTCGTCTGCGAGTCGATACGCTCGGGCATCAACACCGTGCCGGTCGGCCAGGCCGAGGCGGCGCGTGCGCTGGGCCTGACGTTCATCCAGGTGCTGCGGATCATCGTGCTGCCGCAGGCGTTCCGGTCGGTGATCTCGCCGCTGACCAGCGTGCTGATCGCGCTGATCAAGAACACCACGGTGGCGGCGGTCATCGGGGTCGGCGAGGCGGCGCTGCTGATGTCGGAGATGGTGGAGAACGAGTCCGACTCGCTGCTGCTGGTCTTCCTCGTGTTCGCGATCGGCTTCGTGATCCTGACCCTGCCGCTGGGCCTGTTCCTCGGCTGGGTCGCCAAGAAGGCTGAGGTCAAGCGATGAGCGCCGCCCCGTCCGTCCTCTACGACGCCCCCGGGCCGCGCGGCCGGACCCGCAACGCCATCATCGGCGCGATCTTCATCATCGTGCTGCTGTGGATCGCCTACCTTGTCTACAGTGGATTCGACGAGAAGGGCCAGTGGGCCGGCGCGCTGTGGGAGCCGTTCCTGCGGTGGTCGACCTGGAGCGAGTTCGTCCTCCCCGGCCTGGCCAACACCCTGAAGGCGGCCGCCCTCGCGATCGTGATCGCCCTGCCGATCGGGGCCCTGCTGGGCATCGGGCGGCTTTCGGAGCACGCGTGGATCAGGGTGCCGGCCGGTGTGATCGTGGAGTTCTTCCGAGCCATCCCGGTGCTGCTGCTCATGGTGTTCGCGGCCGAGCTGTACGCCGGCTACACGGACATCGACGCGACGATCCGGCCGTTGTTCGCGGCGGTCACAGGTCTCGTGCTGTACAACGGTTCCGTCCTGGCCGAGGTGTTCCGCGCGGGCATCAACGCGTTGCCGCGGGGCCAGAACGAGGCCGCGAAGGCCCTGGGCATGCGCAAGACCCAGGTGATGGCGAACGTGCTGCTGCCGCAGGCGGTCACGCTGATGCTGCCCGCGATCGTCAGCCAGCTCGTGGTGGTCCTGAAGGACACCGCCCTGGCCGGCCAGCTCACCGTCCACTACGACGAGCTGATCCGCACCTCCGGCGGCATCACCGGCAACTTCGCGAACACCATCCCGACCCTGATCGTCACGGCGACGATCTACATCGTGCTGAACCTGCTGCTGAGCCTGCTGGCCAACAAGCTGGAACAGCGCCTCTCCCGCCGCAACCGCCCCGCCAAGGGCGTCAAGGCCGACAAGGTCCAGAAGGTCGCCGTCCACATCGGAACGGACGCCGACACCGGCCGCGCCGACGCCTGAGCAGTCCACAAGGAAACCCCGGCCAGGCTCATCTGGCCGGGGTTTCCTTGTGTCACATCCCGCCGAGCACCCGCAGAAACGCCTCCTCACCCACCACGGGGACACCCAGGGCACGAGCGTTCTTCGCCTTGCCGGACAGCGAGTCCGGGTCCGCGGCGACCAGGACGCTGGTCTTCGCGCTGACCGACGACATCACGCGCAGGCCGACCGAGACGGCCTGCTGCTGGATCTCCGCGCGGTCGCGCCGCATGGTGCCGGTGAGCACGATCTTGTCGCCCGGACGGAGGATCAGGCCGCCAACGGCCACTGTGGTGGCGGTCCGGCTGGCGATCCCCTCCTCGTCGAGGATGCGAGCGGCGATGTCCGCGTCGAGGCCGAGCAGAGCGGCGACGGCGCCGACATCGGCGCGTTCATCGTCGGTCACCACGCCGTCGGCCCATGCCGCACGGGCGAGTTCACGCAGATAGGTGTGGTGCACGTTGATCGCGTCGGCCCGGCACAGACCCAGTTGCCCGGCCACGTCGATCAGGCCGTCCGCCTCGGTGACCGAGATGTCCCGGTCGAGCAATGCCTTGTCCAGCAAGGAGAAGTAGGCGTCGACGAGCGGCTCCTCGTCCCGCGGCAGCCGTTCGACCATCCTGGCCAGGAAGTGCGGTTCGACGTGGTCGGCGGCCGACCGCTGAACCGGCGCGACCACGCCACACGGAAGGGCCGGCCACTGCCATCGCGCGGCTTCGAGGTGCTCGCCGGTCAGGGCGACAGCACCGGGACGGTGCCGCAGGATGTGCCCGAGCAGTGCGGCGGCGGCCATGGCGTCGTCTCGTGCGGTGTGCCAGCGCAGGCCGCGAAGCCCGACCGCGGCGCAACAGTCCACGAGCGACCGTCCGGCCCCGGGAATCGCCGCGCCCGCGGCGCGCATCGTGCACAGACCGGCATTCGCCTCGAACGGCGTCTCAATACCCAACCGGGCGAACTCGGCCCGCAGGTGCATGGCGTCGAACGACCAGTTGTGCGCGACGACCACCCGGCCGCGCAACCGTTCCACCACGTCACCGGCGATGTCGCCGAACCGGGGGGCACGGCGCACCTCGGCCGCCCTGATCCGGTGAATCGCCTGCGGCCCGAGGTCACGGTCCGGGTTCACCAGCGTCGACCACTCCCCCGTTACTCGCCCGACCGGGTCGAGGTGGATGATCGCGATCTCCGCGATCCGGTGGTGGAACCCAGTGAGCAGCCCGGTCGTCTCGGTGTCGACGACCGCATATCCCAACCCTGTCACAGCCGCGAACCCTTCTCGCTCCACGAAAGTCGTGCCTGCCAGGTCGGGGGCGCGGACGCGGCGTTACACCGAGATCAAGACGTCATCTGGCGGTTCGCTCGATCGGGCGAACCTGACGGCACGGAGAAGGCCCGCTGTCCACGTGGGACAACGGGCCTCTCCTACCAGCGTGCGTCAGGCCTTGTTGCGCCTGAACAGTTTGTTGCCGAGCCAGACGACCGGGTCGTACTTGCGGTCGGCGACCCGTTCCTTCATCGGGATCAGCGCGTTGTCGGTGATCTTGATGTGCTCGGGGCAGACCTCGGTGCAGCACTTGGTGATGTTGCAGTAGCCGAGGCCGTGCTCCTCCTGCGCGACGTCGCGGCGGTCTGCGGTGTCGAGCGGGTGCATCTCCAGCTCCGCCACCCGCATGAGGAACCGGGGGCCGGAGAAGGCCTCCTTGTTCTCCTCGTGGTCACGGATGACGTGGCAGGTGTTCTGGCACAGGAAGCACTCGATGCACTTGCGGAACTCCTGCGAGCGCTCGACGTCCACCTGCTGCATCCGGTACTCGCCCGGCTTGAGGTCCGCGGGCGGCGTGAACGACTGGACCTCGCGGGCCTTGGTGTAGTTGAACGACACGTCGGTCACCAGGTCGCGGATCACCGGGAACGTCCGCATCGGCGTGACCGTGATGACCTCGTCCTCGGTGAACGTGGACATCCGGGTCATGCACAGCAGTCTCGGCATGCCGTTGATCTCGGCCGAGCAGGAGCCGCACTTGCCCGCCTTGCAGTTCCAGCGGACGGCCAGGTCCGGCGCCTGGGTGGCCTGCAGGCGGTGGATGATGTCGAGGACGACCTCACCCTCGTTCACCTCGATGGTGTAGTCGCGCAGCTCGCCGGACTCGTCGTCACCCCGCCACACCCGGAATTGGGCTTTGTATGCCATGTCAGGCTTTCCTTCCCGGGTGCGCGGCGAGTTCCTCGTCGGTGTAGTACTTCTCCAGCTCGCCGATCTCGAAGAGCTCGAACAGCTCCTCGCGCATCGCCAGTTGCGGCTGCTCGACCACGTCGATGCCCGGCACGACGTCGTCGCCGTCGGCCACCGAGCAGACGAGCAGCTTGTTGCGCCAGTTGGAGTTCATCGCCGGGTGGTCGTCGCGGGTGTGCCCGCCGCGGCTCTCCTCGCGCAGCAGCGCGGCCTTGGCGACGCACTCGCTGACCAGCAGCATGTTGCGCAGGTCGATGGCCAGGTGCCAGCCCGGGTTGAACTGCCGGTGCCCCTCGACGACCACGTTGCGGATCCGCTGCTTGAGCTCGGCCAGCTTCTCCAGCGCCTGCTGGATCTCACCGGCCTTGCGGATGATGCCGACCAGGTCGTTCATCGACTGCTGCATCTCGCTGTGCAGCGTGTACGGGTTCTCCTCGACGCCGTTGCCGGTCGGGTCGAACGGCGCCACCGCCATCTTGGCCGCGTTGTCCACATCGGACTGCGCGACCGCCGGGCGGCCCTCGCCGAGGCCCTCGACGTAGTCCGCGGCGCCCATGCCCGCGCGCCGGCCGAACACCAGCAGGTCGGACAGGGAGTTGCCGCCCAGCCGGTTGGAGCCGTGCATGCCGCCGGCCACCTCACCGGCCGCGAACAGGCCGGGCACCTTGGCCGCCCCGGTGTCCGGGTCGACCTCGACGCCGCCCATCACGTAGTGGCAGGTCGGCCCGACCTCCATCGGCTCGGCGGTGATGTCCACATCGGCCAGTTCCTTGAACTGGTGGTGCATGGACGGCAGCCGCCTGCGGATCTCCTCGGCCGGCATCCGGCTGGAGATGTCCAGGAACACGCCGCCGTGCGGTGATCCGCGGCCCGCCTTGACCTCGGAGTTGATCGCGCGCGCGACCTCGTCGCGGGGCAGCAGGTCAGGGGTGCGCCGGTTGCCGTCCGGGTCGGTGTACCAGCGGTCGGCCTCTTCCTCGTTGTCGGCGTACTTGTCCTTGAACACCTCGGGGATGTAGTCGAACATGAAGCGCTTGCCCTCGGAGTTGCGCAGCACGCCGCCGTCACCACGGACGCCCTCGGTGACCAGGATCCCCTTCACACTCGGCGGCCACACCATGCCGGTCGGGTGGAACTGGATGAACTCCATGTTGATCAGGGTCGCCCCCGCGCGCAGGGCCAGCGCGTGGCCGTCCCCGGTGTACTCCCAGGAGTTCGACGTGACCTTGAAGGACTTGCCGATGCCGCCGGTGGCCAGCACCACGGCGGGCGTCTCGAACAGGATGAACCGGCCGGACTCGCGCCAGTAGCCGAACGCGCCGGAGATCCTGCCGTCCTCCTTGAGCAGCTCGGTGACGGTGCACTCGGCGAAGACCTTGATCCGCGCCTCGTAGTCGCCGTGCTCCTTGAGGTCCTCCTGCTGCAGCGACACGATCTTCTGCTGCAGCGTGCGGATCAGCTCGAGGCCGGTCCGGTCGCCGACGTGCGCCAGCCGCGGGTACTCGTGGCCGCCGAAGTTGCGCTGCGAGATCCGGCCGTCCTTGGTGCGGTCGAACAGCGCGCCGTAGGTCTCCAGCTCCCAGACGCGGTCCGGGGCCTCCTTGGCGTGCAGCTCGGCCATCCGCCAGTTGTTCAGGAACTTCCCGCCGCGCATGGTGTCGCGGAAGTGCACCTGCCAGTTGTCGTTGCTGTTGACGTTGCCCATCGCGGCCGCGACGCCGCCCTCGGCCATCACGGTGTGGGCCTTGCCGAACAGGGACTTGCAGACCACGGCGGTGCGCAGACCGCGCTGCCGGGCCTCGATGGCGGCTCGCAGGCCGGCGCCGCCGGCCCCGATCACGACGACGTCGTACGTGTGCCGCTCGACCTGGGTCATGAATTCCTCTTTCTCACACGAAGCGCAGGTCGGAGATGGCCCCGCTGGCAACGAGCATCACGTACAGATCGGTCACCACGAGGGTGGCCAGGGTGGTCCAGGCAAGCTGCATGTGCCGGGTGTTCAACTTGGACACCCAGGTCCAGAACTTGTACCGGACAGGGTGGGCGGAGAAGTGCTTCAGCCTGCCGCCGGCGATGTGCCGGCAGGAGTGGCAGGACAGCGTGTACGCCCAGAGCAGGATCACGTTCCCGGCGAGGATCACGTTGCCCAGGCCGAAGCCGAACCCGCCCTCGGGCGAGTGGAACGCCACGATCGCGTCGTAGGTGTTGATCACCGACACGAGCGCCGCGACGTAGAAGAAGTACCTGTGGACGTTCTGCAGGATCAGCGGGAACTTCGTCTCACCGGAGTACTTCCCGTGCGGCTCGGCCACCGCGCAGGCGGTCGGCGACTGCCAGATCGAGCGGTAGTACGCCTTGCGGTAGTAGTAGCAGGTGAGCCGGAAGCCCAGCAGGAACGGCAGGGCCAGGAAGCCCATCGGGATCCAGCCGGGCAGCTCACCGAACCACGCGCCGAAGTGCGTGGAGCCCGGCGCGCACGACTCGCTCACGCACGGGGAGAAGAACGGCGAGAGGTAGTGGTAGTCGTTCACCCAGTACGACACCCCGGAGAACGCCCGGATGGTCGCGTAAACGACGAACGTCGCCAGGCCGAGCGTGGTGAGCAGCGGTGAGAGCCACCACCGGTCGGAGCGCAGCGTGCGCTCGGCGATCCGCGCCCGGCCCGGCGCGCTGATACCTGCGGTCATCTGTCCTCAGTTCGGGTTTGACTTCTTTGTCGGGCTAATCATCGTGCCGGACGTACTCGTCATCCGCGCCGCGCCACATCTCGCGGTCGTAAGGGGTGTCAGGCACCACGACCACCTCATGCTCCGACACGGCCGGTTTGCGCGGTGAGGGGGCCTCCGGCTCGGTGCGGAAGTCGGCGGTGTCGATGTCCAGCCGCTCCACGTCGTTGACCAGCCTGCGCACCGCGGGGATGTCGCCGTACTGGGCGCGCAGCTCCCCTACACACTGCTTGACCTGCCCGATTGCGCGCTGTAGCGCCGCGACCTCAGTCATCGACATAACCGGCTCCTTCACCTACGCCAGCGTGTGGTGGTGACGCCGTCTCCACCCCTGGTGACGTGCGTCTCGCCGCCGACTGTGCCGCGCCGGTGACCTTGTGACAAGTACCACAAGCCATGATCCGGCCTGTGAGCGGCCCAACACCCCAGCGCCTCGCGGTGAATCGATTTCTGTGGCAGATCTCACGGGATGCTCTGTTCGAGTGAAGGAAGCGCGCTGGGCCCGAGCCGGGTGCCGGTGACGCGTAGCGTGGCGCTGCACGTGCGGATGCACGTGTGGGGAGCTTCGGAGGTTGGGTACGGCCCTGCAGAGGGGCATGGGGGATGCCGGACAACAGACGGAGACGGGTACGCCGCCTAGCGGACGTCCGCCCGGCCGGGGTCGCGTTCTTCTGGTTGGTGCTGGCGGGAGCGGCCGGTGCGGTGGTCGCGGCGGCCTGCCGCCAGCCGGTGGGCTGGGCTGACTGGGGACGCGCGGCGGTGCTGGCCGCGGCCGCGATGACGCACGCCGAAGCGGCCAGGAACGTGGAACGCCAGCGCTGGAGCAAGGACGCGGTGGCGCATGTCGACCTGAACTCCACGTGGACCTTCGCGGCGGCCCTGGTGTTGCCGCTGCCGTTGACCACCGCGTTGATCGTGCTGATCTACACGCACGTGTGGCTCCGGGTGCACAGAACGCCGCCGTTCCAGCGGATCTTCAACATCGCGATGTACGTCGTGGCGGCGACGGCGGCGCGCACGGTGTTCTACCTCAGTGGCACGGGTCCGGTGACGGACAGACTGGCGACCGTGGCAGGCGTGTTGTCGGTCCTGGCGGCCGCGGCATGTCACGTAACGGTGAACATCCTGATGCTCACGACCTGGCTGGGAGTGGCCCGCCTGACCGACAACCCGTTGCGCGCGACCTTGGGCCGCCCGGCGGACAACGCGGTGGAGATCGCGACGATCTGCCTGGCGGTGTTCATAGCCCTTGCGGCCCAGGCGAACCCGGCACTGGTGTTCGTCGGCCTCCCCCTCGTCCTGCTCCTGCACAGGAACGAACTGGTCCACCAACTCCAGGAAGTGGCCCGCACGGACACCAAAACGGGGCTGTTGAACGCAACCGCGTGGACGGACCTGGCCAGGGACGAGATAGGCAGAGCACCAAGACGCGGCATAGCGGTGGGCGTGCTGCTGATGGACCTCGACCTGTTCAAGAAGATCAACGACACCTACGGCCACCTGGCCGGCGACGACGTCCTGCGCCACCTCGCAACGACATTCCGCGCGGAGGTAAGGACATCCGACGCGGTGGGGAGGTTCGGCGGCGAGGAGTTCGTGGTACTGCTGCCGGACACAACGGTGGCGCAGATGACGACGATCGCCGACCGGATCAGGCAGAAGGTGGAGACCCTGACGGTGATAGCGGGATCGGAGTCGACAGCCCAACGGATCGCCGGGCTGTCGGTGTCGATCGGTGCGGCGGCATTCCCAGTGCACGGCCAGGACCTGGACCAGCTGATGGAAGCCGCCGACAAAGCCCTGTACCGAGCCAAAAGCAACGGCCGCAACCAAACCCAGCTAGCCACTCCCCTCCCCGTCTGACCCACCCAACCAGCCACCCCCTCCCCGCCTGACCACACCCATCCCCACCAATCCCATCCCCACCAATCCCCGCTCCACCCCTTCCCACCTCACCCCAAGCCCATCCCTCTCCACCCCACCGATCTCCACCCACCGATCCCCCGCTCCACCAATCCCCCGCTCCTCCACCCTTCCCACCTCACCCCAAGCCCATCCCTCTCCACCCCACCGATCTCCACCCACCGATCCCTGTTCGCCCTTCCCACCTCATCCAGCCGATCCCCGCCCCACCAATCCCCGCCCCACCCAGCGCTTACCTCGCCGATGCGGCGGCCATGCGCGTGCGACGGCGAGCCGGGCTCGCGCGGGATGTGGTGGGCGCGACCTGCGGATGAGTGCTGTAGGTAACTGGATCGATACTGAATTCGTCCGTTCGCGGGGTGCCAGATGTCTTGGAAACACCCCTGATTCACCCCCAGTTTTTCTGTATCGATTTTGATGTGGGGGCCGTGATCGGTAGGTTGATGCTCGTCACCACCGTGTGCGACGTCAGCGTTGCCGTCATCACCACATCGGGAGGCCGCAGTGCACACGAAGCTCCACCGCGTCATCGCCGACGTCACTCAGCGTATTGTCGAGCGCAGCGCGGTCGGTCGACAGGCGTACCTCAACCGGGTCCGTGGGATGGCGACGTCGGGGCCTGCGCGGGCCGGGATGGCCTGCAGCAACCTCGCGCACGGCTTCGCGGCCTGCGAGGGATCGGACCGCCTCGCCGTGCGCGGTCTGGTGAAGCCGGGCGTGGCGATCGTTTCGTCGTACAACGACCTGCTGTCCGCACATCAGCCGCTGGACGAGTACCCGGAGTGGCTCAAGGAGTCCGTGCGCGAGGCTGGGGGTGTCGCGCAGTTCGCCGGTGGGGTACCCGCGATGTGCGACGGGATCACCCAGGGCCGCGCGGGGATGGAGCTGTCGCTGTTCAGCCGCGAAGTCATCGCGATGGCGACCGGGATCGCGTTGTCCCATGAGATGTTCGACGCCACCCTGCTGCTCGGGGTGTGCGACAAGATCGTGCCGGGGCTGCTGATCGGCGCGCTGGCGTTCGGGCACCTGCCCGCGATCCTGGTTCCGGCCGGGCCGATGACGTCCGGCCTGCCGAACAAGGAGAAGGCCCGCATCCGTCAGCTGTTCGCCGAGGGCCGCGCCACCCGCGAGGAGCTGCTGGCCGCGGAGTCGGCGTCGTACCACGGCCCGGGGACCTGCACGTTCTACGGCACTGCCAACTCCAACCAGCTCGTCGTCGAGGTCATGGGCCTGCACCTGCCCGGCGCCAGCTTCGTGCACCCGCACACCCCGTTGCGTCGCGCGCTGACCGAAGAGGCGGGCCGCCAGGTTGTCCGGCTGACACAACAACAAGGGCACTACACGCCGATCTCGGAAGTGATCGACGAACGGTCCATCGTCAATGGCGTGGTGGCGTTGCTGGCGACCGGTGGATCGACGAACCACACGCTGCATCTGCCCGCGATCGCCGCAGCGGCGGGAATTCAGCTGACGTGGGACGACTTCTCAGATCTGTCCGCGGTAGTGCCGCTGATGGCCCGCGTGTACCCCAACGGTTCCGCTGACATCAACCACTTCCACGCGGCGGGCGGGGTGCAGTTCCTGGTGTCGGAACTGCTCGACGCCGGTCTGCTGCACCGCGATGTGCGCACGGTCGCCGGCGGCGGCCTCGACCTGTACCGGCAGGAACCCGTGCTGGAGGACGGAAAGATCGTCTGGCGCGACGGGCCGACGAGCAGCCTGGACACCGACGTGCTGCGCGGTGTGGAGGATGCGTTCGAGCCCGAAGGCGGCCTGCGGATGCTGTCCGGCAACCTCGGCCGTTCGGTGATCAAGGTGTGCGCGGTGCAGCATTCGGACTGGGTCGTCGAGGCGCCCGCGCGAGTTTTCGGCAGCCAAGAAGAGCTTTCCGCCGCGTTCCGCAACGGCGAGCTGAACCGCGATGTCGTCGTGGTCGTACGCAACCAAGGGCCGCGCGCCAACGGAATGCCCGAACTGCACGGCCTGACTCCGGCTCTGGGCGCGTTGATGGACCACGGGCACAAGGTCGCGCTGATCACCGACGGCCGGATGTCCGGCGCGTCCGGCAAGGTCCCCGCCGCGATCCAGGTGACACCGGAGGCAGTGGCCGGCGGTCCGCTCGCCCGGCTGCAGGACGGCGACATCATCCGTCTCGACGCCGAGCAGGGCACGCTGGATGTCCTCGTCTCGCCCGAAGAGCTCGCCGGTAGGTCCATTGTGGATCCGCCGTCGACGCCGTGGGAGGGGACCGGGCGCGAGCTGTTCGCCGCGTTGCGCAACGCTGTCGGGCCGGCCGACCGGGGCGCTACCGTGTTCGGCGACAAGAGCTGGGAAATGGTGTGACCGCGGGCAGCGGCACTCAGTTGGGAGATGGCGTGACCACCGGTTCCGAACTGCTCACCTTGTCGCCGGTGATCCCGGTTGTCGTCGTCGACGACCCGGGCGACGCGGCACCGCTCGCGGAAGCGTTGCTGGCGGGCGGCATCAAGGTGATCGAGCTGACCCTGCGGACCCCGGCGGCGCTTGAGGCGATCGCGAACGTGCACAAGTCGGTGCCGGACATCGTCCTCGGCGCAGGGACGGTCACTTCGCCCGCCCAGGCGGCTCAGGCCGCGGAAGCCGGAGCGTCGTTCCTCGTCACGCCCGGCACCACCGACGCTGTGCTGGATGCCTGCCAGGTCACCGGTCTGCCATTCCTGCCCGGGGCGAGCACGGTGTCGGAGATGATGCGGCTCGCCGAGCGCGGGTTGACCGCGTTGAAGTTCTTCCCCGCCGAGGCCGCTGGTGGCGCGGACTTCCTCAAGTCCGTTTCCGGTCCGTTGCCCGAGCTGCGATTCTGCCCGACTGGCGGCATCAACCTGGCGAACGCGCCGCAGTACCTCGGCCTGCCGAACGTCAAGTGCGTGGGCGGGTCGTGGCTGACACCGAAGGATGCGTTGGCAGCCAAGGACTTTGGCCGCATCGAGGCGCTCGCCAAGGAGGCGTCCGCGCTGACGGCCTAGTTATTGGGTTGTCGCGCCTGGGATCTGGCGATCACACTGTGCCGCGTGGTTCCAGTCAGACAGATCCGCGCGGTGTACACAGAGGACACCGTCACTGTGTACCAGGCGTACAACCCAACGCTGGGCGTGTATGCCGCTGCTCACGGGCGCTTCCCGGACACCTACAACCGTGACCGGATGACGTGGATCAAGCCCTCTTTCCTGTGGATGATGTACCGGTCCGGCTGGGCGACGAAGCAACGGCAGGAACGCGTCCTGGCGATCGAGATCACCCGGTCCGGCCTGGAGTGGGCGCTGGTCAACGCCGCTTTGAGCCACTACCAGCCGGATGTCCACGCGTCGCGTGGAGATTGGGCCGCCACGCTGCGAAAGCCGGTGCGCGTCCAGTGGGATCCGGAGCGGTCGCTGACCATGCGGCCGTTGGAGTACCGGTCGCTGCAGGTCGGGCTGTCCGGTGAGGCGGTGAACCGGTATGCGGATTCGTGGATCGTGGGCATTACCGACGTAACCGGTCTGGCGCACCGGATCCACGGCCTGGTTCAGGCGGGCGACCTCACCAAAGCGGAGGCTCTGCTGCCCCCGGAACGGCCTTACCCACTACCAGCCGGGATCGCGCGCACCCTCCGCGCCGAGACCACCGATTAGCCTCGGGGCATTGCCGGACCGCGCTTTGCGTATGTGGGTCCCTGGATCCGTCGCGGTATGAAGTTATTCAAGGGTGTCGAGCAGGTTCGTCTCCTCACCGACGTTCTGTAGTTCGTCTTTCACGACCCGGTAGGCGAGTCCTTGTGCGTAGCCTTTGCGCGCGAGCATCCCGACCAGGCGCCGGATCTTGGTCTGCTGGTCGGCGGCGCCCATCGACGGCAGGCGTTTGCGGACGAGTTGCCGCGCCCGTTCCTCTTCTGCGTCGGAGTCGACCGCGGCGACCGCTTCCGCCGTCGTCTCACTGTCCACACCACGCCGCCGCAACTCCATCGACAACGCCCGGCGCCCGATCCCCTGATACGTGTGCCGCGACCGCACCCACATCTCAGCGAACGCCTTGTCGTCGATCAGCCCCACATCATCCAGCCGCCCCAGCACCTGCTCAGCGACATCGGCCTCAATCCCCTTGCGCACCAACGCCTTCCGCAACTCCAGCCGCGTCCGCGGCCGAGCCGTCAACAACTGCAGGCAGATATCCTTCGCCCGCGCCGCGGGATCCCGTTCGGACTGCTCCCGCTTCGCCCCCGCACGCCGCCCAGACTGCTCGTCGTCGTGCGACTCCCCCGCACGCCGCCGCCGAGCCCCCGAACGCCGCCCGGTCTCCTCGTCATCGCGCGACTCCCCCGCACGCCGCCCGGTCCCCTCGTCATCGCGCGAGTCCCCCGAACGCCGCCGCCGAGCCCCCGACTCCCCGAATAGCTCACTCAGCCCGGCAACCGGCGCCGCACCAGCGGACTCCGCAGACAGACCCGTGTCCGGATCCACCGCCGATCCCCGCCCAGACCCCGGCCGCCGACGCCCAGACCTCTCATCGCGGTCCGAATCCCCGGCCGCCGAACGCCCCGCCGCCGAACGCCCACGCCCCTTCGCCTGGGCCGACTGCTCAGCCTGTGCAAGCAAACCCCGCAACTCCGACACCCGGGACGAGTTCCCGCTCTCGAGCGGGAAGCCGTCCGCAGCCGCCGCCGGGTCCGGCTCGGCAAAGCCAGGTGGCCGACGTGGTCTACGCCCACCCGAAGAGTCCTCTGTGGACGCCCTCAGCCGCGGCGTGGACTCGGTGTCCCCACCGATGTGCTGGCCCTGCAGCCGCCGCCCACCTGCTTCAGGTTCTTCCCCTGGCAACCAGGTCACCGCCGACTCCTCCCGGAGCGACCTTCGTGCCGAAGACTCGTCACCGGGAGACAGTCCTGAGGACGGGTCGCCTCCGACGAACCGCCCTGCCAACGATCCATCCTGGGGCAACCGTCCCGCTGACGACGTGTCCCTGGCGAACCGCCCTGCCGACGATTCATCCCCGGAAGACCGCTCCGCTGCCAGCTCATCCCCGGCAGACCGCTCCGCTGCCAGCTCATCCTCGGCGAACCGTCTGGCTGATAGCTCGCTCCCGGCGGGCAGTGCTGCCGACGGCTTCTCGTCCGAAGACTGACCTGCCACCGATTCAGCCCGACGGGACCGTCCCACTGACAGCTCGTCTCGGGGCGACCGTTCTGCCGAGGATTCGTCGGCGGACCGTCTTGCCGACGATCTCTCCTCGGAAGACCGTCGCCGACGTTGGGACGCCGAGCGGCTGTCGGACGGCCGCTCCGCCTGCGCGATTAGATCGCGTAGTTCGGAGAGCCGGGCGGCAGTGCCCCGCTGCTGAGCCGCAGACAAACCGTCACCCGCCGAGGTCTGGGCCAGCGACGTCACAGCCGCCGACGCCTCGCCCACCGACGCCTCGTCAGGCGACGCTTGGCCCGCAGACATCCCGCCCGCCAGCATCCCGAGCGCGGACTTCTCCGGCGCTGATGTCGTTGACACCAGCGTCTCGGGCACCAGCGTCTCGGGCGCTGGTGTCTCGGGCGCTTGTGTCTGGTCTGGTAGCGCAAGCGCCTGGCTTGGCTTGGGATGTCGGGCGGCCGCGCCCGGTCGACCTCGATCCCCGGCTCCCGAATGCGCAGACACTGGCCGAGCCACCGGCTGGACCGCCCCGGCGGAGGTGCTCAGGTCCTCGTCGTCCGGACCGGCCGCTGTGGGTGCCGAACGATCGTCATCCACCTGAGCCGCATCCCGACGACCCGGCTCACCGGTCCCCGCCTTGGCAGACCTCGGCACGGATGTCCGCGCCGACCCGTCCGACAAACTCGGCTCACCAGCCGGCGGCCCAGCAGACCCCGGCACAGAGCCCGAGACCGCCTTGCCAGGCAGACGCGACCCACCGGTCCCCGCCCCCGCAGACTCCGATACGGAGTCCGAGATCGCCTCGTCCAACAGACGCGGCCCGCCAGTCCACGCCTCCGCAGATCCCCGCGCGGAGTCCGAGAGTGTCTTGTCCGACCGGCGCGACTCACCGGCCCCCGCCCCCGCAGACCCCGACACAGAGCCCGAGACCGCCTCGCCAGGCAGACGCGGCCCGCCGGTCGCCGCCCCGACAGACCCCGACACAGAGCCCGAGGCCGCCTCGCCAGGCAGACGCGGCTCACCGCCCCCCGCCCCCGCAGACCCCGACACAGAGCCCGAGACCGCCTCGTCCGACAGACGCGGCCCGCCGATGCCTACCCCGGCAGACCCTGGCACAGAGCCCGAGGTCGCCGCGCCAGGCAGGCTCGGGTCACCGACGCCGTGTCCGGCGGGCGTGGAGCCGACTCCACCCCGGGTATCCGGACGGGTCTCCACGGCCGGACGGCTCTGCTGGGCGGCGCTTGAGTCGGCCGCCGTTGCCCCAGGGGCAAGAGCGTCCCCGATGGGGTGGCTCAGGGTCTCGAAACCTGGACGAGCAGGGGTCGAGTTCTGGGTCGCCGTATCGGGCGTGACCGGGTCGCCGGCGCTGGGATCTTGAGGCCCAGGTGTCGAGTGGTCGTGAATCTCTGCTGGGGGCTCAGCGGATCGCGGGTCCCGACGGGAAGCCGGCTGGGGAACAGGGCCAGGCAGTTGCTCTGCTCCCCCAGCATCGGCCGTCCCAATGTCGTCACCGCGGTGGGGTGGGGATGATGGAGTGGTGCCCCAGGGGTCGAAGTCCGGGTGTGGCTGAGCAGGCCCGGCGGCGCGTTGTTCCGCTACCCAGTCGGTCAGCCAGTCCAGGTGGTCCGATCGGTCGGGCATCAGAAGTCAACGGGTGCGGGGGCGGCCTCCTCCGCGTCGAGCTTGGGACCGATGCCCATCTTGTCCTGGATGCGCTTCTCGATGTCGTTGGCGACATCGGGGTTGTCACGCAGGAACTTGCGGGCGTTCTCCTTGCCCTGGCCGAGCTGGTCGCCCTCGTAGGTGTACCAGGCGCCGGACTTGCGCAGGATGCCCTGCTCCACGCCCATGTCGATGAGCGAGCCCTCGCGGCTGATGCCGAACCCGTAGAGGATGTCGAACTCCGCCTGCTTGAACGGCGGCGCCACCTTGTTCTTGACCACCTTGACGCGGGTGCGGTTACCCACCGGCTCGCCGCCGTCCTTGAGCGTCTCGATGCGGCGCACGTCCAGCCGCACCGACGCGTAGAACTTCAGCGCCTTGCCACCGGTCGTCGTCTCGGGCGAGCCGAACATGACGCCGACCTTCTCGCGCAGCTGGTTGATGAAGATCGCGGTGGTGCCGGAGTTGCTGAGCGCACCGGTGATCTTGCGCAGCGCCTGGCTCATCAGCCGGGCCTGCAGGCCGACGTGGCTGTCGCCCATCTCGCCCTCGATCTCGGCGCGGGGCACGAGCGCGGCCACCGAGTCGATCACCAGGATGTCCAGCGCGCCGGAGCGGATCAGCATGTCCGCGATCTCCAGCGCCTGCTCACCGGTGTCCGGCTGGGACACGAGCAGCGCGTCGGTGTCCACGCCGAGCGCCTTGGCGTACTCGGGGTCCAGCGCGTGCTCGGCGTCGATGAACGCCGCGATACCGCCCGCGCGCTGCGCGTTGGCCACCGCGTGCAGGGCGACGGTCGTCTTACCGGAGGATTCCGGGCCGTAGATCTCGATGATCCGGCCGCGCGGCAGGCCGCCGATGCCGAGCGCCACGTCCAGGACGATGGAGCCGGTCGGGATCACCTTGATCGGCGCACGGGCTTCCTCGCCGAGCCGCATCACGGAGCCCTTGCCGTACTGCTTGTCGATCTGCGCGAGGGCAAGCTCGAGCGCCTTGCCCCGGTCGGGTGCTGCTGGTGCCATCTGTAAGTCCACCTCGTTGGTCGAGCGGTTTTCAGGTCGGGACAGACGCTACGGGTAGGGACCGACATTTTCGGGGTCGCCGGTCGGAGCACATCGTAGCGAACACGTGTTCGACCCGTTCGTCCGACACGCCGGGCAGTTCGTTCCGCCTGGTCACGTGAAGTCCATCCGCCACGAGCGAAACACATGGCACCGACAGTCCCGGCAGCTGTCGAATGAAACCGTGGTGAGAGCGGCATATGACGAGATCGCGGACTGGTACGAGGCGGAGTTCCTCGGCGCGCTGAAGGACGATCCCATCGGCGTCGGCCAGGCGTTGCGCGGGCTGCTCGGCGAGGGCACGGGTGTCTGCCTGGAGATCGGGTGCGGCACGGGTGTGCACGCTCAGACAGTGCGTGACCTGGGCTGGTCGCCTGTTGGGGTGGATTTGTCGCGGGGGATGCTCCGGCACGCCAAAACCCGGCTGCCCATCGCGCGCGCCGATGCCCAGCGCCTGCCGATCCGCGACGGCAGTGTCCCTGCGGCGATCGCGATGATGGTCCACACCGACATGCCCGCCTATCCCACGGTGCTCCGCGAAGTGGCCAGAGTGCTTCAGCCCGGCGGGGTCTTCGTGCACGTGGGGGTGCATCCGTGTTTTTGCGGCGGGTTCGCCGACCGCGGCGACCCGGCGGCCACCGTGATCCGGCCCGGGTACCTGGACGGCCGCTGGACCATGGAGTCGTGGACCGACCAGGGGATCCGGGACAAGGTCGGCGCCACCCACTGGCCGCTGCCGGACCTGTTGCACATGTTCCTGGACGCCGGCCTGACCCTCGACCGGTTCACCGAGGGCGGCGCGCCGACCCCGACCGTGCTGGCTGTGCGGGCGACCGTCTAACGGCGTTCCACCGGCACGTCGAAGTCATCGCACACGGCTCGCCAGATCTCCTTGGGCGACACCCCGGCCTCGAGCGCCTGGTCGACGGTCCGGCCGCCGATCGCGGCCAGTACGTGGTCCCGGGCGAGCATCTCGGCCCGGACGGCGCCGAACTCGGCGGCCATCAGGTTTCGGAAGACGGTGGTACGCATCGTCTCTACCCTAGTGCGCCGGATCGGAGCGGCACCGGACACTGCCAACGCCGCCTGCGATTGGGCACACTGGTGATGTGCCCGCACCCACCGAGTTCGAGTCGATCGCACTGCAGGTCGTCGCCATCGCCGCGGTGCTCACTTCCTTGCTGCTGCTGATCCGCGCCTACCGCCGGCGCCGGTAGAGTCGCCGCGTTCGCTACTGAGGGAGGGTGCACGCCCATGCGGTTCATGATCATCATCAAGTCGAACGAGCAGGCCGAGCAAGGGATGCCGGCCGATCCGGCCGCCGTCACGGCGATGATCGGCGCGATGTCGAAGTTCAACGAGGAGATGGCCGACGCCGGGGTCATGCTCGCCGGCGAGGGCCTGCGGGAGAGCGCCAAGGGTAAACGGGTCAAGATCGCCGACGGCAAGACGACCATCATCGACGGGCCGTTCACCGAGGCCAAGGAGCTCGTCGCCGGGTTCTGGCTGATCCAGGTGGACTCTCTGGACGAGGCCGTCGAGTGGGCCACCCGGGTGCCCAGCGCGCCGGGCTGGGAGACCAACCTCGAGGTGCGTCAGGTGACCGAGGACGAGGACTTCGGCGAGGGGTTCACCACGGAACTGCGCGAGACCGAGGCGCGGATCCGGGCGAAGTCGGCCGGCAACCGGTGATGTTCGTGTCCCGCGCCGGGGCCCGGCGCGGGACACCGTTTCATTCGGGGTCGTTCTCCAGGCTGACGACCCTGCCGTCGGTCATGATCACGGTCCGGCCGCCGAAACCGGCGGCGCGCAGCCGAAGGCCGATCTCATGTACGAGCCGCGCGTATTCTGTGCTGTTGAAATCGCCGAGCACGCGAACGGTCAACTCTGGGTAGTCCATGCCGTTCACTGTGCATGCACACAATTGCCGCGCACAAGTCGCTCGACTGTCTGATGGAAATCGAGAATCCGGATTTCAGATTCCGGGTTGAACGCTTTTCTCGAAAAAGTTCGCGAGGTCGTCCGGAGTATAGGCACCGCGCAGTTCGACCTTGCTGAGCACTCCCACGATCGGGCGATCCTGCACGGTGAACACGAGTTTGCCGGTCCCACCGCTGACCGCCGCCTTGTATTGGCCGGTCAGGCCGTTGCCCTTCCAGTCGGCCTGGACTCGGTCACCACCGAGGGAACCGGCCACCTTGTCGGCCTCCTGGGTGGCCACCGCCTGCGAGTTCGCCTGCAGATAGGTCACCTCGTATTGATCGGGCAACGTGCAGGTGGTGATCAGGCCGACGTTCGCATCGATGCCGCTGCTCTCGGGACCGTCCTTGCACGTGGCGGTGTCGGGTACGCCGCCGGCCAGTTGACGCAGGCATTTCGTGAACCCTTTGTCGTCTTTGTCCGCGACCGACTGGCAGTCCGCCGCGGTCGGAACGTCACTTCCGGGACGCAACAGGAAAAACGCCCCCACCGCGACCGCGGCGACGACCACGAATGCCCCGACGGTGAGCAGCAGCTTGCGGTTGCCCTTCTTCTCCGGCGCCGGAGCGGGCGCCGGCTTGGCCTGGGGGAAGTTCGCCGGCAACGGCTGCCGGATGGGCTGCGGGCCGCTTGGCGGAAACGCTTGCTGCGCGGGGAAACCGCCACTCTGCGGGGCCCCGCGGTAGGCACCCGCGCGAACCGGGGTCATGGTCGCGGTCGGCTGGTCCTCGGCGAGGGCGCTGTTGACCTCCTGGGTGCGCATGCTGATGCCCTCGCGCGGGACATGGTGCGCACCGAGGGCGACCGCGGTCTCGGGCTGGTCCAGGCTGGTCGGCACGACCCGCAGCTGCTCGGCGATCAGGGTGGCCACCAGCGGGATCCGGCTCGATCCCCCGACCAGGTAGATCCCGATCAACCGATCGGGCGTCATGCCCGTGGTCCGGACCGTCGCCGCGAGCAGCTCCACACTGCGCAGCAGGCTCGGCCGGATCAGTGCCTCCAGTTCGGCGCGGGTGACCAGGACATCGTCGAACGGCTCGGGCATGGGCACTTCGGTCTGCGGGTGCCGGGACAGCGCTTCCTTTGCCGCCTTCACGTCCTCCCGCAGCGCACGCTGTGCTCGCCGGTCCCCTGTCGTCTCCGGGCGCAGCAATCGCTGCCAGCGGGCCGGATCGCGGTGCGAGACCTGCCGGCCGACGTGCTCCAGCAACGCCTGGTCCACGTCAAGACCACCGAGGTCGGGCAGGCCGTCCTCGGCCAGTACCGAGAACCCGTGCTGAGTGGCGCCGACGACCGCGATGTCGAACGTGCCCGCGCCGAGGTCGTACACGGCCAAAGCCTTGCCAGGCGCCAGGGACTGACCAGGGAACGACGCGAAATGCGCCGCGGCGGCGACCGGCTCGGGCACGAGCACCAGGTTGGAGCCCATACCCGCCAGGCGAGCGGACGCGAGCAGCACATTGCGCCGGACCGGACCCCACTGGGCGGGGTGGGTCAGCCGCACCTCGTCGGGTTTCGCCCCGCCGAGCTGGCGAGACGTCTCGTCGCTGACCCGCCGCAGCACGGCCGCGAGGGCGTCGGTCACCGGCACGACGGTGTCGCCCAGCAGCAACGTGCCTTCGTCGACCCGGCGCTTCGGGTTGGGTTCGAACCGGGACGGGTCCAGCCGCGCCCGCCGCTCGGCGTCCCGGCCCACGACCAGGTTGCCGTCCTCGCCGGCGAACACCGCCGAGGGCATCGTCGCCGAACCGTCGACCTCGATCACCCGCGGCGGCCGCCCATGGGCGGACAGCACCGCCACTGTGTTGGACGTGCCGAGGTCAACCGACAGGACGCGCACAGCTCTCCCCTTTGCCCGCCGTTCATCCCAGTGGTAGCGACCGGTTGGCGGTGGTCCCGGTCGTTGCTGCGCTGATGCTGCCATGCCGGACTACTCGCGTGGTCCCGGGTTGACTTTCTGCTCGTTGCGAGCAGGATTCATGCTCAGAATGAGCAGGCCACGGGTTCTGGTGATCGGCGACGACCTGACTGGCAGCAACGCGACCGGCGCGTTGTTCGCCAAGTTCGGCATGCACACCATGACCGTGCGCGGCGGAGCACCGGTCCCGGACATCGACGCGCTCGTGGTCAACCTCGGCAACCGGCATGCGCCGCCGGACGAGGCTCGTGCCGCGGTCCAGGCGACGATCGCGGCCGTCGGCGATGTGCGGCTCGTGGTCAAACGCGTCGACACCACATTGCGCGGCAACGTCGGCGCCGAGACCGACGCGCTCATCGCCGTGTTGAACGTCAAAGCCCTTGTCGTGCCTGCGTTCCCGGACGCGGGCCGGGTCACCGTCGGCGGGCTGCACCTGGTCGGCGGCGTGCCGCTGGCGGAGACTGCGGCGGCGAAGGACGCGTTGAACCCGGTCACCTCGTCGCGGGTGGCGACGATCCTGCGCCAGGGCACGAACCGCGAGATCGCCGAGATCCCGCTGGACGTGGTCGAACGTGGTGTGGACGCCATCGCTCACGCACTGCGCACCGAAGCCGACATCATCGTGTGCGATGCGACCCGGAACGCACACCTTCGGGTGATCGCGACCGCGGCGGCGCGGGTCTCGGATCACTGGCTGTCGGTGGACTCCGGCCCCTTCGGGGTAAGGCTCGCAGCAGCCCTGGGCATCGCGCCCGGCGACCACCCGTCGCCACCGATCCTCGCGGTGGTCGGCAGCACCACGGCGATCACCAGGGACCAGATCGTCGAGACCGAGCAGACCCTGGGCGCCCGCTACGTCGAGGTGGACGGCAGCGAGGATGCCGAGGCGATCGCAGGCCGGATAGGGGACCTGCTCGGCCAGAATCACCAGGTGGTGGGTGTCCGGACCCGCTCGGCGACGCTGAGTCCGGAGCAGGCCGCGCACCTGCCGGGCCTGCTCGCCGAAGCAGCCCGGATCGTGTTGTCCCGTCACCGCATCGGTGGGCTTTACGCGACCGGCGGTGACATCGCGACAGCGGTCACGGCCGCCCTGGACACCGACGGGTTCGTCATCGACGACGAGGTCGTCCCGCTTGCCGTCGTCGGGCGCCTGGCGGGCGGCCCGTTCAACGGTCTTCCGTTCGCCACCAAGGGCGGCCTGATCGGCGACCCGACCGCCGCGGTGGCGTGTATCGAGCGATTGAAGGGAATCTCATGACCAAGCCTGTGCTCGCGGTGACCCTCGGCGACCCGGCCGGGATCGGCCCGGAGATCACCGCGCGGGCCCTGGCCGCGCCGGAAGCGACCGAAACCGCGCGCCCGCTCGCTGTCGGCGACGCACCGGTGCTGCGCCGGGCCGTCGAGGTCTGCGGCCTGGATGTGGCGGTCCGGCCGGTCTCCTCGGTGGCCGAGGCGAAGTTCGAACCGGGCACGATCGACGTGCTGGACCTGGGCGTCGCCCCGGGCGACCTGCCATGGGGCGAGGTCAACGCGACCGCGGGCAAGGCGGCGGTCGCCGCGATCGAGGAGGCCACCAAGGCCGCGTTGCGCGGCGAGGTGGACGCGGTGGTGACCTCGCCGATCAACAAGGAGTCGATCTGGGCGGCCGGCTCGAAACACCTGGGGCACACCGAGATGCTCGGCGAGCTGACCGGGTCGGACCGGTTCAACACCATGTTCTGGGTGCGCGGCCTGAAGATCTTCTTCGCCACCCGGCACCTCTCGGTCAAGCAGGCGGTCGAGCAGATCACGAGGCCGAACATCGAGCACGCCATCCGGGAGGCGTACACCGCGCTGCGGATCTTCGGTCAGGACGAGCCGCGACTGGCGGTGGCCGCGCTCAACCCGCACGGCGGCGAGGGCGGCAAGTTCGGCGACGAGGAGATCGTCGCGATCGCCCCCGCCGTCGAGGCCACCAAGGCCGACGGGCTCGACGTGTTCGGCCCGATTCCGGCGGATTCCGTGTTCCACCAGGGACTCGAGGGCCGCTACGACGGCGTTCTGTCGCTGTACCACGACCAAGGCCACATCGCGTCGAAGACGGTGGACTTCCATGGCACCGTCTCGGTCACGGTCGGCCTGCCGATCCTGCGGACCTCGGTCGACCACGGCACGGCGTTCGACATCGCCGGCACCGGGCAGGCGTCGCACGAGACCATGGTGGCCGCTTTCCGTGCCGCGGTTGAACTCGCGCCGTACGCGCCCCGGCTGCGTGAGGCCTACCCCGGGAAATGAACGCGCGGGAACGCAGGGCCAAGCTGCTCGTCGAGGTTCGCGGCGGCGCGGGGCACATCCAGGACCTGGCCGACCGGTTCCGGGTGTCGCCCTCCACGATCCGCCGCGACCTCAGCATGCTCGCCCAGGACGGGCACGTGGTCCGCACGTACGGCGGCGCGGTCGAACGAAGTGTGCGGGACAAGAACAACCTGCACGCGGCCGAGAAGGAGGAGATCGCACGGGCGGCCGCGGAGGTGATCCAGGACGGTGAGGTCGTCGTCCTGGACGCCGGCACGACCACCGGGCGGCTGGCCGCTCACCTGGCGCATCGTGAGCTGACCGTGGTCACCAACGGGCTCACCGCGATCCTCGCGCTGGCCGAGAGCCCGGCCGTGGAGCTGATCGTGCTCGGCGGCCGGCTGCGGCAGCCGAACGAGGCCATCGTCGGCCCGACCGTGCTGGAGCAGTTGCGGCACATCGGAGCCGATCGTGTGTTCCTCGGCGCCGATGGGCTGAGCGAACAACGCGGACTGTGTTCGCCGAGCCTGGAGCAGTCGCACCTGAAGTACGCGATGCTGCATTGCGCACGGAATGCATACGTGCTGGCTGACCGATCGAAACTCGGACACGAACCGTTCCATTACTGGACGCCGCTGGATCGGTCGCACACTGTCATGACAAACCTGTCGTAATCCTACCGAGATAAACGTGAACCGATGACCGGTTCGATCCGTATCTCCCGGTACAGCGTCAGTCAGACGGGAGTGATCGAGTGCGACATAGTGTGGACACCGGTCTGTTCCAGAGAGCCGCGCACAGCCCGTCATATTTCGAGCTCACCCGCGGAATGGGCGACGGTGGCCGGCAGATCGCGGATTTCTGCATCCCGTGCAACCCGTATTTCCCCACTCCCGAGATGTTCAACGAGCTCGCGAAGAACCTGGAAATGGTTCTCAAGTTCTATCCGAGCGACTCGGCCACCATCGCGGGCAGGCTGGCCCGCATCCTCCGGCTCAACCCGGCCACCATCGCGATGTCCAACGGATCGACGGAACTGATCACCTGGATGGACCACCTGTGGTTCACCGAGAGTGTGGCCGTGCCAATCCCCACCTTCGGCCGGTGGACCGACCAGCCGATGGAGACCGGCAAGCGGGTGGACATGTACCCGTTGCAGGAGAACAACGACTTCGAGCTGGACATCGACTCGTACATCAACTTCATCCGGGCCCGCCGCTCGCGCGTGGCGGTGATCTGCAACCCGAACAACCCCGACGGCGGCTACCTGCCGAAACGGGAGATCATCCGGTTCATGGACGAGCTCGCCGACCTCGACCTCGTGGTCATCGACGAGTCGTTCATCGACTTCGTGGAGGTGGAGCGGCACCCGTCGGTGGCGCTGGAGGCGACGATCCGGCCGAACGTGGTGGTGCTCAAGAGCCTGGGCAAGAACTTCGGCCTGCACGGCATCCGGTTCGGCTACCTCGTCGCCAACCCCGCGCTGGCCGGCAAGATGGCCAAGACCCTGCCGAAGTGGAACCTCAACTCGCTGGCCGAGACCGTGGTGTTCATGCTCGAGGAGCACGCCCAGGAATACGGGGAGAGCCTGCAGCTGCTCGCGCGCGACCGCTACCGGATGGGCATGGAGCTGGCCCGGCTGCCGGAGCTGACCGTCTACTCGTCACAGGGGAACTTCCTGATGGTCAAGCTCGCGCCGGGGCTCGACGGCATCGCGTTGCGCGACCATCTGCTCAGCCGCCATCAGGTCTTCATCCGCGAGTGCGGCAACAAACTGGGGATGAGCAGTGACTTCATCCGCCTCGTGGTGCGGCCGGAGCAGGACGTGGTCCGGCTGATCGACGGGATCCGGGACTTCACCAGGGCGAGATGGGACGGCCCCGCCCTGGTTCACAGCGTGTCGTAGCAGTGTCTTAGCAGTCGTAGCAGGATGACCCGCGGGGCACGGCTGCGGTCGCGGCCCCGCGGGTCATCACGCCGGCGCGGGCACGGGTTTACGCGTCCGGCGCCAGGCAACCACGATCAGGGCGACGAGGCCGAACAGCGGCAGCGTGCTGATCGCCCAGCTCAGCCCGAGCGGCGGCCCGGGCTGCTCCAGCACCTTGAGGCCCTTCAGCTCACCGACGGCCGGGCCGGCCGGGCCGTCGATGGTGAACCGGAAGGTCCAGTCCCCCTGCTGCGGCATGCTGAGCACGTCCAGGCCCCACACCTCGCGCTTGCGCGGGTGGCGGGCCAGCGGCTGCGAGCGCCGCTGCCGGTTGTCCTGGCCATACAGCATGGCCAGCCGGCCGGACTTGTCCGCGATGCCGCCGTCCGGCGCGAAGGTGAAGTCCAGCGACTGCATGGCCTTCAACGGCCACGTACTGAAGCCGACCGTCATCCCATAGGGGCCGACCTGGACCCGTTCGGTGTGCACGATGTTGACCGGCTCGTACGCCAGCGCCGGTGCGGACGCCCCGAGCATCAGCCCGATCACGCTCAACAGCGCGGTGATACCCCTGAAACTTCTACGCATTGACGGCCTCCGGTTTGAGCGCACGGAGCATCTCGCCGAAGCGGCGCCCCAGAAGTCCAGCGAGAGCACCGAAAACCGTGCCGACGATCGCGGTGACGATGATGGAGTCGTAGCCCGACACGGGATACCCGTAGATCAGGGCGTTCTGCAGCGGGGCGCACGCGGCGATGATCAGCCCAGCGAGTGCGCCGGTCACCCACACGGGCAGTTTGTTCAGCAGACCGGTGATCGCCGCGACGACGACCAGCACGAGCGGGACCATCGCGGGCAACGCGGGCACGCCTTGGGCATAGTCGCGCAACGGCAGGTCGATGGCACTGGCGTAGGTCTTGGCGGCCCAGGGCGAGAAAACCCAGTACACGCCCTGCAACACCAACACGATCAGCGCGACCCACAACCCGCCCCAACGGCGGTCGAGCAACCGTGCGGCCATGAACACGATCATGACGGACAGGAACGCGGCCCCCACGTCGACCGAGTCGATGATCCCGCCGGGCAGCGCCTGCAGGCCGATCGCGGTGACCATGCTGAACACCAGCAGGCTCGCCGCGGTGACGACCGCACCGATGATGCCCCAACGGTGTTCGCGCGCGGTGGCGAACACCATCGTGGACCCGACCATGGTGATCGAGATCGACAGCAGCAGGCCGATGTGCGGCGGCGACGCGATCACCGCGTCGAACCCGTACAGGCTGTGCCACCACATGTCCCACAGGCCGTACAGCAGGAACGACGCCGCCCCCGCGCCGGAGATCAGGTAACCGACCGGCGCGGCGAAGGTCCGGCCGAACACTCCGACGGCACGGCCTCCCACGATCGGGTCGATTTCCTTGCCCCGGCGCTCGGCGGCGGTGGTCATCAGCACGACCATCAGGCTCGCGAGCCCGGACACCGCGCTGCCGGAGTACAGCAGCAGGTGCGGCACCGTGAAGAACGTGTCCGGCCCGACGTCGGTGTGCCACTGGATGTCCCAGGTGAGCCCGGTGAGCGAGAGCAGCACCCCGCCCAGCACGACACTCGCCGGGACCAGGCCGCGTGGCACACTGCGCGCCTGTGCGCCGGCAGTGGACGCGATGCTAGCCATGATCCTCCCCTTTCACTTGACCAGTAACGGAAAAACGACTTGTTCGGTGCCGCCCGCGGCGTGCAGCGAGACGGTGATCTCCCACTGCCCCGGCATCGGCAGCTCGGTGTTCGCCGCGCGGTAGCTGCCCGGTTCCCCCGCGCCGGCCACCACCGGGCTCAGTGCGTGACCCATCTGCGGCATCACGGGTTCCACCGTGACACTGTCCACTGTGGCCGGCTGCCCGGACTTGTCCGTGATCCTCAGGTCGAGCGAGTTGTTGCCCTGCTTGGGATCGTCGACCGACAACCGGATGTTGTGCTTGGCGGTGTCGGCGGTCAGCACGGTCTCCTGGTCGCCACTCGGCCACAACAGCCACGCGAGCAGGCCGAGGACCACCGCGGCCGCCGCCCCGAAAGCGAGTTTCATCCCTGCCCCCTCGTCGCGGGTACGTCGATGACCGACGGCACGGTCACGACGCCGTAGTCCCGTTCCACCTGGCTCCACGTCAAATAGCGGCCGGGCAACGGGAATGTGTAGGTAAACGTGACGTCCGGCCCGTAAGCCGCGACGCTCTCGTCCGGCTTGCCCGGCATCCCAGGCGTGACTGGGATCATCGCGTGTACGTGTGCCCAGATCGGCGCCGTCGCCGGGGAATCCGTGACCGGGCCGGCGACGATCATGTGCCCGGCCATGCCGAGCCACGGTTGCAGGTCCGCCGTGGCGAACCGTGCGGTGAGCGTGCTCGGCAGGCCCGCAGCTTGAACGGACTTCACGACATCGGCCACACCTTCAGATACACCCGATCCGGCGTTCTGGTTCGCGACCGAGGTGCGCAGCAGTTGCGCTCCGCCACCGCGCCGGGCGATTTCCGCCGCGATCGCGTGAGTTCCGGCATCCGATGCGGCGACCCGGGCGCGGTACTCGCCGGATGCCACCCGGATCGGGTGCAGGTGCTGCATCTTGCCCTGCGGTGACACGTCGATCAGGTGCATCAGGGCGTTGTCGTGCACCAGCAGGTCGTCGACCGGACGTCCGGTGGCGCCGTCGGTCAGCTGGAGCACCAGTTCGCTGGACTCCATCCGCGCCACCATGTTCACCGGCGGGCGCGAGAAGTCCACAATGGACGTTTTCTGGTACGGGTCGGCCCCGGTCGTCGGGTCCAGCTGCGTTCCGAGAGGCGCGGGCTGCGGGATCACCGAGGACAGCACCGCCGCGGTGACCGCGACCGCCAGTGCCGCGACCATCCCACCGGCGGGAACCAAGGCCAGCCCGGATCGGCCGAACACCGCCAGCAGCAACGACACCACCAGCAACAGCCCGGCGACTACGAACCCTCCGTAAGCGGCTTTTTCCCACGGTGGGGTGACATTCGCCGGGACGACGAACGGAATGGTCGCAACCTGACGTCCGTCGTCGACAGCGAGTTCCCACGGTCCGTCCCGGTCCACCTGGAGCGTTGCCGGGGTGAAGGCCGGCTTGTCCGGGAGCGCGACCTCGGCGGAGCTCGCGCCCAGCTTGAGTTCCAGCTTTCCGGCAGGTGTGCCCTTGTGGGTGACGATGTCGACGTGCACCGGTCCGGGGATCTCGTCGACCCGGCGGATGATGATGGTGAGCTCGCGGTCGCCGAGCGTCTGCGCGATCTGGATGTCCGCGCCGGCTTGGGCGCCGTCGGCCAGTGCTGGGGTGGCTCCACCGAGCACGGCCCCCAGCACGCACAGTGCCATCAGAACGGAAATCCGCAAGGTACGCATCGCGGTCAAGGTATCGACGCGAGTTGACCGAAATCGTCACGTCAGAGGTGGAAATCGGGTCCCCTGTACGGGGGAGGAACGACCCCGGCCCGGCGGGATGACCCTGAGCCCGCCGTCAGGGAGGATCCAAGGCGATGCTCACCACCAAAGAGTCCCTGAAGTGGCAGTCACTGCTGGTCGCGGTGTGCTGTGTACTCGTCGACGGCCTCAACATCGTGCTCCATGGGCTGACCTCGCTCACCTGTTGGGGGATTCTGGTCGCCACCGTCTGTGTCGACGCCGCGTTGGGCGGTGCCGCCCGGCATTCGGGCTGGGTTGCCCTGGCGCACTCGGTCGTCCGGGTGTCCATCGCTTTGGTGTCCACGTCGGCCGCCAACGAGGCCGGGATGCTGATCGCGGCCTACCGCGCGGGTGCGTGGCTGACCGGGTTCGCGGCGTGGGGCGCCTTGGCCGTGATGGCCGCAGCCGGCGGAGCCTGCCAGGTACTCCTGGGCGGCCGGCCCGATCTGATCATCATCACGGCGGGCAAACTGGCCTTACTGCCCTGGCTGGTCGGTCGCTACACAACCGCCCGGCGGGCCTATCTCGCGGAAATGGAGCAGCGCTCCGAATTGGAGCGCCGGGATGCGCAGGCGGCGGTCACCAAAGCGATCGCGGAGGAACGCAGCACGATCGCCCGCGACCTGCACGACGTGATCATGCACCACGTGAGCGCGATCAACCTGCACGCCGGCGCCGCGCGGCTGGGGCTGAACAACGGCAACGGAAAGCTGGAGGCGTCCCTGCGTTCGGTCGAGACCGCGAGCCGCTCGGCCATGGTCGACATGCGCCATCTCCTGGACGTCCTGCACGGCGACAACTCCGACGGTGCCCGCCAGCCCGGCCTGGACAACCTGGAGGAACTGTTCGACGGAGTGCGGTCGACCGGCCTGCCTGCCCGGCTGCGGGTGTCGGGTACTCCGTGTGACATCCCGGAGTCGCTGGACATCACGTTGTACCGGATCGTGCAGGAAATGCTCACGAACGCGCTGCGGCACGGCGACCGGACCGGCGTTGACATCCATCTCGCGTACGGGCCGGACTCCATCACGGTGAGCAGCGACAACCCGATCGGGCAGAATTCCGAACCGGGCACGGCACCCCGCCGCGGTCTCGCCGGGATCCGCAACCGTGCCAGCATGTTCCAGGGCAGGTCCGACTCGGGGGTCGAACCGGACGGCCGTACCTGGCGGACCACCGTGACGTTTCCCCTGGAGGCGCAATGCCCGTGAGCCTGCTGCTCGCCGACGACCATGCG
Organism: Actinocrispum sp. NPDC049592; assembly: GCF_040675465.1. Taxonomy (NCBI): domain Bacteria; kingdom Bacillati; phylum Actinomycetota; class Actinomycetes; order Pseudonocardiales; family Pseudonocardiaceae; genus Actinocrispum; species Actinocrispum sp. NPDC049592. The sequence goes on along the minus strand of NZ_JBFAPA010000007.1, from coordinate 216,334 downwards.
ATGCTGCGGTCCGGGATGCGCGCGATCTTCGACACGCAGCCGGACTTGGATTGCGTCGCCGAGGTCGCCGACGGCCGGGCCGCCGTCACCGAGGTCGCCCGCCTGCGGCCGGACGTGGCCGTGCTGGACATCCGGATGCCCAAACTGGACGGGCTCGCGGCGACCGAACAGATCCTCGCCGACCCGGCCAACCGCACCAAGGTCGTCGTGCTCACAACGTACGACAGCGACGAGTACGTCTACCGGGCGCTGCGGGCCGGTGCGAGCGGGTTCCTGCTCAAGAGCCTGCCGCCGGAGGAGCTGATCTCGGCGATCCGGGTGGCCGCCCGCGGCGACGCACTGATCGATCCCTCAGTGACACAACGGCTGATCGCCCGGTTCGCGACCAGCATCGCCCCTCCACAGCCGCCGCCCGAACTGGAGCAGCTCACCGCGCGGGAACGGGAAGTGTTGCTGCTGATCGCTGGCGCGCACAGCAACGCCGAGATCGCCGCGAAGCTGCACGTGGGCGACGAGACCGTGAAGACGCACGTGTCGCGCGTGCTCGCGAAGCTGGGGCTACGCGATCGAGTGCACGCCGTGGCGTACGCGCATCTCAATGGGCTAGTTGACAACCAGCGGCTTGCACCGGGAACAACTGCGCGTACTGACCGTCGGCAGCCATGAGTTCGTCGCGGCTGCCTTGCTCGACGACTTGCCCGTCGGACAACACAATCACCCGATCGGCGCCCCGGTCGGATGAACCGGTCAGCCCGCAAGGGCGTCGAGCTCGGCGATCTCGTCCGCGGCCAGCTCGATGTCCTTCGCGGCCATGTTCTCCTCCAGATGCGTGAGTGAGGAGGTACCCGGAATCGGCAGCATCACCGGTGACCTGGCCAGCAGCCACGCCAACGCGATCTGTGCCGGTGAAGCGCCATGCCGATCGGCGATTGTCGCGATCACCTTGTCCTGCTGATCGGTGCCGCTGAACGGCAGTGGCGGTCGATCCGCCTTGAACATCCCTGCGGCCAAAGGAAAGTACGGCACGAACGCGATGCCCTGACGTTCGCACTCGGCGAGCACGTCCGCAGCGGCCCGATCGAACAGGTTGAACCGGTTCTGCACCGCCGCGATCGGCGTCATTCGTTGTGCCAGTTCGAGTTGCCGCACGGTCACGCCGCTGAGCCCGAGGTTCCGGATGACACCGTCTCTGCGCAGCTCGGCTAGCGCCTCGAACGACTCCTCGAACGGGGTCTCGTCGGCCGCCAGCAGGCCGTCGCCGCTCGTTCGGAGGTAGACCAGGTCGAGCTGGTCCACGCCGAGCCGCGCCCGGTTGACCGCGACCTGTTCGCCGAGCTGCGCGGGCTTCGCGGCGGGGTCGAAGCTGCCGTTCCCGCCACGGACCGCGCCGATCTTGGTCGCGATCGTGAGCGTCTCCGGGTACGGCCACAGCGCCTCACGGATCAGTTCGTTCGCCACCGCTGGGCCGTAGAGGTCGCTCGTGTCGATGTGCTCGACGCCCAGCTCGACGGCCCGGCGGAGCACGGCGAGGGCCGTGTCGCGGTCTCGCGGTGGTCCCCAGGCTCCCGGCCCCGCCAGCTGCATCGCCCCGAATCCAAGCCTGGCGCCCCTCAGGAAATCCCCGTTCACCTGCATCTCCTTCACTTGTCTTGACGGCGAGTGTCAAGTACTTGACATGCTGCTGTCAAGTAGCAGTTATCCACAGGCCCCGGCAACGGAGTGGAAGTGTCGGTGTGGCGTTGCATGATGGATGGCGTGGACGAACTCGACCTCTTCTCACCCGCGACCCGCAGCTGGTTCGCGGGGGCCTTCGCGGCGCCGACCCAGGCCCAGGCAGGGGCCTGGCGTGCGGCGTCGGCGGGTGAGCACGCCCTGGTCGTGGCGCCCACCGGCTCGGGCAAGACACTCGCCGCCTTCCTGTGGGGACTCGACCGGCTGGCCACCCAGCCGCCCCCGGCCGAGCCGAAGCACCGGTGCCGGGTGCTGTACATCTCGCCGCTCAAGGCGCTCGCGGTGGACGTCGAGCGCAACCTGCGCGCCCCGCTGGCCGGCATCCGGCAGGCCGCCCACCGGCTCGGCCAGACACCGCCGTCGATCTCGGTGGGCATGCGCACCGGCGACACCCCGGCGGACGAGCGACGGACCTTCGCCAGGAGACCGCCGGACATCCTGGTGACCACGCCCGAGTCGTTGTTCCTGTTGCTCACCTCGGCGGCACAGGACTCGCTGCGGGGCGTGGAGACGGTGATCGTCGACGAGGTGCACGCGGTGACCGGCACCAAGCGCGGCGCGCACCTCGCGTTGTCCCTGGAGCGGCTGGACGCGTTGCTAAGCAAGCCCGCGCAACGAATTGGGCTTTCCGCCACCGTCCGGCCGATCGAGGAGGTCAGCGCGTTCCTCTCCGGCGGGCGGCCGGTCACCGTGGTCGCCCCGAAGACCAGCAAGACCGTGGAGATCACCGTTCAGGTACCGGTCGAGGACATGGCCAACCTCGACACCCCGACGGCACCCGACCGCACCGGTGAGCTCCCGGTCCAGGGCGGCATCGGCAGCCTGGAGGAGATCACCGGCGAGATCGGCGCCCCCCGGCGGCCGTCGATCTGGCCGGCGGTCGAGGAGCGCATCCTCGGGCTGGTCCAGGCGCATCGCTCCACCATCGTGTTCGCCAACTCGCGACGCCTGGCCGAACGGCTCACGGCCCGGCTGAACGAGCTCGCCGAGGAGCACGCGGCGGAGCGGGACCAGCCCATCGACCTGGGCTCTGTGGCGGCCCGGTTCCCGGCGGAGGCGGTGGGCCAGTCCGGCGTCACCACCGGGAGCACCACGGTCATCGCACGGGCCCACCACGGCTCGATGGCGCGCGAGCAGCGCACCGTGGTGGAGGAGGAGCTGAAGTCCGGCCGGCTCCCCTGCGTGGTCGCGACGTCCTCGCTGGAGCTCGGGATCGACATGGGCGCGGTCGATCTCGTGGTCCAGGTCGAGGCGCCACCGACCGTGGCGTCCGGCCTGCAGCGGGTCGGGCGCGCGGGGCACCATGTCGGTGCGGTGTCCCGCGGGGTCATGTTCCCGAAGTTCCGCGGCGACCTGGTGTCCTGCGCGGTGGTCGCGGAACGCATGCGCGACGGTGCCATCGAGGCGACCCGGTACCCGCGCAACCCGCTGGACGTGCTGGCCCAGCACATCGTCGCGATGGTCGCGCTGGAGCCGTGGACGGTCACCGAACTGTCCACTCTGGTCCGGCGCGCGGCGCCCTTCGCGGCGCTGCCCGAGTCCGCGCTGCACTCGGTGTTGGACATGCTGTCCGGGCGGTACCCGAGTGAGGAGTTCGGCGAGCTCCGGCCGAGGATCACCTGGGACCGCATCACCGGCGAGCTGCGCGGCCGCCCCGGGGCGCAACGGCTCGCGGTCACGTCCGGCGGCACCATCCCCGACCGCGGCCTGTTCACCGTGATGACCCCGCCCAGCGAGGGGGCGTCCGGCTCCAGGGTCGGTGAACTGGACGAGGAGATGGTGTACGAGTCGAGAGTCGGCGACACGTTCCTGCTCGGCACGTCCGCGTGGAAGGTCGAGGACATCACCCACGACCGGGTGATCGTGCTGCCCGCGCCCGGGCAGCCCGCGCGGATGCCGTTTTGGAAGGGGGACGCGCCGGGGCGTCCCCTGGAACTCGGCCGTGCCATGGGGAAGTTCCTCCGTGAGGTGTCCACATTGGAGGATTCGGCGGCCCGTGCCCGGGCGGCGGACGCCGGGCTGGACGAGTGGGCACAGGACAACCTGCTGACGTACCTGGCCGAGCAGAAGCAGGCGACCCGGCATGTGCCCGACGACCGGACCGTGCTGGTCGAGCGGTTCCGCGACGAGCTGGGCGACTGGCGGCTCGTGGTGCACTCACCCTTCGGTGCGCAGGTGAACGCGCCATGGGCGCTCGCGATCGCGGCCAGGCTGCGGGAGCGGCGGGGCATCGAGGCGCAGATGGCCCACTCCGACGACGGGATCGTCATGCGGCTGCCGGACGCCGTGGACGAGTCCGGCGCGGAGGTGACCGCGGGAGCCGAGGACGTGCTCCTGGACCCGGACGAGATCGAGCAGATCGTCGTGGCCGAGGTGGGCGGCTCGGCGCTGTTCGCGGCCAGGTTCCGGGAGTGCGCCGCGCGGTCGCTGCTCCTGCCCCGGCGGGATCCCCGCCGACGCAGTCCACTGTGGCAGCAGCGCCAGCGCGCGGCGCAGCTGCTGTCGGTGGCGGCCAAGTACGAGCGGTTCCCGGTCGTCCTGGAGGCCATGCGCGAGTGCCTGCAGGACGTCTACGACCTCTCCGGGTTACGCGAGCTGATGTCGGACGTGCGCGCCCGCCGGGTTCGCGTGGTCGAAGTGGAGACGCCCTCGCCGTCGCCGTTCGCCCGCAGCCTGCTGTTCGGGTACGTGGGGATGTTCCTCTACGAGACCGACACCCCGCTCGCCGAGCGCCGGGCCGCGGCCCTGTCGCTCGACTCGTCCCTGCTCGCGGAACTCCTTGGCTCCGAGGCGATCCGGGAGCTGCTGGACGCGGACGTGGTCGCCGAGATCGAGCGATCGCTGCAGCGGCTGGATCCCGACCGGCACGCCAGGCACGAGGAGGACGCCGCTGACCTTCTGCGGTTCCTGGGTGATCTCACGGATGCCGAGGCGGCGGCCCGTGGGATCAGGCCGGAGTGGCTCACCGAGCTGATCGCCCAGCGCCGGGTGATCAGGGTCCGCATCGCGGGCGAGGACCGCAACGTCGGCATCGAGGACGCCGGGCGGATGCGGGACGCGCTCGGCGTGGCGCTGCCCGTGGGCGTGCCCGAGGCGTTCACCGAGCCGGTCGCCGATCCCCTGGGCGACCTGCTCTCCCGGTACGCCCGGACGCACGGCCCGTTCCCGGCGGCCGAGGCCGCCACCCGGTTCGGGCTGGGTGTCGCGGTCGTGACCGGCGTCCTGGACCGCCTGACCGGGGCAGGCCGGCTCGTGCGAGGCGAGCTGCGGCCGGGCGGCATGCACACCGAGTACTGCGACGCAGAGGTTCTGCGCAGGCTGCGGCGAGCCTCGCTGGCCCGCTTGCGTGCCGAGGTCGAGCCGGTGGAGCCGGCCGCGCTGGGCCGGTTCCTGCCGAGCTGGCACGGGGTGGGACGGCGGCTGCGCACCGCGCCGACCGCGGACGACGTGCTGTCGGTCGTCGAGCAGCTCGCCGGGGCGCCCCTGCCGGCGAGCGCCCTCGAGTCGCTGATCCTGCCCGCGCGCCTGCCGGGATACTTCCCGGCACTGCTGGATGAGCTCACCACGGCCGGGGAGGTCACGTGGTGCGGCAGCGGCTCGCTGGCCGGTGGCGACGGCTGGATCGCCTTGGCACCAACAGATGTCGCCGATCTGTTGCTGCCGGACCTGGAGGAGAACGTGCCGGAGTCGCCGCTGCACTCGGCGATTCTGTCCGCTTTGGACGGTGGCGCGTTGTTCTTCCGCCAGCTGACCGACCGGGTGGGGGCGACCGACGACCAGGACGTGGTGGCGGCCGTGTGGGACTTGGTCTGGGCCGGCCTGGTCACCAACGACACGCTCAACCCGTTGCGCGCCTTGGTCTCCGGTGGTGGCGCGGCGCACAAACCGCGCCGTGCCACCCCCCGCGGCCGCTATGCCCGGCTGCGGGCTCAGCGTCCGGTGATGCCCAGCCGCACGGGCCCGCCCACAGTCGGCGGGCGCTGGTCCCTTGCCGTTCCGCGCGAGACCGACCCGACCCGCCGTGCCCACGCTCGCGCCGAGGCTTTCCTTGAACGGCACGGGGTACTGACCCGAGGCGCGCTGGACACCGAACGGGTCACCGGCGGGTTCAGCGGTGTCTACAAGGTATTGCGCGCCATGGAGGAGTCCGGTCAGGTCGTGCGGGGCTATGTCGTCGAGGGCCTGGGTGCGGCACAGTTCGCCGCCCGGGGAGCCGTCGACCGCCTCCGCGCACTGTCCCGCGCCGCCGGCCGCGACCCCGATCCCGTTGCCACGGTTGTCCTAGCGGCCGCCGACCCTGCCCAACCCTACGGCGCCGCCCTTCCCTGGCCCGATACCGTTGGCGACGGCAAACACCGCCCTGCCCGCAAAGCCGGTGCCCTGGCGGTCCTCGTCGATGGCACTCCCGCCCTCTACGTCGAACGCGGCGGCCGCTCCCTCCTGTCCTTCACCGAGGACGAGGAGGCCCTCCGTTCCGCCGCCACCGCCCTGTCCTCCGCCGTGCGCGAAGGCTGGCTCGGCCAACTCGCCGTCCAGCGAACCGACGGCGAGCACTCCCTCACCTCCCACCTCGCCGACATCCTCCGCGACGCCGGCTTCCGCGCAACCCCCAAAGGCCTCCGCCTCCGCGCCTAACCCCACCCACCCACACCCCTCCCCACCTCACTCCCACAGCACACACCACACCCACCTCACCACCACCTCCGACCATCCACCTCCGCAACGCGTACTCCACGCCCGCCCAAGACGTCCTCACATCACCACCCACCACGACGTCAACTCCCGCACACCGCCCACCCAACGCGTCCCTCCACCAATCCCCGACCGCTAACCCCCAACTCCACCACTCACCTCCCGACCACCACTCACCTCCCGACCACCACTCGCCTCCTATTCATCGCTGGCCGACCACCTACACCCTGACTCCACTAGCCCGCCCCTCACCCTCCTGTCCTCCACCAACCTCACCACTTACCCCCGTCCCCCGCTGGCCGACCATTTACGCCCTGACTCCACCAACCCGCCCCCTCACCTCCCGTCCTCCACCAACCCCCGCTCAGGCCTAGACTTCGTCGGCCTGACACTCACCCCCTGAGTCGGTCGACCCGATCAGTTCTGCAGTGCCAAGTGGTCGGTGCCTCTTACGGGTGTCTGGTTGTTCGGGCTCATGGGGGTGGGTGGAATTGCTCGCTCTGGTGGGGTGGAGGTCCTACACTCGGGCCTCCCATCAGGCATCACTCATACCTTCGAGGCGCAGATGGATCCGGCAGTTCAACGCATTCTGGATCTGGGCGGTCCGCTGACGATCCTGATCCACGAGCTTCTCCTGGATGTGTATCCGACGGCGGTTCTCACCGCTGACAGCGAGAACATCGGCTACGGGGCCAGCACGGGGTACCGGGGACTGCGGTTCACGGTGGCGCCGTTCGACGACTATGTCCGGCTGGGAATCGCCGGCGGGGCGTCATTGGAGGACCCCACCGGGTTGCTGCAGGGCACGGGAAAGGTTCACCGGCACATCAAGATCCGCTCCGGTGATGAGCTCGCCAACCCGGCGCTGCACGCTCTGCTCAAAGCGGCACTGAACTAGCCAGCACACACATCGGTCAGCTGCCGCACATTGCCCATAAATGTCCACTAAGGACAACAGCCAACTCGCGCGGCACGCGACAGGTGAGGTGCTGGGCCGCGGCGGTCGAGAGAGACTCGGCTCGAGTTCCGCCAGCTTCTCAGGCGCTTTGGCGAACAACGGCGATCCGCCGCCAAGGACACGACCGGCGCGACCCAACAGTTTTGGCTCATCGACCATTCCCGCGGCTGAAGGCATTGACCACGGCACCGCCGCCCACGACCACCACATCCTTGTCCGCGCGGGACACGCGTTTGAGCTACAGCGTCTTCCAAACGGTGTATCTCGCAAAGCGGAACGGTCGCCGAGGCGCCACCGTTCCGGCGCAGGGTGAGTAACCACGAAGACTGGCAGCATGACGTTGCTGCCCGTGCCGTTGCCCACCGTGTCGTTCCAGCATCGGTGCCGTCGATGACATCAAACGGCCGCCGCTCCATGTGACCGCCGCAGTCCGCGCCACCCCGATGACAAGTGGGCCTGATCGTGCTCCATGCCGCTGGACACCATGGGTATCGCGCCTCCACCGAGGGAACACCGCATGGCTCCAGACCCCCACTCCCCCGAGGTCCTCGGACATCATCGTCTCCAGGCTGACCAAATCCAGCGCGCGCTCGTACTCGAGTACTTCCATGTCGATACTGCGCGGACCAAGCCACTGCGGATCCAACTCCGCGTCCGCCCAGACACAGAAGACCTGCTCCGGGGGTGGCATTGAACTCACGAGTCACGTCGACGAACGGCGTGCTGGCTGCACGGTGACGATGGTCGCGTTCATTGCTCTTGCTGCTTTGTCGTTTCGAGAACGGTGTCGAGGCGGCGGTACCGGCTCTCGACGGCCAGTCGGTGGGTGTCGATCCAGCTGGTCAACTCCTCCAGCGCCGCCGCGTTCAGGTGACACGGACGCCTCTGCGCTTCCCGGCTACGAGTGATCAACCCGGCCGCCTCCAGCACCTGGATGTGCCGGGAGACCGCCTGTTTGGTGATCGGGAACGGCTCGGCGAGCTCGTTCACGGTCGCGTCACCACGGGACAAACGAGCGACCAGCGCACGGCGCACCGGATCACCCAGCGCGGCGAACGCCCGATCCAGCCGATCCGTCACCTCGTCAACCAGCATGCTGATCAACACACCTCTTTATCAACTAGTTCGTTGACAATAAAGGTTCAGACCACAGCGGGGCAAGACGGTCGCTGACCATTGACTTTGTTAAGAAAGTTCCCTATTAATAGGCGATCCCAGCCGCCGAGGAGGCCTGCATGCCCTCGTTACGGGCGAGAGTCGCCCTTGTCCTGGCACTTTTGCTGACATTCTCACTGGCGCCCGGCGCTGTCGCGTCGGCGTCACCCGATACCTCGACAACCACCACTCTTGCCGAGTCGACCGGTGCCAGCACCCCGGTCGCCGGCTGGCAGATCCAGTCGTCCGCGCAGGTCAGCGTCGATGGCGCGGCGGTCTCCCGCACCCAGTTCAACGCCCGCTCCTGGTATCCGGTTGGTCCTCGTTCGACCGTTTTGGCCGGGCTGGTGCAGAACGGCAAGTACCCCGATCTCTTCTACTCCACCAACCTGCGCGACAAGGTCAACCTGGCGGACTTCAAGGTGCCGTGGTGGTACCGCAGCGAGTTCACCGTGCGCGGCTGGGCCCCGACGACGCTGCTGCGGGTGCCCGGCGTGATCTCGCGCGGTGAGGTGTGGGTGAACGGCACCAAGGTCGGCGACGTCGTGGGCACCTACAACGCCCGCGAGTTCGACATCAGCTCGCTCGTCCGCCCGGGCCGCAACGCGCTGGCGATCAAGGTCCAGCCCGCTGACCCGCAGGAGGACTTCGGCATCAGCTGGATCGACTGGGCCCAGCCCGCCCCGGACAACAACATGGGGATCTGGCGGGACGTCGAGATCGCCCGCACCGGTCCGGTCTCCATCACCGGTACCTACGCGCACTCCAAGCTGGCGCTGCCTACTCTGTCCTCGGCTGACGTGACCGCGTTCGCCGAACTGCACAACAACACCAACGCGCCGCAGTCCGTCTCGCTGCAGGGCCGGATCGGCGACCGCAGGCTGAGCCAGAACGTCCAGCTGAACGCGGGCGAGACCAAGGCCGTCGCGTTCCCGGTCGAGACCTTCCGCAACCCCAAGGTGTGGTGGCCTGCCCAGTTCGGTGACCAACCGCTGTACCGGCTCGACGTCACCGCCCGGGTGGGCGGCTGGACCTCGGACCAGGCGGGCTCGAACTTCGGCATCCGCGACGTGCAGTCCAGCCTGAACGCCAAGGGCGACAGGCAGTTCGTCATCAACGGCAAGCCGCTGCAGATCCGCGGCGGCGGGTGGGCACCCGACTTGTTGCTGCGCACGCAGCCCGAGCGGCTCGAGTCGCAGATGCGTTATGCGCGGGACCTCGGCCTGAACGCCATCCGGATGGAAGGCAAGCTGGAGACGCCGGAGTTCTACGACCTGGCCGACCGGTACGGCATCATGCTGCTGCCCGGCTGGGAATGCTGCGACAAGTGGGAACCCTGGAGCGGTTGGGGCGGCTCGGACTGGACCGCCTCGGACTACGAGATCGCGCGCGGTTCGATGGCCGCGCAGGCCCGTTTCGTCCGCAGTCACCCGAGTGTGATCGCGTTCCTGATCGGCAGTGACATCACGTCACCGACCGATGTCCAGCAGATGTACCTGGCCGAGTTCGAGAAGGCCGGCTGGGCGAACCCGGTGGTGTCCGCGGCTTCGCTGAACGGTGGCGCGCAGCCGCCGTTGGGGTCCTCGGGCAGCAAGATGGAAGGCCCGTACGACTGGGTTCCGCCGAACTACTGGTACGGCGACCAACTGGGTGCGGCGTATGGGTTCGGCGGCGAACTCAGCGCCGGGCACTCCATCCCGAACCTGGACAGCGTCCGCGCCATGCTGTCGCCGACCGAGCAGGAACAGCTGTGGAAGGAGCCCACGACTCCGCAGTTCCACACCGGTCGCGGCAACGAGCCGTTCAACAACCTCACCTTGTTCAGCACCGCGCTGGCCAAGCGGTACGGCACCCCAACGAGCCTGACCGACTACGTCGACAAGGCTCAGCTCGCCAACTACGAGCAGACTCGTGCGCAGTTCGAGGCGTACGCGCGGCGAATGACCGCCGAGCGTCCCGCCACCGGGCTGATCTACTGGATGCTCAACAACGCGTGGCCGTCGCTGAACTGGCACCTGTTCGGCAACGACCTCGCACCGGCCGGTGCGTACTTCGGCGTCAAGAAGGCGAACGAGCCGCTGCACGTGCAGTACTCGTACGACGACCGCTCGGTTGTCGTGGTCGGCCAGGGCCCGAAGGGTGGGCAAGGCCTGACCGTGCGCGCCGACGTGTACAACCTCGACGGCAAACTGGTGCACAGTCAGGAAAAGCGCGATCTGTCCGTCGCATCCCTGGGCGTCACTGAAGCTTTCCAGCTGCCCGAGCTGCAAAACCTTTCGTCGACGTACTTCGTGCGGCTGAAGCTGACCGACCGCAGTGGCCGTGAGGTCAGCAAGAACACGTACTGGCTGTCGTCGAAGCCCGATGTGGTCGACTGGGCCAACAGCGACTGGTACTTCACGCCGGTCAGCAGCTACGCCGACCTCAGCGGCCTGGCCACGCTGCCCAAGGCGGGCATCGACGTCCGCGCCCGCACACACAACGGAACGACTACCGTGACCATCAAGAACACGTCGTCCACCATCGCCCCATCCGTCGCGCTCACCCTGCGCAAGCAGGACGGCAGCCAGGTGACCCCGGTGACCTGGAGCGACAACTACGTGTCCTTGCTGCCCGGCGAATCCGTTACCGTGCAAGCAAACCACGGCGAATGCGGCCGACCCGTCGTTGAGGCCAGCGGCCTGAACGTCACCACCGCCAAGACCCTCGCCGACCAGTAACAAAACACAACGGTGGCCTCCGGCCCCCCGAAATCCAGCCTACCGCCGAGCACCGACAGAAACCGTTGGCCACGGCGCCGATGCGACGAGTTGTCCACAGCGGACACTTGTCCACAGGCACTGGGTCTCCGGCTTCCGTCGGGGTGATCCGGTCGGTACGCTGGAAATTGAGGGCCGGAGGCCAACTTGCTGCTAGGGCGATCAACCGCAGTCCGCGACCGAGCCAGGGGCACAGCCAACCGGCGAGAGTCCCTGCCGTCTGCCGGTGAGCTGCCGCAACGGGGTGAATCGGCTGGTCCCACCTGGCACGGCAACCCGCAGACCGCAAGACATCCGCGACGGTGCGGCAATCCGCCGAGCAAGGCCAATCGGCCACAGCGCGGCAACTCGAGGAACCTCAGGCCAATCAACGGCGGCACACCAATCCGGGAACCGCAGCGTCAGTCATCGGCGATTCGGCGGCCACAGGGCTCACCGAAGGAGGCGGTAACCACAGACCCCAGCGAATCAGTGGCGGCACGACAAGCCGGGAACTACGCGCCAATCGACAGAGGCGCGGCCCCCGCAGACCACAAGACTTGTCGGCGGGGCGCGGCAATTCGGAGACTCCAAGACTCGTGGGCGGCGCAGCGATCCGCAGGCTCCAAGATTCATCTACAGCGGCACGGCGTCCATAACGCGCAAGGCTCCTCTGCGCGGCAATGGAGACCGCAGAGCTAATCAGCGGCGATGCGGCAATCCACAACCCAAGACCCATCCACCGCGGCGCGGCAGCCCACAGGCCCAAGACCCATCCACCGCGGCGCGGCAATCCACAGGCCCAAGACCATCCACCGCGGCGCGGCAACCCGCAGGCCCAAGACCATCCACCGCGGCGCGGCAACCCGCAGGCCCAAGACCATCCACCCCGGCGCGGCAACCCACAGACCCAAGACCCATCTGAAGCGATGCGACGAATCGGGACGCAGGGGCAGTCGGCGTGGGGGCAGTCGGCGTGGGGGTGGCAAGCCGGAGACCGCCGACGAGCTGCTCACATAACCTCTGCGGCCCGCAGATCGCCTCGTTCAATCCGCGGAGCACGTCGAGGCCGGAAAGCGGCCGGAGGCGAAACCAATGGAGCCAAGGAATCAGTGCCCATCTGAGGCCAACGAGTGCCTATGCAGCGCCCTGGCCGACCAGCGCCGACCCGAACCGTGACCGCAGGCCGGTGCGATCGACTGTGGTTCGGGTCGACCAGGCTTATGGGCAAACGGAAGGAGGCTGGGCTTGCGGTGATGTGGTTCAGGTTTTGGTGGGGTTTGCAGTGCGGAGGACTACGCAGCATTCGTCTTGGGTTGGGGCCAGGGCGGCTTCGATGGCGGTGGAGGCACCCAGGCCGCACAGGAATCCGGTCAGAAATGCCTGGTTGATTCCGCACACGAGGTCTGGGGCTTGGGCCGCCAGTGGGTGGAACGGGCAGTTTCGGAGCCGGACGCAGGTTGGGCTTTCGCGGCTGGGTTCGAACCCGTGGCGCGCGAGTACTTCCTGGGCGACCGTCAGTGTGCGCTCTGGGCCGAGGCGTCCTAGTTTGCGGGCTCTTTCCGGCTCCTCGTGTGGGTCTGCGCCGGTGCGGACTTGGGTTCCGAGGTCTTCGCCGCGGCGGCGGGCCGATTGGATGGCGGCGTCGCCTGCCTCGGTGGTTACGACGGCGTCCAGGAGGATGGCCGCGAGGGCGTCGTGCTGGCGTTCGGGAATGGCGACGCTGATCTCCACCGTTGCCGGTTCGTACACCTTCGGGGCTCGGCCGACTCTGCCTTCTGGGCGGTAGTTGGCCTGCAGCAGGCCCGCGGCCACCAGTTTGTCCAGGTGGAAGGCCGCCAGTTTGCGGGAGATGCCCACCGAGGCCGCCGCCTCGTCGCGGGTCACCGGACGGCGCGCCGCACGGATGAAGCGGTACATGCCCCGCCGCAACTCGTCGTCCAGCGCCGCTACCGCCCTGATGTCCGGATCCTTCACCCTTGCACACTAACACTAACGCGAAATGAGGTTGGCGTAACCCTGACTATTGACCAGAGAGGGTAATAAGACCAAGATTTCTTGGTGTAAGTCGCCGCACACACGACGCACCGAGGAGCCGCCATGCCCGCCCGAACCACCCTGCGGGCCGTACCCGAGGCGGCCGCCGAGGTCGACCTCGACGCCGCCGAACGCGCCGCTAGCGAGTTCCTCAAGGCCCTGGGCCTGGCGATCGACGACGAGGGCCTGCAGGGCACACCCGGCCGGATGGCCCGAGCCTATGCCGAGCTGTTCACGCCACGCGAGTTCAACCTGACCACGTTCCCCAACGACGAGGGTTACGACGAGCTCGTGCTGGCCCGCGACATCCCGGTGCGATCGGTGTGCGAGCACCACCTCCTGCCGTTCTCCGGAGTCGCCCATGTGGGTTACCTCCCCGGGGAACGCATCGTGGGGCTGTCCAAGCTCGCGCGGGTCGTCGAGCACTTCGCCAGCCGCCCCCAGGTCCAGGAACGCCTGACCAAGCAGGTGGCCGACTGGCTGGGCGGGCAACTGCACCCGAAGGGTGTCGGTGTGGTGATCGAGGCCGAGCACTCGTGCATGACGTTGCGCGGCGTCCGCGCGGCCGGCTCGCGCACGGTCACCTCTGCGCTGCAGGGCATCTTGCGGGAGGATGGTCGCTCGCGGCAGGAGTTCTTCGCGCTTACCGGTGTACACGCCTGAATGGAGGATTTCCAGTGACCACCTTCGTCATCGTCGGCGGTGGGCTCGCCGGCGCCAAGGGCGCGGAAGCCTTGCGGGACCAGGGGTTCGACGGCGACATCGTGTTGATCACCGAAGAACGGGTGCGTCCCTACGAACGGCCGCCGCTGTCCAAGGGCTATCTGATGGGCAAGGCCGAGCGCGAGAGCATCTTCGTGCACGGGGAGAACTGGTACGACGAGAACAACGTCGACCTGCGGATGGGCGTCGCCGCGACGGCCATCGACCGCGCCGCGCACGAGGTCCGGCTCTCCGACGGGTCCACCGTCACCTACGACAAACTGCTGCTGGCCACCGGATCCAGCCCCCGTCAGCTGCCCGGCGCGGAAGGCGCGCTGTACCTGCGGCGGGTCGAGGACTCCGAGCGGATCAAGTCCACCATCGCGTCCGCGTCCCGGCTGATCGTGGTCGGCGCCGGGTGGATCGGCCTGGAGGTGACCGCGGCCGCCCGGGAAGCCGACGTCGAGGTCACCGTGCTGGAAGTGGCTTCGCTCCCGCTGCTGGCCGCGATCGGTCCCGAGGTCGCGCAGGTGTACGCCGACCTGCACGCGGCGCACGGCGTCGACCTGCACTTCGGTGTCCGCATCGACCAGGTCACCGCCACCAGCGTCCGTCTCGAGGACGGCACCACCTTCGAAGCCGACGCGGTCCTGGTCGGCATCGGCGCCACCCCGAACGTCGCGCTGGCCCAGGAGGCCGGACTCGACGTCGACAACGGTGTGCTGGTCGACGGCTCGCTGCGCACCTCCGACCCGGACATCTTCGCGGCCGGCGACATCGCGAACCTGATGCACCCCGTCCTGGGCCACCGGATCCGCGTCGAGCACTGGGCGAGCGCGCTCAACCACCCCAAGGTCGCCGCGACCGGGATGCTCGGCGGCGAGGCGCAGTTCACCGACCAGCCGTACTTCTACACCGACCAGTACGACCTGGGCATGGAGCACCGCGGCGACATCAGCGGGTACGACCGGGTCGTGTTCCGCGGCGACGTGCCGAAGCGGGAGTTCATCGCGTTCTGGCTCAAGGACAACAAGGTCATCGCGGCGATGAACGTGAACATCTGGGACGCCAACGACCAGATCAAGGCCCTGCTCAGCTCCGGCGACCCGGTCGACCCCGACCGCCTCGCCGACACGAACACACCTCTCTGACACCCATGGCCTGTGCGCGGTCACCATCCGGGCCGCGCACAAGCCATGATCGTTCAACGGGATCACCCGACCAGCCTCAGATATATTGCATATCTTAGGCCTATCGGTGCAGGTTGACCGGTGTTTTCTGGCGATGTCGAGTTTGCAAAGAGTAGACTTTGCAAAGTGCCTCCCCCAGTTCATCCGATCCGCACCGAACTGCTCGGCCTGTTGCGCGAACGGAAGACCGTGACCGCGACCGAAGCCGCCAAGCAGCTGGGGTACAGCTCTGGGCTGTGCTCCTTCCATCTCCGTCAGCTCGCCAGGTACGGGTACGTCGAGGAGGTCGGGACGACCGACGGACGCGTCCGGCCCTGGCGTCTCGCCGTGCCCGCCGACGGACCGGACCTCGGCCTGCTGGCTCGTGAACTCGAGGACGAGGGCTACCAGCGCTGGCTGCAGCAGAAGCACACGGCGCCCGAGGAGTGGATGACCGACGAGGCGTTCAGCTCCGTGCTGTTCCTGGAACCGGAGGAACTGGGCGAGGTGGCCGCCCAGATCCGCGCGCTGGTCGCCCGGTACGCCACCCGCGAACCCACCCCCACCGCGCGGCCCGTCGCCGCCGTGACGCGGTTGTTCCCATTACTGCCAGTGGAGGAGAAGACGTCATGGCCGTCCGAGAGCTGAGGTACCTCGGCGACCCGGTGCTCAGCACCCCCGCCGACCCGGTCACCCGGTTCGACCGCAGACTCCAGTCCCTCGTGGACGATCTGATGGACACCGTGCTGCTCCCCGGCCGAGCCGGGCTCGCGGCGCCCCAGATCGGCGTGGGGCTGCGCGTGTTCAGCTACAACATCGGTGGTTTGCACGGTTATGTGGTCAACCCCGAACTCGTCGACCTCTCCGACGAGATCCAGGAAGGCCCCGAGGGCTGCCTGTCCGTCCCCGACCTCTGGTTCCCCACCAAACGCGCGGCCGAGGCCACGGTCAAAGGCGTCGACGCGAACAACAAGCCGATCTCGGTCACCGGCACGAAGGAGCTGGCGCGGTGCCTGCAGCACGAGACCGATCACTTGGACGGGAAGTTGTACCTGGACCGGCTGGAGCCTGAAGTGCGCAAGGACGCGATGCGCCAGGCGCGGAACTCCGAGTGGTTCTGGCGGGGCGAAGCGGGATAGCCCCGGGTTGATGTGCGGGCCGGTGACGAGGATGTGCTCTCGGCGCCGGCCTTTTGCTTGCCTGGCCGGATCTCGCTCGCTTTTGCTGAGGCGATCGATGCTTATGGGGATATGTCGTGGGTTTGGAGTGCGGTGTGGCAGGTGCTTCGGTTAGGGCGTGAGGAACGTCTCGGGAGGCATGGTCGAGGCGATGGGGCTTACGTCGTGGACTTGGCGTGGTGGGTGATGACGGGTGCTTCGGTTAGGGCGTGAGAAAGGTCTTGAGGGGCATGGTCGAGGCGATGGGGCTTACGTCGTGGGCCTGGGGTGTTGGTGATGACGGGTGCTTCGGTTACTGGGCGAGGAAGGTTTTGAGCGGAGTGGTCAGTACTTGCGGGTTGACGTCGTGGGTTTGGTTGGGGAGGGATTGGTGGGTGGCTGTGGGGAGGGTTGCGGCGAGGGCTTTGGCGGCCTGCTGGAGGGTGTGGGGGCTGGCGCTGCCGGACATGACGAGGGTGGGGATCGTGATGTTGAGGGTCGGGATCCTGCCGTCGCCGAGGATCTCCGCGTCGTAGGCGAGGGTGTGGGCGATTGCTTCGAGGACCGGCCAGGCGGGTTGGGTACGGAGGGTGGCGATCATTTGCTGGGGAACGCCCACGTTGGTCATGAAATGGGCGATGGCGGCGCCTTTTCGGCCCGCGGCAAGGAGTTCGTTCAGGTGGGTGGCGTATTCCGTTGTTGCCGCCGGGTTTTCGGATGCGGCGATGAACGGTGGCTCGTAGAGGGCCAGTTTGGTGATCGCTGGGGTGACTTCGGCTGTCGCGAGGGCAAGCGCCGCGCCGGAGGAAATGCCGTAGACGTACGCCTCTCCCCCGGTTTCGGCGACGAGGGCTTGGAGATCCTCGATTTCACGGGCAACTGCATACGGTTGGGTGTCCGTGCTCTCCCCGCGGCCACGGCGGTCGTAGGTGTAGACGGTGAAGCTGTCCTCGAGGGCGGCGGCGAGTGGTTGCAGCGGGCCTGCGGCGCGGTAGCACATGGCGCCGTCGACGAGGATCAGCGTAGGGCCGGAACCCGTTCGGGTGTAAGCGATTCTGGTGCCGTCGGGTGAGGTGACGGAAGGCATTGGTCCTCCAGTGGTCAGGCCGTGATTTCGGCGAGGTACTTCTCGAAGCGGTCCAGGCTGGTCGCGAACCCGGCCCTGGCCTCGGCGCTCATGTACGCGGCCGGGACATTGGTCTGGTGGGTCACGACCTCGGTGTCCCCATTGGACAGTTGGGTGAACGTGATCTCGGTGCGCATGCCGCCCTCGACCTCACCCTCGATCCACACGAGACGGTGAGGACGCTCGATTTCCGCATAGATGGCCCGCATTGTGTACGCCGAACCATCGGCGTCGTTGACCATCGTGGTCTCGAAGGCGCCACCCGGGCGCAGGTCGACGACGATGCCGTCGAGCGGTGTCGTCGTTCCGGTCGGACCCCAGAAATGGATGAGGTGCTCGGGCTGTGTCATGCAGTCGAACAGCAACTCCGGGGACGCCCGGTGGACGCGCTTGTAGGTGAGTTCACCGGTCTCGGTCATGTGGATGGTCCTTCGTCGCGGGCTTGCAAGGCGGCCAGGTGCGCGCTCAACCGGTCGTGCCGGTCGGCCCAGACCTGGCGGTGACGTTCGATCCAGCCGGCGGCCGCGTCGAGACGAACCGTCTCCAGCACGCACGGCCGCGTCTGCGCGGTCCTCGTGCGGGAGATCAGGTTGGCGCGTTCGAGCACCTTGAGGTGTTTCGAGATCGCCTGCTGGGTCATCTCGAACGGTTCGGCGAGCTCGTTCACCGTCGCGTCGCCACGGGCCAGGCGCTCCAGGATCGCGCGCCTCGTCGGATCGGCGAGTGCCGAGAACACCAGGCTCAGCTCGTCTTCCACAACTGCTGGCATGCCCAGACCGTACCCACAACCAAACAGTTTCACAACCATATGGTTGTAGATAACAGCGACAACGACTGCCGAGAGGCATTCGCAGGCTTAGACCGTGAGGTTGCGACCGGCGCCGAGGCCGCAGCACGCTTGCACAAACGCGGCCACGAGCAGCATGGTCATCGGCGCGGTCCAGGTGTTGGTCGCGTCATGCAGGGCGCCGAACACGACCGGTCCCAAGGTGGCGAACAAGTAGCCGACGGACTGCGCCATGCCGGACAGGGCCGCGGCGGCGAACGAGTCGGCCGAGCGCAGCGTGAAGAAGAACAGTGCCAGTACGAAGCAGAGCCCGCTGGCCAGGCCGACGATGATCACCCAGAGCACCGCGAGGCCGGGCGCGAGGATCAGACCCAGGTACCCGGCGAAACTCAGCATCGAGCCGCCGGCCGCCAGCAGACGCTGGTCGGGCAGCTTGTTGGCCACCAACGGGGTGACCGCGCTCATCAGCACGCCCAGCACCTGCAGGACGAGCAGCAGCCAGCCGCCGGTCTCCTCGCTGCGGCCCAGGCTGTGCAGGATCGCCGGGAACCACGCGAGCACGATGTAGAACCCGAACGACTGCAAGCCCATGAACGCCGTGACCTGCCACGCCAGCGGCGAGCGGAACGGCATCCGCCCGGTCCGCGCGGGCATCGCGACGGCCTGGTCCCGCCGGAACCCTTGCGGCAGCCACACCGCGAGCGCGATCAGCGCCAGCCCCGCCGTGCACCCGAGCGCCGTGCGCCACCCGCCCGGGAGCGTGCCCGCCAGCGGCACCGCGAGCCCGCTGACCACCGCGCCGACGACGCCCATCGTCACGGAGTACAGGCTCGTCATCTGCGCGACCCGGTCCGGGAAGTCGCGCTTGAGCAACGCGGGCAGCAACACGTTGCCGACGGCGATCGCCATGCCGAGCAGGACCGTGCCCAGCCAGAGCAACCCCGGCAACGGCACCGACCGCAACAGGATCCCGACGGTCAACATGACCAGCGCGAACCAGAGCAGCCGTTCCATGCCAACGCGGCGCGCGAGCCTCGGCACCTGCGGCGAGAACACCGCGAACGTCAGCAACGGCAGCGCGCTGAGCAGGCCGGCCTGCCCCGCGGAAAGCCCCTCGTCACGCCGGATCGTCTCCAGCAGCGGGCCGACCGAGGTGATCGGGCCCCGTAAGTTGGCCGCCACCAACAGGATCCCGGCGATGACCAGCACTCGTCGCGCGGTCCGCACACCGCTGCCGGACACCATCACTGCGCCCATACTCGCGTCCCAACCCGCTTACAACGTGATCCGACGGATCATCCTACGTATGCGTCGGCCTTTTTGGCCACCCACATGCGTAGCATCGGCAACTGTCCGTATCAACAGTGCGTAGCGGATCAGTTGCGAGCTGCAGGCGACTACCTAGGGGACGCTCGTCCTGTTGGCCGATCAGACTTTCCGCCACCTGTGGTCATCGCGGGACACGGCCGCGTTCGCCGGGTCTCTGCGATGCTGGGATCGTTGGGCGGTCGGAACCGACCGGCTTACTGCGCGCCTGTGGGCGTGCTTCAGTGAGGCGCCTCCTGGTGTCGCTTCAGTGCGCCTTCATGCCGACGCCCTGGCGGGTTGTTGCGACCGCCATCCGCCCGAGCTATGCCACAGGGACCGTTTCGGCCTGGCTGTCGCCATTGGGGACGCCTGTGTACACGGGAATGGCCGGGCAGGGCGGCCTCTTGCAGCCGGGATCCGCCAGGCGCGCTTCAGCGCCCGAAGCGGAGCAGGCCAAGGGCTTGGTCTCGGCCCGGCCATCGCAACCAGTGATCCACCAGGCACGTCCCATCGCCCCGAACGGCAGGAGCCAAGAGCTGCCTCAGCCCGGCTGTCACGACCGGGAGCCGTCCGGCACGTCGGCACCCCGACGCGAGGCAGGTCAAGAGCCGCCCTGTCGCGACGGGAGTCCGGCAGGACGGGCCTCGGCGCCCGGAAACGATGCGGCCAAGGCCGTCTCGGCCTGGCTACCGCGATCCATCACGCACGCCCGAGCACCCCGAAGTGCGACAGGCCAAGAGCTTTGCCCCGGGCCTCCCTGTCGCGATGGGAATCCAGCAGACGGGCCCTCGGCCCCCGAAAAACGATGCGGGCAAAGGGGCACCTCGGCCTGGCGACCGCAACCGCGATCCATCACGCACGCCTCAGTATCCCGAAGCGGGGCAAGCCAAGAGCTTTGCCCCGGCCCGCTCCTGCCGCGACGGGAATCCAGCAGGCGGGCCCTGGACGCCCGAAAACGATGCGGGCAAAGGCCGCCTCGTCCTGGCTACCGCGATCCATCACGCACGCCTCAGTACCCGAGGAAGCGGGGCCTGCCTCGGGCTGGCCATCGCGACCCGAATCCAGCAGGCTCGCCTCAGCACCCCCGAAGCAGCGCAAGCCAAGAGCTTTGTGCCCCGGCCCAGCCATCACAACCGGAATCCGCGGGGACGCCCAGCCAGCAGACGCGGTGGGACAGGCATCGCCTCTGCCGGTTGTTGCAGCCGGGATCCGTCAGACACCTGAAAGCGGGCGGCCAAGGACCCGTCGTGGCTTGGCCGTCGCGGACCTGAGACCCATCAAACACGGTCGAAGCAACAGAGGCGGAGCAGGCAGGCGCCGCCTCTGTTGCTTGCTGTGCATGGGATGCGTCAGCAAGCGGAGGGATGGGTACCGGGCGCGGTGGCGTGGGTGTGGCGGTGGGTTTTGTTAGGCGCGGTTGAGGACGCAGAACTCGTTGTTCTCTGGGTCGGCCATCACCTCCCAGGGCACGTCGCCTTGGCCGATGTCGATGGGGTGGGCACCCAGGGCTGTCAGTCTGGTTACGTTGGCCGCTTTGGTTTCTCCTGGGATCGGGCGGATGTCGAGGTGGAGGCGGTTCTGGCCGGTTTTCGGGGTGGTGTTCGGGACGAACTCGAGCCAGGGGCCTTTGCCGTTGGGTGGGGCCAGGCCGACGGCGTCGCCGTAGTCCTTGCCCACCGGCCAGCCGGCGGCCTCGGTCCAGAATCCCGCGAGGGTGTGAGGGTCTGCGGCGTCGACGACGATCGCGGCCAGGGCGCCCGTGTCCCGGTAGATGTCGCGGGGTTCGAGGACGCAGAACTCATTGCCGTGGGGGTCGGCCATCACCTCCCAGGGCACGTCGCCCTGTCCGATGTCCACAGACCAGGCGCCGAGGTCCTTGGCGCGCTGGATGATCGCCGCCTGGTCCTCGGCGGACGAGCTGGCCAGGTCGAGATGCAGCCGGTTCTTGCCGGTCTTCGGCTCGGTGACCGGCTCGAACACCAGGTCCAGCAACCAGCCCTGCGACTCGGGCGCCCGCACGTCGATCTCCTCGGGCGACTCGATGAGCTGCCACCCCAGCAGCTCCGAGTAGAACCGCGCGAGCTCGGCCTGGTCCGAGGTGGCGATGACGATGTTCTCCAGTCTTGTGGCCATGAACGCACGCTAGCGCCGGGCACCGACAGTTTCCGAGCGAAAAAACCGGAATGTGCCGTGCCGCAACGGCTTGACCTGGAGCTTTTCGCACAGTCGGGGGAAAATCGAAGGGCCACAAGCCGTGGCCCTTCGATTTCAGCGGGTCGCCATGCGCAGCAGCGCCCACATCTGGTTGATCGCGTCGAGGTCCTTGTCACGGTTGACCGCCGTGTCCGGCAGCCGGCCCCACAGCCATCGGTAGACCCTGGCCGGGCTGCCGGTCACCACCCCGTTCGCTCTTTCCGTCTCTCCCAAGGTGGTCCGCCAGGCGGCGATGCCGCCCGTGGTCACGCGGACCAGCCATGACTTGGTGGATGTCGTCACGGCCACGGAGAAATCCCTTGTCCCGAAGACCCCTTGCACGGTCAGCCGGTGGGCCAGCCAGAGGGTCAGGATCTCGTCCACGCCGTCTATCGCGATGTCGTCGTCGATGACGCCGACCGGGTCACCCACCGCCGCCTGGACGTCACCGCGGTGGATCACCGTCTCGTGTGCC
The DNA here is from genome assembly GCF_040675465.1 of Actinocrispum sp. NPDC049592. NCBI lineage: Bacteria > Bacillati > Actinomycetota > Actinomycetes > Pseudonocardiales > Pseudonocardiaceae > Actinocrispum > Actinocrispum sp. NPDC049592. Next base: position 194,106 of record NZ_JBFAPA010000007.1, on the reverse strand, counting down.
ATTCGCCTGCGCCAGAACCCATAGGTGGAGTCCGCGGCCCACCAGGTCGCGCACGGATCCTGGGGGTCGTGCCGGGCGAGCTCGTCGACCAGCGCACGTGCCCCGCTGACCACGAAGTCCCGCAACGACTGGAACGGTCCCGGCTCCCGCTGCCAGGTCCGTGGCGAGTCGCCGGTGCGCATCCACTCCAGCACCATCCGGTACACGCTGCCCACGTGCCTGGCCGTTTCCCCGACGGTCAGGCCTGGAGCCTGCGGAACCCTCAACTCCTCCCGTGCCCCGTCGACCGTCTCCGCCAGTACGGTGGCTTCGATCTCGAGGGCGTCCAGCAACCGGTCGTAGTCGGCGAGCGCCTTCACCCCGGGACGACCCGGGCGATCAGGCCGATGAACTGCTCGCACTGACGAACCAGTTCGTCGGCCGACCGCGCGCTGACCAGCCGGACCCGGCCCGCCTGGACGGCCGCGCGGGTGGACGAGCACGCGGCGAAGTACGCCGCCCACTCCCGCAGTTCCGGTGCGACCGCGGGCAGCAGGGTCCACACGCTGGTGGGCCGGGCGTGGCCGCGGTGCGGGCGCCCGCGGTGGGCGAGCATCGCGGCCGCTGCCCGCAGCGCGGACATGTAGGCCTGGGCGTAGCGCTCGGCGGGTTCCTCCTCGGCCGCGGCCGCGCGGACCCCGCACTCGGCCTGCCGCAGCAAGGCCTCCGGCGAGCCCGAGGGCAGCGAGTACGTGCGCCGGCGGGAGTTGCCCCGGTGGGCTCCAGGGAAGTCGACAGTTGTTGACATGTGGCCTCCTCACGCCCTCGAAGCGGCCACGGCGACCGCCTCGACACCCACCGTGGGGAAGCCGGTGGGCCCGGTGGCAAGGCGCTTCCCCCGCCCCGCCACCGGGCAGCAGTGTTCGAAATCAGTTCGAACACACGTTCGAGTCTACCTCTGCTCGGGCAGCCTCTCAACCGGCTTGACCCAGGTCATGGTGTGATTGGACGTGTGCAGGACCACCCGGCAGTCGTGAAGTTCACCGCGGCCCTTCTCGAAGCGGGCCTGACCGCGGAGGCCGAGGGCATCCGCATCCTGGCCGACGAGGTCCGCACCGCGGCGCTGGCCGCGGCCGCCCTCGGGATCCCGGTGGGCGCGATCGCCAACAGCCTGGTCTTCCGCGCCCACCACGGTGACCAGGTCAAACCGCTGCTCGTGCTGACCTCGGGCGCGCACCGCGCGGATCTTGGCATCCTCAAGACCCTGACCGGCGCGGACAAGATCGACAAGGCGGACGCGCAGTTCGTCCGCGACCACACCGGCCAGCCGATCGGCGGCGTCGCGCCGACCGGGCACCCGGACCGGATCGACACGATCGTCGACAACCACCTCGCCGCGTACGAGGTGGTGTGGGCGGCGGCCGGCCATCCGAAGTCGGTTTACCCCACGACTTTCGCCCATCTGCGGGCGCTGACCGGGGGCACGGCTGCGGACGTTCGCCGCAAGGAGGATGATTCCTGACGTGACCGCGGTGCCATCGCACAGAACCCAGCTCGTCGAGCTGTCGGCCGACGCCTTACGGTCCCGGCTGTACGAGGCACTCGGCCTGTACGTCACGGCCATGGGCTACCCCAAGGGCACGGCCGAGCAAAGGGCCCCGATGTGGCTGGCGCACATGCTGCGCGACGGCTGGCGTTGCGTGGCCGCGATCGACGCGAACGACCAGCTCACCGGGATCTGCTACGGCTACCGGGGTGCGCCTGGGCAGTGGTGGCACGAGCAGGTGCGGCGCGGGGTGGTCGAGTTCGGCGGCCCGGCCATGGCCGAGGAATGGATGGCCGACTACTTCGAGCTGACCGAGCTGCACGTCCGGCCGGACCGACAGGGTCAGGGCACCGGCGAGCACCTGCTGCGGATGCTGCTGGACGGCGTGTCGAACACACGGGTACTGCTGTCAACACCAGAGGGCCGTACGCGCGCGTGGAGCTTGTACCGCCGCGTCGGGTTCGTCGACGTCCTACGCAACTACCGGTTCGCCGGGGACCCACGGCCGTTCGCCGTGCTGGGGCGCACGCTGCCCATGTCATGACACAGCCCCCGTGACGCATCACGGGGGCTGCTTGGCGCCCAAGATCAGGGAGCCGGTGGAGCAGGCGGCACGGGCGGAGCCGGAGGTGCAGGCGGTGCCGGCGGCGCGGGCTCCGGAGCTGGTGGAGCCGGCGGTGCGGGCGGAGCCGGAGGTGCTGGTGGCGCCGGAGGAGCCGGGGGCGCTGGTGGTGCGGGCGGCGCCGGGGGCGCGGGAGGTGCCGGCGCGGGCAGTGACGGCACGGTCAACGGGACCGGCAGGCACTTCGCGTCGTTGACGGCCTTCACCGCGTCGGCGAGCTTGGTCACCGAGCTGGTCATGGCCGTCGCGTCCGGCGGCGTCGCGAGTGTGGCGCTGACCCCGCCCAGCACTGCACTCAGCAAGTTCACCGTCGGTGCGAGACATGCGTCAGCCGCGTTCGGCGCCGGCGGCGGTGGCGTCGAAGGCGGAGTCGCGGGGGTCGACGGCAGCGCGGGCAGGCACTCGGCCTTCTGCGCGCCGAGGACGGCGTTGTAGACGTCACCCAGGGCGACCTGGGACTTGGCCGGGTCTGGCAGCGCACCTTTCAGGCTGTCGACCGCGGCGACCAGGGTCTTGACCGCCGGGGTGTCGGCGGTGCAGGCGGCCCTGGCCGGGTCTTGACCGGCCGCGGCGCTGGGCAGCGCGACCGCGGCCAGGCCCAGCGCTGCCAGTGACAGCACGACGGGCAATCGTTTGGACATCGGTCTCTCTCCTTGCGGTTCCCCACCCCGGAAGATCCGGGCGAGGCCGATGGTAAGCACCGTCACACCCCCTCTGATCTGCGCAAACGCGCTATTTCACCACAACGGGCGACGTCGGCTGGCGAAACGGAGCGGAAGTGGTTAGATACGCTTCGCAACTGTTGGACTGACAAGTATTGAAATCTGTCATCGCGACGCACATACTTGAGGGACCACGTTCGAACGAGGAGGAACCTCAAGTGCGAGAGCGTCAACTCGGTACCGGCGGCCCGGAGGTCTCGGCGATCGGCCTCGGCGCGATGGGCATGTCGGACATGTACGGCCCGGCCGACGAGACCGAGAGCATCGCCACCATCCACGCCGCGCTGGACGCGGGCGTCACCCTGATCGACACCGGCGACTTCTACGGCATGGGCCACAACGAGATGCTCATCGGCCGTGCCCTCAAGGACCGGGACCGCGACCAGATCGCGATCAGCGTCAAGTTCGGCGCGCAGCGCGGGCCCGACGGTCAGTGGCTCGGCTACAACACCAGTCCCGCCGCGGTGAAGACCGCGCTGTCCTACACCCTGCGCCGGCTGGGCACCGACCACATCGACATCTACCGGCCGGCCCGGCTGGACCCGAACGTCCCGATCGAGGAGACCGTCGGCGCGATCGCCGAACTGGTACGGGCCGGGTACGTGCGGCACATCGGGCTGTCCGAGGTCAGCGCGGAGACCGTGCGCCGTGCGCACGCCGTGCACCCGATCACGGATCTGCAGATCGAGTACTCGCTGATCTCGCGCGGACCGGAACGCGAAATCATCCCCGCGCTGAGGGAGTTGGGTATCGGGCTGACGGCTTATGGCGTTCTGTCACGCGGTCTGCTGTCCGGCCACTGGACCAAGGACCGCGACGTCGCCGGGGACTTCCGCGGCAACAGCCCGCGGTTCCAGGGCGAGAACCTCAGCCACAACCTCGGGCTTGTGGATGCTTTGCGCGAGGTTGGGGACAACAAGGGGGTTTCCGTCGCTCAGATCGCCATCGCCTGGGTACTGTCGCGCGGTAAGGACATCGTGCCCCTCGTCGGCGCCCGCCGGCGGGAGCGGCTCAGTGAAGCGATCGGAGCGCTCGAAGTGGACCTGTCACAGGCGGATCTCGACCAGATCGAGAGCGCCGTCCCGGACGGCGCGGCCGCGGGCGACCGTTACGCGGCCGCCCAGATGGCCATGCTGGACAGCGAGCGCTGATGGCCGAAGCGCTCACCGGCGAGCAGATTCTCGAAGCGGCGCAGGATGTCCTGCGCCGCTTCGGCCCGGCCAAGGCGACCGTCGTGGACGTCGCTCGCGCGCTGGGCGTGAGCCATGGCAGTGTCTACCGGCATTTCCCGAGCAAGGCGGCCCTACGGGAGGCGGTGACGCGGCGCTGGCTGGACCGCGCGCATGCCTCGGTCACGCTTGCCCTGCAACTGCGGGCGCCCGCGCCGGTGCGGCTGCGGCAATGGCTGTGGTGCTTGTTCGAAGCCAAGCGGCACAAGGCTTTGGACGATCCGGAACTGTTCGCCACGTTCGAGGTGCTGGTGCGCGAGACCAGCGGGGTGGTCGCCGAGCACATCGCGAAGATGGTGGCCGAGATCGAGGTGATCCTGCGCGAGGGCGTGGCCGCCGGGGAGTTCCGGCCGGTCGACCTCCCGCTGACCGCACAGGCCGTCTTCGACGCCACAGCACGGTTTCACGATCCCGCGTACGCCGCCCACTGGTCGTCCGAAGGGATCGAGGACGCCTTCAACGCCGTGGCCGACCTGGTGCTCAACGGCCTCGCACCCCGCTGAACAGGGTGCGAGGCCGCCGAAGTCACGGCCTGCGCAGGCTGGCGCCCAGGTTGTCCAGGCCCATCGAGCCCAGCCGCAGCGCACGCATGTGGAAGTCCTTGAGGTCGAAGGAATCCCCGGCGCGGCGACGGGCCTCGTCGCGCAGCTGCAGCCAAAGGCGCTCGCCCAGCTTGTACGCGGGCGCCTGACCGGGCCAGCCCAGGTACCGGTCGATCTCGTCGTGCACATGGGCCGGGTCGGTGATCGTGCGGGTGAGCATGAACTCCAGGCCCAGTTCGGGAGTCCACCGCTCGCCGTCGTGGAACCCGCTGCCCGCCGGAATTTCCAGCTCCAGGTGCATGCCGATGTCGATGATCACGCGGGCGGCGCGGAACAGGTGCGCGTCGAGCATGCCCATCAGGTCGCCGTCGTCGGTCAGGTACCCCAGGTCCTGCATCAGCCGCTCGGCGTACAGCGCCCAGCCCTCGCCGTGCCCGGACACCCAGCCGAGCAGCCGCTGGAACCGGTTGAGCGACTCGGCCTGGTAGACGCCGGTGGCGATCTGCAGGTGATGTCCCGGCACGCCCTCGTGGTACACAGTGGACACTTCGCGCCAGGTGGTGAACTCCTCGCGGTCCGCGGGCAGCGACCACCACATCGCCCCCGCCCGGCTGAAGTCGTCGCTCGGCCCGGTGTAGTAGGCCCCGACGGGACCACCGGCCGGGGCGATCCTGCAGTCCAGCCGCATCAGCTCGTCGGGGATCTCGAAGTGCACCCCGCGCAGCTCAGCCAAAGCGTTGTCGGACAGGCGCTGCATCCACTCCTCGAACGCACGGCGGCCGCGCACCAGGTAACGCGGGTCGGCGTCGAGGGTCGCGGCGGCCTCGGCCAGGGTCGAGCCGGGCTTGATCCGCTCGGCGACCGCGACCATCTCCTTCTCCACCCGGAAGAACTCGGCCCAGCCCCACTCGTAGGCCTCCTGCAGGTCGAGCTTGGCGCCGATGAACAAGCGCGACCACAGCTCGTACGCTTCCCGCCCGGCGGCGTCCCTGGCGGGGGCCTGCGGGGCGATCTCGGTCCGCAGGAACCGCGCCAGCTCTCCATACGACTCGGCCGCGGCACCCGCCGCGGCCGAGAGCCGGTCCGCCGGGACACCTTCGACGGCGCGGCCACTGTCCACCAGCGCCCCGAAGAAGCCGTCCGGCCCGGCCCAGGTCTCGCACTGCTCGGCGACCTTGGTGATCTGGCGGACCGGCGCCAGCCGGTCCCGGCGGGCCGCGTCCTGCAGGGCGGCACGCATGCCGGTGATCGCCTCGGGCACCTTGGCGAGGCGCTCGGTGATCACCGCCCAGTCGTCCGCGGTGTCGGCAGGCATCAGGTCGAAGACCATCCGCAGCTCCTGGACCGGGCTGGAGATCACGTTCACCCGCCCGATGTCCAGGCCGGCCTCGTTCAGCTCGACCTCGAGACCCAGGCGTTCCAGGAAGTGCGCCCGGGCCGCGTGCTGGGCCTCGTCGGCCGGTTCGATCGCCTCGACCTCACGCAGGTAGCGCGCGGCCAGGTCGACCCGTTCTCGCACCCCGTCGGGCGAGAAGTCGGTGATACCGGACTCATGTGATGCGATTCCGGCATATGTGGCGGCCAGGGGATCCAGGGTGGCGAACTCGTCCACGTAGCGGTTGCAGGCCTCGTGAACGTTCGCGGACTCGGACGACATGCCCGGACGTTACCGCGTGAAATGCGGCGGCGGGCCCGACTTCTTTCGCAAACTACTGGACAGAGCTGGCACGATGATCCGGTGCATCCGGCTTCCCACCGCCCAGCCCGCCGGTGGGCTGTCCTCCCCCTCGTGCTCATGCTGGCCTTCGCGCTGGCCGGTTGCGTGCGTGTGCACGCGGCCATGGCCCTCGGTTCGGACGACCTGGTCTCCGGCACCATCGAGATCGCGACGGTCCAGACCAAACCCGAGGACACCGGCCCGCCGCTGACCGTCTCCGCCGAGCTGACCGACAAGGTCACGCTCACGCCGTACGCGGCGGACGGGTACGTCGGCCAGACCGTGCACTTCGAGAACCTGAGCTTCGACCAGGTCCGCACGCTCAGCCAGAACCTCAGCAGCCAGTCGGCCAAGTACCAGCTCAACTTCCGCCGCTCGGGCGACATCGTCTCGCTGGCCGGATCGATCAACCTGACCCAGCTGCGGCCCGAGGGCGTCGACGTGCAGCTGAAGATCGCCTTCCCGGCCCAGGTCGGCAAGACCAACGGCCGGGTCGAGCAGGACAACAGCGTCGCCTGGGACGCCAAGGCGGGCCAGGTCACCGAGTTCAGCGCGACCGTGCAGTACAGCGACCAGTCCGGGATGTCCTGGACCCGCTGGGTGCTCATCGTCGGCGCGGGCGCGGTCGGGACCGCCTTACTCGTGCTGGTCTTAGCCCTGGTGGCGCACCGCCGGAACGTGCGCCAGATCCGTCAGTCCGAGTACAACCAGTCCCAGCTCGTCTAGGCCGTCCTGCTGGGAACCAGACCCAGCCTGCCGAGCACCTCCTTGGTCGCCTTGGACCGGTTGAACGTGTAGAAGTGCAGCACGTTGACGCCCTCGGCGATGAACCGCTCGCACATCTCGGTCACCACGTCGATGCCCTCCGCGCGGAACGCCTTCGGGTCGTCCACCAGCGGCTCCAGCCGGGCGGCGATGTTCGCGGGCACCGGTGCGCCGGACAGTTCCACCGTCTTGCCCAGCATCTTGGGCGTGGTGAGCGGCATCACACCGGGCAGGATCGGGGCGTCGCAGCCCCGGGACGCGACCCGGTCGCGCAGCCGGAGGAAGTCGTCGGCGTCGTAGCAGAGCTGACCGATGGCGAAGTCCGCGCCGGCCTGGATCTTGCGCACCAGGTGATCAGCGTCGACGTCCAGGTCGTGCGCACGCGGGTGCCCGTACGGGAACGCCGCCACGCCAACGCAGAAGTCCCCCAGCTCACGGACCAGCTGGACCAGCTCGGACGCGTAGGTCAGGCCCTGCGGGTGCTTGACCCACTCCCCCATCGGGTCGCCCGGGGGGTCGCCGCGCAGCGCGAGCACGTTGTGCACGCCGACGGCCGCGTACCAGCCGATGACGTTGCGCAGCTCGGCCACCGAGTGGTCGACGGCTGTGAGATGCGCCATGGGAACGAGCGTGGTTTCGCGAGCGACGCGGCCGGTCGTCCGGATTGTCCGGTCCCGGCGGGAGCCCCCGGCACCGTAGGTGACCGAGACGAAGGCGGGGTCGAGCCCCTCGAGCTCCCGGATCGCCCGCCAGAGGATCTGCTCGTCAGCGTCGTCGCGGGGTGGCATGAACTCCACCGAGAACACCACACGGTCGACGGAGATGCGCTCCAGCACGGACGTCATGACCGAAAGCCTATCGGCACACCTGACCCCGCAGAATCGGCCAAGCAGTGAAGGGCGCACCATGGTCGTGTGCACCCAGCGCCACGAACCGAACTCATCGACGACGCCATCCGCGAGCACGTCGAGCGGACCCTGACCGAGTACCTGGCGGCCAAGCAGTCCACGATGGCCAGCCTGACCCAGGAGCTCGCGGACGCGCTCGACTCGCTGGTGGAGTTCATCCTGCGGGGCGGCAAGCGGATCCGGCCGACCTTCGCGTGGTGGGGCTGGCGCGGCGCGGGCGGCGAACCGGACGCGCAGGCCGTGCTGCACGCGGTCAGCGGTCTCGAGCTGATCCAGGCGTGTGCCCTGGTGCACGACGACCTGATGGACGCCTCCGCGGTCCGCCGTGGCTCGCCTACCGTGCACGTCACGTTCACCGATCTGCACCGCCAGCGGGGCTGGCTGGGCTCGCCGGACCGGTTCGGCATGGCCGCCGCGATCCTGCTCGGCGACATCGCGCTGGCCTGGGCGGACGACATGTTCTACAGCTCCGGGCTGGCCTCGCACCGGCTCGCCGCGGCCAGCGAACCGTGGCAGGCGATGCGCTCGGAGATGCTCGCCGGGCAGTACCTGGACATCCTCACGCAGGTCGAGGGCGACGAGTCGCCGGAGGCCGCGCTGCGGGTGGCCCGGATGAAGACCGCCGCGTACACCGTCGAACGCCCGCTGCAGATGGGCGCCGCGCTGGCCGGGGCGGACACCGAGCTGGTCGAGCGGCTGCGGGAGTTCGGCGCCGACATCGGCGTGGCCTTCCAGCTGCGCGACGACCTGCTGGGCGTCTTCGGCGACACCGACGTGACCGGCAAGCCCGCCGGGGACGACCTGCGTGAGGGCAAGCGGACCCTGCTGGTCGCGCTCGGCCTGCAAAGGGCCACTCCGGCGGGGGCCGCTGTGTTGCGGGACGTGCTGGGCCGGGACCTGACCGATGCGGACGTGACGCGGGCGCGCAGCGTGCTGACCGAGTCCGGTGCGGTCGCCGCCGTCGAGGACCGGATCGAGGCGCTGACCGCGAGCGCGATGCGGGCGCTGGAGTCGGCCGACCTCGCGGCGCCCGCGGGTGAGCGGCTCGCCGCCCTGGCCGTCGCCGCGACGCGGAGGAACCACTGACCAGGACCGTCAAGGGCGCCACCGATCACGTCGTGGTGGTCGGCGCCGGGCTGGCCGGGTTGTCGTGCGCGCTGCACCTGCTGGGCTCCGGCCGTCAGGTGACCGTCCTGGAGTCCTCACCCACGCCTGGTGGACGGGCCGGGCGCATGCGGATGGGCGAGTTCACCGTGGACTCCGGTGCGAGCGTGCTGACCATGCCCGAGCTGGTCGCCGACGCGCTGGCCGCGGTCGGCGCGCCCATGCCGGAGCTGGTCAAGCTGGATCCGGCCTACCGCGCGCACTTCCCGGACGGCAGCGAGATCTCGGTGTTCTCCGGTGAGGACGCGATGGCCGACGAGGTCCGGCGGGTCGCCGGTGCGCGGGAGGCCGACGGGTACCGCAAGCTGCGGCGCTGGCTGACCGAGCTGTACCGGGTCGAACGGGACTCCTTCATCGGCGCCAACTTCGACTCGCCGTTGGACCTGGTCGGTTCGCGGTTGGCGAGCCTGGTCGCGCTCGGCGGGTTCGGCAAGCTGGGGCCCGCGATCGGGCGCTACCTCAGCGATCCGCGGCTGCGGCGGCTGTTCTCGTTCCAGTCGCTGTACGCGGGTGTGCCGCCGCGCAAGGCTTTGGCCGCGTACGGCGTGATCGCCTACATGGACACCATCGCGGGCGTGTGGTTTCCGCGCGGTGGGGTGAACGCGGTCGCGCAGGCGATGGCGGACGCGGCCGAGAACGCCGGTGCCAGCCTGCGGTTCTCCTGCCGGGCGGCGTGGCTGGAGCGGATCGGTTCGCGGTTCACGGCCGTTCGCACGAACACGGGTGAGCGAATCGCGTGTGACGCTGTGGTGCTGACTCCCGACCTGCCGGTCAGCCGAAGACTGCTGGGTTTTCACCCGAAGCGGCTCGTCCCGCTGCAGTGGTCACCGTCCGCGGTCGTGCTGCACGCGGGCGTGGACCGGACGTGGCCGATGCTGGACCACCACACGATCTTCTTCGGCGGCGCGTGGGACCGGACGTTCACCGAGATCACCCGGTCCGGGCGGCTGATGACCGACCCGTCCCTGCTGGTCACCCGCCCAACCGCGACCGATCCGTCGCTCGCGCCGCCCGGGCACGAGGTCGTGCAGGTCCTCGCGCCCTGCCCGAACCTGAGGACCGGCCGGATCGACTGGCCGCGGGTCGGTTCCGCGTATCGTGATGAACTTGTTGGCGTACTGGAAAAACGAGGTCTCACCGGGTTCGGCGGCTCGATCCGGATCGCCGAACTGGTGACTCCGGCGGACTGGGAGGCGCAGGGACTCGGCGCCGGAACGCCGTTCTCGCTGGCCCACACGTTCCGGCAGACCGGCCCGTTCCGTCCGCGCAACCTCGTCCCGCATGTGGACAACGCCGTGCTGGCCGGCTGCGGCACAACGCCAGGGGTGGGCGTACCGCCGGTGCTGATCTCAGGCAAACTGGCAGCTCAACGGATCACCGGGGGTTCTTGACGTCCGGCGGTCCGTTGGCAGACTGGTGCGTACGCCACGGACAACGGGACGGTTGATGCGGAGACTGGGCGTCTTGCTGAGTGTGGTCCTGCTGTGCGCGGCCTGCACCGGCTCGTCCGACGACACCCCTCCGCCGCAGGTCGCCAAGTTCTCCGCGCCGGACGCGCTGAATGAGTCCACAGTGGACCTCAAGGGCGCCGGGGCGTTGCGGTACAACGGTTCGCTGACCGCTCCCGCGGGCGACAAGGTCACCTTGGACGTCACGGTGACCAAGGCGGGCGAGTCCAGCGGGCAGCTGACCGTCAACGGCCTGCCCGCGAACATCCTGGTGCTCGACCACACGCTGTACCTCAAGGGCGGCGTGGACTTCTGGCTCAAGCTGTCCGGGGTGCCCGACTCGACCGCGCCGATCATCGCCGACCGCTGGACGAAGACCCCGGGTGTGCTGCTGGGCGTCGACGTGGAACGGATCTTCGACACCGACGCTTTGGCCGCCCTGTTCGGAAAGCCCGTCGGTGACGGCAAGAAGACGACGATCGCGGGCACCGAGGTGTACGAGGTGGAGACCGACGCGGGGTCGGTCTTCCTCAGCGCGCAGGCGCCCTACGGGATCGTCCGGTTCGACCTGAACAAGACCGGCAAGACCGATCCGACCAAAGTGCACGACCTGGCGTTCAACGTCTCCGACGCGACCAGCGACATGGCCGCGGTCTACCGGGATCTCGCCACGAAGGCGGCCGAACTGGACGGCGCCTACGACCCGTTCATCGGGGTCAAGCAGGGCGAGTACAAGTTCGAGAACTGCTCGGCGGCCAGCTGCGCGATCGTCGTGGACCTGACCAACATCGGCCGGTCCGCGGCACGGGTGGCGATCAAGGCGACCTGGAAGGGCGAAGGCGCGCAGATCGGCTCGTGTGAGGCGCGCACCGATGTGTTGCAGCCCGGCCAGTCCGGCAACGCGACCTGCACGCTCGCGTCGCCGGAGTGGAACAAGTTCTTCCGCCGGGCCCAGTCCGTCCCCGGGCAGCACCCGTACGGGGCCGAGTGGACGGCGATGGCCCTGGTCACGCCGCCCGACCCGGCCGGCCTGCGGACGTTGGCGTCCTCCGCCGAGACGCCGGTGGCCAACCCGCAGGGCGACGAGCACGTGTTCGTGCTGCGCGACGACGCGGGTTCGTCGGACAAGCAGATCTGGAAGTACGGCGTGGCCAGCGGCAACGACTGGCGCAAGGCCGCCGACGACCAGCTGAAGTACTGCCAGGCCAGCAAGGGCGTCAAGTGCGCGGTCGACCAGGTCGCCACCACCGGCGACCCCGCCTCCGCGCATGCCCTGGCCCGTCAGCTGGTGGACGCGTACAAAGGCCGGACGGGCGCGTGCCCGTCCGGCCAATGGGTCGGCTGTGCCCGGAAGTGAGCGTCAGTCCGTGCTGGTGAACCGGTAGAGGCTGGCGTTGTCGTTGCCGTTGTCGAACAACGTCACCAGATCGGTCCGGTGGTCGCCGTTGATGTCCGACGGCAGCGGGACCACGGCGTTCCAAGCCCATTGAACCGGCTGGACCGGGCCCAGCTGCCACAGCACCTGCTTGTTGCGGGCGAACCCGGCACCATCGCTGGTCCAGGTCTGCACGGTGGCCTTGGTGTCGTCGTAGATGACGCCGATGTCGGACTTGCCGTCGCCGTTGAAGTCACCCGCGAACGGCTTGGCCGAGGCCCACTTGAAGCCGTCGCTGCCCGAGTCCCACTTCGCGAAGTTGAACGTCAGGCCGGTTCCCGCGCTGGTCCAGGTGTGGATGACACTGCGGTCGTCGGTCCACTTGTAGAGCACGGCCAGGTCGTCCTTGCCGTCCCCGGTCCAGTCGCCGGCCAGCAGCTTGGCGTTCTGCCACGCGAAGCTCGCGTCGTGCCAGAGGACGTAGTTAAAGGTGAACCCGGTACCGGTGCTGGTCCACGTGTGAATGACGCTCTCGGTGTCGCTCCACTTGTAGAGAACAGCCAGGTCGCCCTTGCCATCACCATTCCAGTCACCCGCCGTGAATTTGGCGTTGGCGTAGGTGAAACCATTCGGCCCGGAATTCCACGGCGCGTAGTTGAACGTGAACCCGGTACCGGTGCTGGTCCAGGTGTGAATCACGCTCTGCGTCGTGTTCCACGCGTACAGCACGGCCAGGTCGTCCTTACCGTCGCCATTCCAGTCGCCGGCGACGAACTGTGCGTTATCCCACACGAAACCGTTCGGGCCGGAATTCCAGACGGCGTAGTTGAAGGTGTACCCGCTGCCGGTGTTGGTCCAGGTGTGGATGACGCTCTGGCCCGCGTTCCACGCGTACAGCTCGGCCACATCCTCCTTGCCGTCGCCGTCGAAGTCACCGGAGACCAGCTTGGTCTTGTCGAACCACATCGAGTCGCGCCAGGCCTCCTGGCCACCCGTGAACGCTTGCGTCCTGGTGGAGTCCTTGATCCACGCGGCGATGTCGTCGAGGCGGGTCTCGGTGGCGCCGTTGCGGGTCTCGGTCTCGCCGAAGCAGCCGTGCTGCCACGAGGCGCTGTTGATCGCCACGAGCTGGACCTGGCCGTTGACCTCGCGCAACGCCGGGCCGCCCGCGTCGCCGCGGCACGGGTCGGCACTACCGGCGGCAGCGGCGACAGCGACGTTCGGGCCGTTCACCGACTGGACCGTGAAGTCGGCCGCGTGCAGCCGGTTGGGCGCCCACTCGGTCGTCGTGCGGCCGTAACCGGCCAGCTTGAGCACGTCACCGGCGGCCGGCGCGGTGGTGGCGACCGGCGCGGGCAGGATGTCCCCGATCGGCGCGGACAGCTTGGCCAACACCAGGTTGCGGTCGGCGCGCGGGACCAGCTCGACGATCGGCAGGACATGGCCCGCGGTGCTCGTCAGGTCGGTGCGGCCGACGGTCGCGGTGGCCGCTTTCACCGGCACCCCGGAATTGCCCTCCGGGAAACAGCTTTTCGCGGTGGCAACCCATTGCGGCGCCACCAGAACACCGGAACACGCCCGAATTCCGGTCACATCGATCTTCGCGGTGAACCGGTAAGTACCGTCCGGTACCTCGGCTCCGCCGCCTATTGCCGCACCAGGAGTGGCCGCGAGAGCACCAATCGCGGCCGTCAATGCGAGCACGCCAAAGAACCTTCGACGCATCAAAGAACCCCCCAGGGAAAGTGATTGCCGCGAGGACTGTAACCGGCGGAACTCCCCTCGCGCCAGACCCATCCGGCAGCACCCCGGTCGCCGGGTGCGAGGATTGCGCCCGATGTCAGCGATCGCAGCACCGTCCACCACCCGGTACGGCCTCACCCTCGGGCTCGTGCTCGCCGGGACGACGGCGATCAGCGTGGGCGCGTTCCTCAACGGCAACCGGGTGCTGTTCTACGCGGGCGCGGCGCTGGTGTTCTGGGGCTGGCTCCGGCTGCGGACCGCGGAGCGGCGGCAGCTGCTGATCGCGATCGGCGTCGGCGCGGTCCCGCTGCTGGTGTGCCCACCGATCCTCAGCCAGGACCTGTACATCTACATCGCCCAGGGCGCGATCGCGCACGCCGGGCTGGACCCGTACACGGTCGGCCCCTCGGGACTGGACGGCGTGCTCACCGACAAGGTCAGCTGGGTCTGGGAGAACACGCCGTCGCCGTACGGACCGCTGTTCATCCTGCTGATGAAGAGCGTGGTCGCGGTCACCGGGCCGCACCTGTACGTGGCCGCCTTGCTGACGAAGCTGCTGATCGCGAGCGGGATGGTGCTGCTCTGCGCGACTCTGCCCGGGCTGGAGCGGCACCTCGGCGGGTCCAACGCCTTGTGGCTGGGCGCGGCGAACCCGCTGGTCCTGGTGCACCTGGTCGGCGGCCCGCACAACGACCTGCTGATGATCGCGCTCATGGCCGCGGGGACGTTGCTCGTACTGGACGGCAAGCCTGTGGCCGGGTTCGCCGTGATCGGGTTCGCGGTGGCGATCAAGATCACGGCCGCGGTGGCGCTGCCGTTCCTGGTCTGGGTCTGGGCCGCGCAGCCGCGCCGACGTGGGTTCATCACCGCCGCGGGTATCGGAGCCGTCGTGGTGGCGGCCGTCTTCGGGTTGTGCACACTAGCCGCTGGGGTGAACTTCGGCTGGGTCAAGGCCCTCGGCGGTAACTCCCTGTTGATCCACTGGCTGTCACTTCCCACCGGTGTGGGTGAGTTGTTCGGCGTGATTCCCGCCGCACGTGTGGTCGGCTGGGCACTGCTGGCGGGCATCATCGTGGTGTTGTGGTGGCGTTCCCGGGCGGGCGGCCCCCAGGCGATAGCCAATGCCGCGTGGGCCTTGCTGGCGACCGTGCTGTTGTCCGCCGTGACGATGCCCTGGTACTTCACCTGGCCGCTGGTGCTCGCGGCCGGGTTCCGGTTCCGCCCGGCGATCGTCGCCGGTGCCTCGGCCTGGCTGGTGATCATCAACTACCCGAACGGGGACACCGGTCTTTACAACTGGTGGTGGGTGTTGCTGACCGCGGCGGTCGCGATCGGCTTCGGATACCGGGTGCGCCGTGAGTACGCGTGAGCTCGACGCGGCCGGGATCACCGATCCGCAGCTCAGAGCCGCCTACACGGCGAGCCGCGCGATCAACGCCAGCCACGGCCGCACGTACTTCCTGGCCACCCGGCTGCTGCCGATCGCCGACCGGCCAGCCGTGCACGCGCTCTACGGGTTCGCCCGGATCGCGGACGACATCGTCGACGGCGATCTGCCCAAGTCCCAGCAGGCGGCGGAGCTGTTCTCGCTGGAACGAACCATGTGGACCGGCACGCACCCGGTGCTGCGGGCGCTGAAGGACACCGTGCAGCGCTACCGGATCGACCGGGACCTGTTCACCGACTTCCTCGCGTCCATGCGGATGGACCTGGACGTCACCGAGTACGCCACGTTCGACGACCTCGCCAGGTACATGCACGGCTCAGCGGGCGTGATCGGCCTGCAGATGCTGCCGGTGCTGGGCACGACCGGGCCGCGCGAGGAGGCCGAGCCGTACGCCGCCGCCTTGGGTGAGGCGTTCCAGCTGACCAACTTCCTCCGGGACGTCGGCGAGGACCTCGACCGCGGCCGGATCTACCTGCCGATGGACGAGCTGGCGGCGTTCGGCGTGGACCGCGCGCGGCTGCGCTGGGTGCACCGGACCGGCAAGCCCGACCCCAACGTCCGGCAGGCGCTGGCCCACCTGGTCGCCCGCACGTACGCCGTCTACCGGCGCGCGGAACCCGGGATCACGCTGCTACGGCCCGAGTCGAGGCCGTGCGTCAGCACCGCGGCCACCCTCTACCGGCGGATCCTGGACCGGATCGTGGCCGCGGACTACGCGGTACTGCACCGGCGCGCGGTGGTACCCACCGGGCAGCGTCTCCTGGTCGCGCTGCCCGGCGTCACCCGCGCGGCGGGTCAGAACGCGAGGGCCTGGGCCCGGCGCTTGACCTCACGGCCGCGGTTGCCGCGCAGGGCCTCGATGGGTGTGCCGGGCAGGGACTCGTCCGCCGTGAACAGCCAGCGCAGGATCTCGCTCGGCGAGTAGCCCGAGTCGACGAGCACCGTGATGGTCCCGGGCAGGCCCTTGACCACCTCGTTCTCGTCGGTCAGGAAGACCGCGGGGACCAGCACTTCGCCCTTCCTGCGCACCGCGAGCAGCTGGTGGTCCCGGAGGGCCTGCTGCACCCGGCTGACCGAGCGGCCGATGCGGTCGGCCACTTCCCGCAGGGTATAAACCTCCACTGCCGGATCGAGCACATCTTCAGCAATGGGAATCGCACTCACAACTGAACACGATGCCACACGTCACACGTATGACAAATGAGGCAGTGTGGCCACGAGGACACTGCGGGATCTCCTACGATCGCACCCGTGGCGCAGAAGGGCGGGCTTCAGATGGCAACGTTGCTTGAGCAGCGTTACCGGGTCGACGCGCCGCTTGCCCGTGGTGGCATGTCGGCTGTGTACCGCGGCATGGACATGAGGCTCGAACGTCCGGTCGCGATCAAGGTGATGGACGAGCGGTTCGCCGAGGACCGCTCCTTCGTGGACCGGTTCGAGCGGGAGGCCAGGGCCGCGGCCAGCTTGCATCACCCGAACGTGATCGCGGTCCACGACCAGGGCTTCGACGGGGACCACGTGTTCCTGGTGATGGAGCTGGTCGACGGCGGCACCCTGCGGGACCTGCTGACCGAGCGCGGGCGGCTGCCCGTGCCGCTGGCGTTGAGCGTGCTGGAGCCGGTGCTGTCCGCGCTGGCCGCCGCGCACCAGGCGGGTCTGGTGCACCGGGACGTCAAGCCGGAGAACGTGCTGATCGGCCGCCAGGGCACGGTCAAGGTCGGCGACTTCGGCCTGGTCAAGGCCATGGCGAGCGCCGGGACGACGAGCAACAGCGTCATCCTCGGCACTGTTGCCTATCTTTCACCCGAGCAGGTGACCACCGGCGCTACTACGGCGAGCGGGGACGTCTACTCCGCGGGCGTGCTGCTGTACGAGATGCTGACCGGCAACCCGCCCTATGCGGGTGACACGCCGATCTCGGTGGCATGGCAGCACGTGAACGACGATGTGCCTGCCCCGTCGCGGTCGGTTCCCGGGATCCCGCCCGCCCTCGATGAGCTGGTCCTGCGCGCTACCCGGCGTGACCCCTCGGTGCGTCCGCCGGACGCCGCGGCGTTCCTGAACGAGCTGCAGCGGGTCCGCGGCATCATCGGCGCCCCCAAGGTTCCGATCCCGCATTCGGCGCACGGGCAGACGACCATGCCCGGCACTGAGTTCCCGACGGTGCAGACCACCCCCGCCGCCGTGCCGGGCGGGTACAACGGGACCAAGGCCATGCTGCGTCAGCCCGACGTCACCTCGCCGCCGACGGGCGTGCCGATCCCGCCGCCGCCCCCAGCCCAGCCGCCGCGACGACCCAAGGCCTCCTCGCCACCGCCGAAGAAGAAGCCCGCGAAGCGGATCCCGATGTGGGCCATCGTCGCGGCGGTCCTGGTGGTGCTGGCCGGGCTCGGGTTCTGGATGCTCAGTGGCACCGAGAAGGTCAAGATCCCGGTCGTGGCCGGGACGAGCTCGGCCAACGCCACCGAGGCGTTGAAGGACGCGGGCCTGGCCGCCCAGATCCAGAAACAGCGCAACGACAACGTGCCCAAGGACAAGGTGATCAGCTCGACCCCCGCGGCCGGCGGTGAAGTGGCCAAGGGTTCGACCGTCGTGCTGATCGTGTCGGTCGGGCCGCCGGTCGTGCCGCAGTTCGAACCGGGCGCCACCGAGGACACCGTCCGCAAGGCCATCGAGGAACAGGGCCTCAAGGCCGTCCGCGACCAGTCCTCGGACAACTTCGACGACAACGTCGCCAAGGGCACGGTCCTCGGCGTCTCCCCCAGCCCCGGCACCCAGCTGAAGTCCGGCGACAGCGTCGGGATCTTCCTGAGCAAGGGCCCCGCCCCGCTGCAGCCGATCCCCGACGTCCGCGGCAAGACCGAGAACGACGCCCGCAACGCCCTCCGGGCCGCCGGCTACTCGGACATCCAGACGCAGACCACCTTCGACCGGAGCATCGACGGCGGGAAGGTCATCTCGACGGATCCGTCCGCGGGGTCGACGCCGCAGGACAAGCGGGTGACGCTGCTGATCTCGAACGCGGTGACGGTGCCCGAGCTGCGGGGGAAGCGGGTGAACGAGGCCCGCGACCAGATCAAGGGTCTGGGGCTGCAGCTGGACGTCGTGGGTGTGTTCGGTGGGCGCGGCAACCGGGATGACGACGACAAGCGGATCGCGTTCCAGGGACCGCCCGCTGGGACCAAGGTGCAGAAGGGGTCGACGGTTCAGGTCGCAGTCGGCTTCTTCTAGCTCGCGTCTTGTGGGGCGCCGCTTCTGGTCTTCTGTGGCTGGGGCGGCGCCAGTTTCGTGGCTGGGGCGGCGCCTGGATGTGGGCTGGGGCGGTTCGATTTTGTGCGGGGACCCCTGCGGCGCACGGGCAGGAAACAAGGGGGCAGGTCTGCGACCTGCCCCGCCGACAAGCTTGTGTGCGCCGCCACCCCGCACAAAATCGAACCGCGAGCGTGCCTACTTGGCGCCGCGATGGGCTCACCAAGCGCCGCCCTAGGTGAACACGGCCCGGACGAACGGGGGACACACCCGGGAGCAACGGGGGACACACCCTGCACGAACGGGGGACACACCCCCGGCGAATGTGGGACACGCCGAGGGCTTCTGACATTCGTCGGCGTGTCCCCCGTTCGTCCCGGGTGTGTCCCCCGTTCGTGCAGGGTGTGTTCTGCGTTCGTCCCGGGTGGCGGGCTTGGTGGGGTTAGCTGCGGAGCATTTCCGCGACCAGGAAGGCCAGCTCTAGGGACTGCTGGGTGTTCAGGCGGGGGTCGCAGGCGGTTTCGTAGCGGTCTTGGAGGTCGGCGTCGGAGATGTCCTGGGCGCCGCCGAGGCACTCGGTGACGTCCTCGCCGGTGAGCTCGACGTGGATGCCGCCCGGGTGGGTACCGAGGCGGCGATGGACCTCGAAGAAGCCCTGGACCTCGTCGATGATGCGGTCGAAGTGGCGGGTCTTGTAGCCGGTCGAGGACTCGTGGGTGTTGCCGTGCATGGGGTCGCACTGCCAGATGACCTTGTGGCCGGAGGCCTCGACCTTCTCGACGATGCCGGGCAGCACGTCGCGGACCTTGTGGTTGCCCATCCGGCTGATGAGGGTCAGGCGGCCCGGTTTGTTGTGCGGGTCGAGGCGTTCGACGTACTCGACCGCGAGCTCCGGGGAGGTGGTGGGGCCGATCTTCAGGCCGATGGGGTTGGCCAGCAGCTCGGCGAACGCGAGGTGGGCGCCGTCCTGCTGGCGGGTGCGCTCGCCGACCCACAGGAAGTGCGACGAGAGGTCGTACAGCCGGGGCTCGTCGCGGCTGGTGTCCAGCCGGAGCAGCGCGCGTTCGTAGTCGAGCAGCAGCGCCTCGTGGCTGGCGAAGATCTCGGTGTGCTCCAGGGTGTAGTCGTGCACACCACAGGCGGCCATGAACCGGAGGCCGCGATCGATCTCGGCGGCCAGCGCCTCGTAGCGCTCACCGGCCGGGGAGGTGCGGACGAAGTCCTTGTTCCAGTCGTGCACCTTCGCCAGACCCGCCATGCCCGCACCCGTGAGGGCACGCAGCAGGTTCATCGCGGCACCGGCGTTCGCGTACGCGCGGATCATCCGGGAGGGGTCCGGGACGCGGGCCTCAGGGGTGGCCACGAGGGAGTTGATGATGTCACCGCGGTAGACCGGCAGGCCCAGTGAGTCGGTGGCGTTGGACCGCGGCTTGGCGTACTGGCCGGCGATCCGGCCGACCTTGACCACCGGCATGCTGGCGCCGTAGGTGAGCACCACGGCCATCTGCAGCAGCGTGCGGATGTTGCCGCGGATGTGCGGCTCGGTGTTGTCGGCGAACGTCTCGGCGCAGTCGCCGCCCTGCAGCAGGAACGCCTGGCCGTTGGCGACCTCGGCGAGCCGGTCGTGCAGCCGGTCGATCTCGGCGGGCACGGTGACCGGCGGGACACTCTCCAGGACCGTGCGCACCTTGCGCACGGCTTCCGGGTCGGGCCACTCCGGCTGCTGCGCCGCGGGCCGCGCCAGCGCTTCGTCGAGGGCCTTGCGCATGTCCGGCGGCAGTGGGGGCAGTTCGGGAAGCGTGTCGATGGGCACGTCCACGGTCCAGTTCACGACGCCCAGGATAAGAGGTGCTCGCACCGTATTCGCCGTCAGGCAGGATTGGCGGCTATGTCCCCACTTCGCGGCAGTACCCAGTTGGACAGCGAAACCGCGAACCGGTTGCTCGAGACCGCCGTGGCCAACCTGCAGCGGGAGTACCCGGTGCACTGGACCAGGCATCTCACCGGGCCCGCCGACCTCGTCCCGCATCGCACGCTGCACCCGGTGTTCGCCGGATCGTATGACTGGCACTCGTGTGTTCACCAAACCTGGCTTACTGTTCGCCTGCTTTCCGCTTTCCCTGAGTTACCCGGTGCGCCCGGAGCGGGTGAAGTTCTCACCTCATTGATCACGCCGGAGGGCTGCGCCACCGAGGCGGCGTTCTTCCGCGGTGCCGAAGGCAAGTACTGGGAACGGCCGTACGGGTGGGCGTGGCTGCTGGCGTTGGATGCGGCGCTCGAGGGGACCCAGTGGTCCGTCGCCCCGATCGCCGACGCGATCCGGGACCGCTGGCTCGAGTGGATCACCGTCGCACACCTGCCCGTCCGCGTCGGGACGCACGGCAACACAGCGTTCGCCACCGGGCTCGTGCTGGACGCCGCCCGCGCGAAGGGCGACACCGAACTGGCGCACGAGTGCGAGTCGGCAGCGGTGCGCTGGTACTTCGCCGACACCGGGTACGGCGGGTTCGAACCGGACGCCGCCGACTTCCTCTCCCCCGCGCTCACCGAGGCCGACCTGATGCGCCGCGTCCTGGACAGCGCCGAGTTCGGCCACTGGTTCGCCGCGTTCCTGCCCGACCTGGACACCGACCGCTGGCACGGCCTGCGGGAACCCACCCAGGTCCGGCACCCCAACGACCTCTACGGCGCCCACCTCGCCGGACTCGCTCTGTCCCGCGCGTGGGCCTGGCGCAACATCGCAACCGCTCTGGGGGACCACCCGTACACGAAACCGGCCGCGGACGCCGCCGAGGCGCACGCGACCATGGGCTGGGAGTTCGTGTTCGGCTACGACTACGCGATCGAGCACTGGCTGGGGACGTTCGCCGCCTACCTGGAGCTGGCGACCAGCTGAAAGATCCGCGCGGTGTGCATGTACGGGTGCCGGCCGGTCAACGCCAGCTCCAGCCGTTCCAGCTCGGCGTAGAACTGGGGCTCGCGTTTCCGGTCGTCATCCGTGATGTAGTCGCTCACGCAACGGATTCCGTAGTGCGCCCGCACCTCGCAGCCAAGCGCCTCCAGCACCTCCGCGATCTCCTCGGCCGTGTACAGCGTGATCTTCGCGCTGAACGTTTGTGTATCCGCTTCAGTCGCGGTCACGGCGTCGAGCGCTCCGACGAGGTCCAGCTCGCGGACGGCGGTCGTCAACGGCGAGGCGTGCCGGTTGATCGCCATGGCCGAGAGAATCCCATTGGGCCGCAACGACCTCACCGCGGACTTCAACGCGGCTGATGGATCTGCCTGATACTGCAACAGGTTGTGGCACAGGACGACGTCGTAGTCGGCGTCCGGCATGTCTGTCGCATCTGCCTCCACGCACGTGATCTGCACGCCTGCTTCGTCGGCTCGCTGCTTCGCGGCGGCGAGCATGGCCGGGGCGAAGTCCACGATGGTGACGTCATGGCCTTGTGCCGCAAGCCTGATCGCGTCGCCGCCGTCCGCGCCGGCCAGATCCAGGATCCGGCTGCGCGGCGGGATGTGCTTGGCGAGGTTGGCTTCCGCCAGCGTGAACCGAAGCCGTCCCCACGGGCTGTCCTGCCATTCCCGCCAGGTGGTGAGGGCGGCCTCGAACATCTCCGGCGTGTGCGTCACTCGGCCGACACTAGCGCGAGTTCCTCCTCCTGCGGCTTGGGCGAACGGGAGGCGAGCAACAGCAGGACCACCGCGCCCGCAGCGATGATTGCGGCCACCGGAGCCAGCGCGAGCACGCCGACGGTACTGATCACCAGACCGCCGAACACACCCGACAGACCCGCGCCGAGGTAGATCGCGGACGCGTTCAGCGACAGCAGCAGCCCGGAGTTCGTCGGCGACAGCTCGATCAGCCAGTTCTGGATCGGCGGGTTGACCGACCAGGTGAACAGGCCCCACACGAACATCACGACAGCCGCACTCACAGCAGTGGTCGCAGTCAACGGCAGTGTCGCCAGGATGGCGGTGAACACAATGAAGACGACGGTCAACGGGCCTCGGCTGCCGTACCTGTCGGTGATCCGGCCACTCACGGAGTTGCCTACAGCACCGCCAACGCCGTAGCAGAGCAACAGCAGGCTGATGGTCGTGCCGTGCACGTCAGCAGTCCGCGACAGCAACGGCGAGATGTAGGTGAACACACTGAACGCAGCCAAGCAGCCGAGCACGGTCATGCCCAGCACCATCTGGACGCGACGGTCGGCGGCGGCCGCGAACCGTTCCCGCAGTGTCACCGCGGGCGGCGCGGAAACCCTCGGCACACCGATGAAGACGCTGATGGCGGCGAGCAGGGACACGAGCGCGACCAGGCCGAACACGCCTTCGTAGCCGATCCGGCCGCCGAGCAGGTTGCCCGCGGGCACGCCCAGGATCAGCGCGAACGTGAGCCCGCCGAAGACCATGGCCACGGCGCGGCCGCGGCGCTCGGGTGGGTTGAGGACGGTGGCGACGACGGTCGCGGCTGGGGTGAACACGGCCGCGCCCAGAGCGCTGACCACACGCGACACCAGCAGCAGTTCGTAGTTCGGCGCGATCGCGGCCAAGGCGTTGCCCACAGTGCTGACCAGGAGCGCGGCCACGAGCAGACGGCGGCGTTCCCACCGGCCGGTGGCGCCCGCGAGCAGCGGCGACGCGATGGCGTAGGCGATGGCGAACGCGGTGGTGAGCTGGCCCGCGGTCGCGGTTGACACATGTAACTGGCTGCTGACCTGCGGCAACACGCCGGAGACGATGTACCCGCTGGTGCCGACGGCGAAGGCGCCGAGGGCGAGCAGGTAAGTACGTGGTGACATGGACCCTTCCCCTTTGTTCGACAGCCACCGTACTACGACAGTCGTCAAACTACGATGGATTTCGTACAATGGGACGCATGGTGGAGGTGCTGCCGCATCCGGCGCGCGAGGAGATCAAGATCGACGAGGTGCTGCACGCCCTCGCCGATCCCGTGCGGCTGCACATCGTGCGCGAGCTGGCCAGGATCGGCCCGGAGGGCGTCGCCTGCGGCGCGATCGAGCTGCCGGTCACCAAGTCGACGCGCACCCACCACTTGCGAATCCTGCGCGAGGCCGGCGTGACCCGGATGCAGCCGGAAGGCACCGCGCGGATCACCACGCTGCGCCGTGAGGACCTGGACACGCTGTACCCGGGCCTGCTCGACGGGATCCTCGCCGCTCGGCAGTGATCATCCCGCCGGAAGGCCGGTGACCGGTCCGCGCCGAGCCAGTAGTGTTCTTTGTCGTGTTCTCCTTGTGCGAGCCGCCGCTGTTCACCCGGTTGCGCGACGCCAGGCGGATCCTGGTCGCCGGCGCGGGCGGCGGCTTCGACATCTACGCGGGGCTCCCGCTGGCCGTCGCGCTTTCCGCCCAGGGCAAGGAGATCCACCTCGCCAACCTGTCCTTCACGGACCTGGGCGCGCTGGATCTCGACGTCTGGCTGGAGCCGGCCGTGGCGGCCATCCATCCGGACACCGCGGGCAACGACCACTACTTTCCCGAACGCGCGCTGGCCCGGTGGCTGAAGTCGCGAGAGCGGCCGTCGACTGTGTACGCCTTCCCGCGCACCGGAGTCCGCCCGCTGCGAGCCGCGTACCGGACGCTCATCGATCGGTTGGAGATCGACGCGATCATCCTGGTCGACGGCGGCACGGACATCCTGATGCGCGGTGACGAGGCGGGGCTGGGCACGCCCGAAGAGGACATGACCAGCCTGGCCGCGGTCGCGGGCCTGGACGGCGTCGAGCGGTTCGTGGTGTGCCTGGGCTTCGGCATCGACTCCTACCACGGTGTCTGCCACGCACACGTGCTGGAGAACCTGGCCAGTCTGGAGCGAGAGGGCGCGTACCTCGGCGCGTTCTCCATTCCGTCGCAGTCCGCCGAAGCAGCCGCCTACCTGGACGCGGTCGCACACGCGCAGGCCGCGACACCGCTGCGGCCCAGCATCGTCAACGGCCAGATCGCGGCCGCGATCCGCGGCGAGTTCGGGAACTTTCGTTTCACCGCAAGGACCGCGGACAGTGAACTGTTCGTGAATCCTTTGATGGGCCTGTACTTCGCGGTCGAGCTGACCGGGCTCGCCCGCGGAGTGGGGTATCTCGACCGGCTCGAGGACACCGACGACATGGCGCAGGTTTCGTTGCTCATCGAAGAGCACCGCTACCACGTCGACCCGAGGCGCTGGCGCGCCATCCCCCACTGAAGGATGACCTCATGCGCACTGTCGGTGTTGACCTCGCGGCCCAGCCGGAAAACACGGCGATCGCCGTCATCCAATGGGACTCCGGGACCGCCCGATTGGTTGAAGTCGTGCGACCGGCTGATGACGACGCGGTGGTGCGTTGTACCGATGGCGCCGAGAAGGTCGGGATCGACTGCCCGCTGGGCTGGCCCGACACGTTTCTGACCTTCTTGTACCGGCACCACTTCAGCGCGGGGCCGGTGGACATGCACACACCGCCGGAGGAATGGCGGCACTCGTTGGCGTACCGGCTGACCGACGAGTACGTGCGGGAAGTTCGGCAGATGACGCCGCTCAGCGTTGCCACGGACCGGATCGGCATCACCGCGATGCGTGCGGCGCGGTTGCAGGGGCTGCTCGCCAAGCAAGGGCACGACGTCAACCGGCTTGGCACCGGGCTCATCGTCGAGGTGTACCCGGCGGCGGGGCTCAAACACTGGGACATGGACCACCGGCAGTACAAGGGAACCAAGAACGTCACCGCACTGGACGGGTTGGTGGCCAAGCTCGGTGAGCTGGCGCCGTGGCTGGATCTGGGACAGTTCAAGGACATTTGCCGGGCGAGCGACCACGTCTTCGACGCGGTGATCGCCGCGCTGCTCGCACGTGCTTGTGTGCTGGGCAAAACCGACCCGCCGGACAAGGCGCAACGCGACCGGATCGCGCGGGAGGGATGGATCGCACT
Organism: Actinocrispum sp. NPDC049592; assembly: GCF_040675465.1. Taxonomy (NCBI): domain Bacteria; kingdom Bacillati; phylum Actinomycetota; class Actinomycetes; order Pseudonocardiales; family Pseudonocardiaceae; genus Actinocrispum; species Actinocrispum sp. NPDC049592. Next base: position 168,719 of record NZ_JBFAPA010000007.1, on the reverse strand, counting down.
GCCCACTTGTCCGCTCGATGCGCTCCGGGGTTGACACGTTCGCCCGGAACTTGTCGCCCGTTCGGGCGTATGCGGCCGGCGCGTGTCATACCGGCGTGCCTTGGCGCGATGGCAAAGTGTGAGACAGGAAAGGTGGTTGGTCACCGGTTCGTGTGGACAATTGGGTGGTCACGTCACCCGGTTGCTGCGAGACCGGGACGTCACGGTTCTCGGCCTGAGCCATCGGCCGTGCCCGGGCTCGCATGGCGAGGTGCGCGTGGTCGATGTGTGCGACAGCGCCCGGCTCACCGACGTGCTGGATTCGTTCCAGCCCACGCACATCGTGCATCTGGCGGCGGTCTCGTCGCCGGTCGCGGCCGAACGCGACCAGGAGCGCGCATGGGCGCTGAACCTCACCGTTCCGCGCCAACTGGCCCGCACCGGCGCCTGGCTTTTCTATCCGTCGACGGATTTTGTCTGGGACGGCACGAAAAACGGGCGCTACCGGGACACCGACGTGCCGAAGCCGCGATCTGTCTACGGTGAGATGAAGCACGCCGGGGAACGCGTCGCCGGCCAGTCCGGCCTGGTGGCCAGGCTTTCCCTGCTGCACGGCCTGCCCGTGTGCCCACGTGCGACGACCTGGACCCGGTGGCACGAAAATCTCAGTCAGGGCAAGGAGATCACGGTCTGCGCGGACGAGTTCCGCACGCCGCTGGAGCTGTCCGAGGCCGCGAAGGCGATCGTCGACCTCGGCCGCAAGAACGTGCGCGGGGTCATCCACCTGGCCGGGCCGGACGTGCTGACGCCGAGGGACATGGCCTGCCGCCTGGCCAGTTCGTTGAACGTGAAACCCAAGCTGCGGACGGTGTCCAGACTGGACCTGCCTGGCGGGAAGGCGCGGCCGCGCAACGTGGCGATGGCGCCGACGGTGATGTTCGGTGTGGTCATCCCCGCCTACAACGGCGCGCACTGCCTGCATCGCAGCATGATCTCGCTTGCCCGGCAACGGTTCGACGGGAAACTACGCGTGGTCGTCGCGGTCAACGACGGTCGCGAGGACACCGCGGAGGAAGCCCGGCGCCTGGCTCCGGTCATCCGCGCGACCGGCGCCGAGTGTTCCGTGGTCGTCTCGTCTCCCAAACGCGCCAACGCTTTCGCTGCCGCCGAGGCCGAACTGCCCGAGGGGCCACGGCTCTACCTGGACCAGGACGCGGTGTTGTCGCCGAACGCCATCGCGGAGCTGGCCAGGATCCTCCGTCCCGGCACCGGGATCCACTTCGCCGCGCCCCGGCCGCGAGCGGTCCGGCCGCACAGCGTGGTGTCGCGTGCGTTCTACCGGGCCTGGCAGGACTTGCCCTACGTCAAGGAGTCCCCGGTCACGATGGGCGCCTACGCTGTGTCCGCCGAGGGGCGGCGACGCTGGGATGAGTTCCCCGACGTTCATTCGGATGACAAATGGGTCCGCTGGCACTTCGCTTCACACGAACGTGCGGTTTTGCGTGACGGTACGTACGAGGTCGTTCTCCCCGAAGGTGTGAAGGAGTTGGTCCGAGCGCGTCGGCGTTACCAGTGCGGGAACCGCGAACTGCAGTCCCACGACCTCGAGTACGCGGACGACGACCGCAGACACCGTGGCGTGGTGCGGAGTTTGGTCTCGCGGCCGACGCGATGGCCGTGCAGCGCGGTGTTCCTCGGCGTTTACTCGGCCGCCGCCGTCCTGGATCGGTACACCGAATGATCGACGTCGTCATTCCCGCGCACAACGAGGAAACGCTGATCCGCGCATGCATCTGGTCGGCGCTGGGACCTGGTGTGCAGGTCATCGTGGTGGCCGACGGCTGCACGGACGACACCGTCGAGGCCGCCTCGTTGCCCGGTGTCACCGTGATCTCGTTGCCGCGCAGCGGAAAGGCGGCCGCGCTCAACGCCGCCGAGCCCTACCGCCGCGGATGCCCGGTGGTGTACCTGGACGCGGACACGGTCCTCACCCCTGGGTCGCTGCAAGCGATTGCGTCCGCTTTGGACACGCCGTCGCCGCGGCTGGCCGGGCCCGCTCCCCTGCTGGTCCGGCCACGTTCGCGGCTGACCAGGAGCTTCGCCAAGGTGTGGAGCGCGCTGCCCGCGGTCGCCGGTCAGGTCATCGGTGGTGGCTGCTACGCCGTGAACGCCGCAGGCCGTGCGCGGTGGGACAAGTTCCCGGATGTGGTCGCGGACGATGCCTTCGTGCGTGGCCAGTTCTCGCCGCACGAGCAAGCGCTGGCCGGGTCGTTCCTGCTGGTCCTGCCGGAGGGACGGGAGCTGATCTCGGTTGTCCGGCGTTGGCGTTCCGGCAACGCCGCCCTGCCTTCCTCCCCCTCGGCCGGACTGCGCAAGAACCTCGCTTTCGTTGCCCGCAAACCGTCGTTGTGGCCGCATCTGCCCGCGTTCGCCACTGTCCTGACGGGACGATCCCGGCCTGGCTGGAGCCGGGCATCTTCGTTGCGTCCTGCTGTCAGCGCACCGATTCCGCCAACTGTGGACGCCATTGTCGTCACGTACAACAGCGCTAACACCATCGCGAGATGCGTTGACAGCATCCGTTCGCTGTCCGCCGATGTTCAGATCACTATCGTCGACAACGACTCTCGGGATGACACGGTCTCGCTGGTTGCGTCCGCGATCCGCAATCCCGCCAACATCGGGTTCGCCGCCGCCGTCAACCAGGCGGCCCGTCTGGGCAACGGCTCGTACCTGCTGCTGGTCAACCCAGACGCCGAGCTGCATCCCGGCGCAATCGACCACCTGCTGACATTGGCCGCCCGGTTCCCCACCGTCGGCCTCTACGGCGGTCGCGCAATCACCGCATCGGGCGACCTCGATCCCACGACTTGCTTAGCCAGACCCACGCTGTGGCACGCGCTCGCGTTCGCCACCGGCCTGTCCGCCACACCCCTCGACCCCGATTCACTCGGTCGTTGGCGCCGCGATGACATCCGCGCGGTCCCGGCCCTCACCGGCTCGATGATGTTGATCCGCCGCGACCTCTGGACCGAACTCGGAGGCTTCGACGAGCGCTACACCCTCTACGGCGAGGACGTCGACCTCTGCCTCCGCGCCCCCGCACCCCCGATGTTCACCCCGCACGCCGTCCACCTCCACCACGGCGGCGGCAGCTCCACCCCCGAATCCCGGCTGACCAACATCCTCCGCGGCAAAGCCACCCTCTACGCCCACCACATCCACCCCCACGCCCCCATCGCCCTGCTCGCCGGCGTCGCCCTCCGAGCCGCCGCCGGTAGCAGGATCTGGCGTTCGGCCTGGCGAAACCGGCTGGAATGGCGACACGGCTGGCCAGCCTCTAACACCGTTAGGGTGTGATCCCTGGACGGTTGATCGACACAGAAGTGCTGGCGGCCTTAACGTGACGGCTGTGGATTTGCACAGCGCCGTGGCCGGCAACGACACGGATGCGGTCCGTGCGTTGCTGGCGAGCGGGGCGGCGCTGTCGGTGACCGACGCGGCGGGCAACACGCCGTTGGAGGTGGCGCGGGATCCGGATATCGCGCGGTTGCTGATCTCCGCGGGGGCGCCGGTGCGGACGAACGGCGAGACCACGCCGCTGCACCAGGCGATCGAGCACGGCTGGATGGACGTGGCCGAGATGTTGCTCGAGCGGGGCGCGGATCCGGGCAGCCGGGACGGGTTCGGCGACTTACCCCAGGACCTGTTACCCGATGGCCCATCGCTGTTACGCGAGAAGATGGGCCGGCGGTTGCGTTATCACGGTCGCTCGGCGCATCTCGGGCTCGACGAGGTGGCGAGCGGTCCTCAGCAGACAGTCGTGCTGCGGCCGCGCCGGGCGGAGGCGTTGACCTCGATGTACCGCGGCACCGTGCTCGTGCGGTGGGAGGTGGAGCCGCGGATCCGGCCGGTCGAGATCATGCGTATCGCGTCCCGCACGGACCTTCCCGGGCCGGCGGCGTCGGTGAACGGGTCGATGCTGGCGTTCGCGACGCCGCGGAACGTGCAGATCAGGCAGTGGGCGGCGATGCGGATGGTGCGGGAGCTGCCGGACGTGCCCACCGGGGCGTTGGCGTTGTCACCCGATGGGCGGCATTTGGCTGTCGGCGGGAACCAGCGTCTGTGGATTGTGGACCCGGTCAGCGCCGCGGTACTGGGCAAGGACCAGGAGCTGGACCACACCGACTGGGAGGGTCTCGGCGATTCCCGTGTGACACCAACGTTTTCACCCGATGGGCGGACGCTGGCGGTGGGGAACTCGATGCGCGGCAGCTGGTGGCTGACGGTGCTGGACGTCGCCGAGGACGGGCACCTGCGGCACCGCTACGACCGGCGCGACCCGCAGCCGTGGAGCTCCGAGGTGTCCGGCGAGGTCCGGTTCTCCCCCGACGGTGAACTGATCGTGATGTGGGTACACCCCAATGCGGTGATAGCGACGCGCACCGCGACCGGGGAACCCGCGTGGCGGCACGAGATCGAGTCGCGCACGGGGTCGTTGTGCTTCTCCAGTGACGGCCGGACGCTGGCGGTGGGCACCGAGTCGGGAGTGTCCTGGTTGGACGCCCAGTCCGGGCGGCCGCGCGGGCGGGAGACCACGTTCGGGTCCGTGCACGACCTCGCCTACGCCGACCACTGCGGGATGCTCGCCGCCACCAGCACCGGCCTGCACCGGCTCATGGGGTGACGATCTCGATTCCCTTGCTCGCCGCGCGGTTCTGCCCCCAGTCGTACAACGCCTGCAGCACGGGCCTGAGGTCGTCGGCCACGAGCTTGTACGACACCCCCGGTGGTGCGGTCTCGTGCTCGGTCCGCTCGATCAGGCCGGCCTCGGTGAGTTCCCGGAGCCGCTGGGTGAGCATCTTCTCGGTGATGTCGGGTACCTTGCGGCGCAGCTCGCCGTAGCGCAGGTCCCCTTCCTTGAGGTGGGCCAGGATCACCACCGCCCACTTGCCGCCGATCACGTCGACCGCAAGCTCGACCGGGCAGTGGTACTGGGTTCGTTGCACGCTCACGCACCACAAAGTACGTACTTTCCCGGCCGTGGTCGAAGTGGTCGACTGTGGGCGTGACAGTTGAGTACATCCGTTATCGCATTGCTCTCGACCAGACGGCCGCTTTCGAGGAGGCCTACCGGCGCGCCGCCAAGCCCCTGCTCGCGTCCCCGTTCTGCCGGGACTACGAGCTGTCCCGGTGCGAGGAGGACCCCGAGAGCTACATCCTGCGGATCATCTGGACGTCGACCGCCGACCACGTCGAGGGGTTCCGCGCCAGCAAGGAGTTCCAGGAGTTCTTCGCCGAGATCAAGGACTACGTGTCCGCGATCGAGGAGATGCGCCACTACCACCAGGTCAACAAGGTGCCCTCGCTGTACGAATGGGCAGGCGGTGCCGCCGCTTTCGAGAAGCTGTTCACCGAGTTCTACACCCGCGTCGCCGACGACCCGCTGATCGGGCCGCTGTTCGCCACCATGGACCCCGAGCACCCCAAACACGTCGCCGCCTGGCTGGGGGAGGTGTTCGGCGGGCCCAAGGCGTACTCGTCCGAACGGGGCGGGCACCAGCACATGATCTCCCGGCACCTCGGCAAGGCCCTCACCGAGCAGCAGCGCCGCCACTGGATGAACCTGCTGATCGACACCGCGGACGCCATCGGCCTGCCCACCGACCCCGACTTCCGCTCGGCCTTCGTCGGCTACCTCGAATGGGGCACCCGCATGGCCCTGACCTACTCCCAGCCCGGCATGTCCGGCACCACCAACGAACCCATGCCCACCTGGGGCTGGGGCGAGCTCCACCGCCCCTACGGCACAAGCTGACCTTGCCTCCGGCCCCCGAAATCCAGCCTAGGCGAAGGGGACCGACAGTTCTGGGGTGTGCGGCTGGGGTTGTTGTCCACAGGCCCGTCGGCTCGCAACCGGCGGGCCTCGTCACATCGAGGCCACTGTGCACAGGGTGTCGATGGGGAGGTCGACGGCGCGGGCGATGGCGACGACGGTGAAGAAGGCGGGGGTGGGGATGCGGCCGTGTTCGATCTTGCGGAGGGTCTCCACGGAGATGCCCGCGGCGGCGGCCACCTCGACGCCGCTGCGGTCGCCGCGGGCCGCGCGCAGGGCTTCGCCGAGCCGGATGCCGCGTTCGCGGTCCTCGTCGGTGAGGGGTGGCCGGACCATCCGCCAATAGTAATACTGTGATAGAAATACCGGGATAATTATCCCGAGGAGTGCGTGATGGTGGACCTGAAGACGCCGGCGGAGCTGGATCTGATGCGGCAGGCGGGCAAGGTGGTCGCGGCCATGCTCGCGGCGGCCAAGGAGGCCGCGGCGCCGGGTGTGTCCCTGCGGGAGCTGGACAACGTCGTGGCCGAGGTGATGTCAGCGGCCGGTGGGAAGTCGTCGTTCCTGCACTACCACCCGCACTCCGCGCCGACGCCGTTCCCGGCGGTGATCTGCGCGTCGGTCAACGACATGGTGGTGCACGGCATCCCCGGCGACTACCGGCTCAAGGAAGGCGACCTACTCAGCGTCGACTGCGGAGCGCACGTCGCGGGGTTCCACGGCGACGCGGCGATCAGCTTCACCATCGGCGAGCCCTCACCGGAGGACGCCGAGCTGATCGAGACGACCCGCAACGCCCTGTACGCGGGGATCGCCCAGGCGAAGGTCGGCAACAGGCTGGGCGACGTGTCGCACGCGATCGGCGAGATCGGCCGGACGCGGGGTTACGGGCTGCTGGCGTACCACGGCGGCCACGGGGTGGGCCGCAGGATGCACGAGGACCCGCACGTGCCCAACGAAGGGCGGGCCGGACGCGGCCTGAAACTCAAGGCCGGCCTGGTGATCGCGATCGAGCCGATGTTCATCGCGGGCGGCCGGGACAACTATGTGACCGAACCGGACGGGTGGGGCCTGCGGTCGGCCGACGGGAGCCGCGCCGCGCACTGGGAGCACACCATCGCCGTCACCCCCGACGGCCCGGTGATCCTGACCGCTCCGTGAGTGGTCCTGCCCGTCAGGCAAGCGGAACCACTCACGGAGGGGGCCTTGCTCAGCCGAAGAAGACTTCGGCTTCCTGGTAACGCTCCAGCGGCACGGTCTTGAGTTCCGCGGTCGCCTCGGACAGCTTCACGCGCACGATGTCGGTGCCCTTCAGCGCGACCATCACACCGAAGTCGCCGTCGGCCACCGCGTCCACCGCGTGCAGGCCGAACCGGGTCGCCAGGACACGGTCGTACGCCGTCGGCGTGCCACCGCGCTGCACGTGCCCGAGCACCACCGCGCGCGACTCCTTGCCGGTGCGCTGCGCGATCTCCTCGGCCAGCCAGGTGCCGATGCCGCCCAGCCGGACGTGCCCGAAGGCGTCCTTCTCACCGGTCAGCAGCTTCTCCTCGCCGCCCTCCGGCAGCGCGCCCTCGGCCACCACGATGATCGGCGCGTACTCCCGCTCGAACCGGCGCTCGACCCAGGAGACGACCTGGTCGACGCTGAAGTGCCGCTCCGGCACAAGGATCACGTTCGCGCCGCCGGCCAGGCCGGAGTGCAGCGCGATCCAGCCGGCGTGCCGGCCCATCACCTCGATGACGAGGGCACGGTGGTGCGACTCGGCGGTGGTGCGCAGCCGGTCGATGGCCTCGGTCGCGATGTGCACCGCGGTGTCGAAGCCGAACGTGTAGTCCGTCGCGCCCAGGTCGTTGTCGATCGTCTTGGGCACACCGACCACACCGACACCGTCATCGGTCAGCCGCTTGGCCACGCCGAGGGTGTCCTCGCCGCCGATCGCGACCAGCGCGTCGATCCCCTGGTCGGCCAGCACCTTCTTGATCTTGTCGACGCCCCCGTCGACCTTGTACGGGTTGGTGCGCGACGAGCCGAGGATCGTGCCGCCCCTGGTCAGGATGTCCTCGACCTGGTCCAGCCCGATGGGCTTGGACTTGCCTTCGAGGGGTCCCTGCCAGCCGTTGCGGAACCCGACGATCTCCCAGCCGTGCGCTTCGATGCCCTTGCGGGTCACCGCCCTGATCACCGCGTTCAGACCCGGGCAGTCGCCGCCACCGGTGAGTACGCCAATACGCATGGAGTGAAGGGTGTCACGTGCTGGATCGGTAAAGCAACCGACCCCCCGTTAACGAACCGGAAACCCTCGAGCCCCTCCCACCCCTCGGAACCGAGCACGATTGGTGAGCACATTCCGTAACGAATAGGACATCATCATCGCTCGGAGTAACAGCTGGGAGATCGACAAAGACGCCCCAGGCGACCGCACGCCGGGGAGGAAGAGATGACGATCCGACCATTGCTGGTTCTCGCCGGTGGCCTGTGCGCGGTGGTGCTGACCGGCTGCGGCAGCAAACCAGTGGCCACATCGGCGCCTCAGGCGACGACCTCAACGCCGACCACGACCACCACCTCGACGACCATCAGCACTCCGACCACGACCACGAAGGTGCACTGCACCGACTTCCCGGTCTCCTCGTACATCGGGCAGTCAGCGATCCACTCCGATGACGTCAAGGCCCAAGGCTGGTACGTGACCCTCTACGGCGTCGGTGCGGCAGGTCTCGACAAGCTGGTCATCAAGTCGGTGGACAAGCAGGAGTTCGGCTGCGTCGCGACCTTCACGCTCGCCGAAGGCGATCCGCCGGCCCCACCCGCGCCGCCGGAGCCACCGCCCGGGCCGCTGACCACCGTCAGCGACGGCACCTACCTGGTCGGCACCGACATGGTCGCGGGGTCCTACAAGTCGCCAGGCTCACCGGATGGCTGCTACTGGGCACGGATGAAGGACGATGCCGGGCAGAAGATCATCGCCAACGACTTCACCGAGGGGCAGGCCCGGTTCACGGCCAAGAAGGGCGAGTTCGTCCGGGTCGCCGGATGCACGTTCACCAAGGTCTAGCGGACGGGGAAGCCCCGACGGAGGCGTTCGACCTCGATGATCTGCCAGCGCGCGAGGTTGTGGCGGGCGTCGGCCAGCGCGTCGTGGGCGTCGGTCGGGGGGTTGGGCAGCGGGGGCTTGCCGACGTCCTCCCAGCGTTGGCGCAGGTCGCGGGTGAACCGCGGGAGCTGGCGCGGGAGGGCGGGCATGGCGCCCCAGAGCTGGGCCAGTGCGACGTGGTCGTAGGCGGCGAACCAGGCCCACAGCTCGACGTTCTCGCCGTTGGGGCTGAGGAACTTCATCAGCTCCTCGCGGATGGCGGCCCGGCTGCGCCACGCCTTGTCGCCCGGGGACGGCAGCTTGTCCAGCACGTTCTCGCGCACCCACTGGCCGGCCTTGCCGGGGTCGAACTCGGTCGACACCGCGTAGAACTCGCGGCCGTCCTCCGCGACGACACCGATGGACACCAGGTCGATCGTCACTCCGTCTTCGATGAACTCGGTGTCGTAAAAAAATTTCACCGACAGACCTTACCCAGCCTTCGTTTCGGGGACGCGCTCCACGTCACGCTGGACCGGCACGTGGCCGTTGGTGGCGGTCTGCGCCTCCTTGACCTTGGCCGCGTACACGTCCACGTACTCCTGGCCGGACAGCTCCATCAGCGCGTACATGACCTCGTCGGTGATCGACCGCTCGACGAACCGGTCGCCCTCCATGCCCTCGTAGCGGGACAGGTCGATGGGCTCGCCGAACTTCACCCGGATCTTGGTCGGCTTCCACATCTTGGAACCGATGGGGTTGGCGATGTCGGTGCCGAACATGGCCACCGGGATGATCGGCACCTTGGCGGTCAGCGCCATCCGGGCGATGCCGGTCTTGCCCTTGTACAGCCGCCCGTCCGGCGACCGGGTGCCCTCCGGGTAGATGCCCAGCAGGTTGCCCTCCTTGAGCAGCCGCACGCCGGTGTCCAGCGCCGCCTGCGCGGCCGACCCGCCGGTGCGGTCCATCGGGATCTGCCCCATCCCGGTGAAGAACCAGCGTTTGAGCGTGCCCTTGATGCCCGTGCCGGTGAAGTACTCCATCTTGGCGATGAAGGTCACCCGCCTGCCGGGGATCACCAGGGGCATGAAGAACGAGTCGGAGACCGCGAGGTGGTTGCTGGCCAGGATCGCGCCGCCGGACTTCGGGAGGTTCTCCAGTCCCTCGGCCTCCGGGCGGAAGAACAGCCGCAGGACCGGTCCCAGCAGCACGTGTTTCATCAGCAAGTACAGCACCGTGTAGCGCGCCTCCCTATTCCCGCCGAACAGCCTACGAAGAGTGGCCGGTCAGGCACAACGCAAGGCCCCCACATGTCGGTACCGGCGGCCCCGGGGAAAACAACGCGCAAAAGACAACGAAGTAACTGGCGCCCGCGATGGGAGTCCGTGCGACGATGGCTAGTGAGACTTGGATGGACGAGGAGGAGTCGGGTGCAACTCTTCGGGACTCCGTCATGAAGGGCGGCTCGGACGGACCGGAGGACGTGGACGCCGCCTTCGCGCAGATCGTCGCGGAGCTGGAACGCGAGGGTGTCGGCGCGAACGTGCCCACGGACCTGTCGGACCTCGCGGAGCTGACCGACGCCCCGGCGGCCGAGCAGGCCGAGCAGCAGGAGTCGTCCGCCGCCGCGGAGGAGCCACCGCCGGCCGCGTCGCCGCCTCCGGTGGCCTGGCGCGGCAGTGACACCGAGGTCGACTGGGCGTGGAGCACGGACGACGACCACTACGTGCCCCCGGAGCCGCCGCCCATCCCCCGGCCCAGCGCCTTGACGATCCTCGCCCTGGTGCTGATGCTGATCGCGTTGTTCCTGCTGGTCGCGCCCAGTCTGATCGGCCTGGCCACGCGGGTGGCCACACCCATCGCCCTGATCAGCGCGGCGGTCGGGATCGGCCTGGTCGTGCTGCGCATCCGGCAGAACAACTCCGACGACAGCGACGACAACGGCGCTCAGGTCTAGGCCGGGTTGGCCGCGGCGAGAATGGCCAGTTCCGTCCGGTTGGTCACGGCGAGCTTGGCGTAGATGTGCGTCAGGTGCGCCTTCACGGTGCCGCGGCTCATGTACAGGCGCGTGGCGATCTCCGGGTTGGACAAGCCCTCGGCGACCAGCCGCACCACGTCCAGCTCGGTCGGCGTGAGGCTCGCCCAGCCCGCCTGCGGACGGTTCCGCGGCCCACGCCCACGGGTCAGCGCCGCCACCGCGTCGTCGAGCGAACGGGCCGCGCCGTCGTCCCAGAGTGACAAGAACTCGTCATCGCCAAGGTGCCCGCGCAGAGCCGCGACGACTGCCTCGTGTTCCTTCAAGTCGACCGGGGGCAACGGGTGGCCCATAGCCTCGCGCGCACTGCTAGCAGTCCCTAGCAGTCGCACGGCTTCCGCGTGATTGCCTACAGCCGCCTCAAGGTGAGCCAACGCGTCGAGGCTACGCACGGTGTAGGTATGCACACGGACTTCACGGCGCAACGACAGTGCTTGGTGGTGCAGGTCGCGTGCGCGGCCTGGATCGGTGTCGCGGATCAGGAACGCCTGTTCGTCCAACGCGTCCGCGAGGATGTACGGCGACTTGTGTTCCTCGGCCAGGCGCACACCCTTGGCCGCGACCTCAGCGGCCTCTTCGAGCCTTCCCAGCAGCCGCAGACCGGCTGCCAGACCCGGAAAACATCGCGTGGCCGTCCAGTGCCGGGTGTCCGTGGTCATCCGCGAGATGCCACGTTCCAGCCACCGGACGGCGTCGTCGAGGTCGCCGTCCCACAGGTGCAGCATGCCCATCGAGTGCTCGAACGCGACCGCGTCGACGTCCGGGGTCTCGTCGATGGAGCGCACGATGCCCTCGAGCATCTTCAGGCCCGCGGCGATGTTCCCGGTCATCCCCGCGACCAGCGCGATGTTGGCGGTCATGGTGCCGACCGCGAAGTAGTCGCCGAGCGGCCCCACGATCGGGAGCAGACCTTCGCCCACCTCGGTGGCGCGGCGCAGGTCGCCGGTCTCCAGCCCGGCCCACAGTTCGATGCAGTACGCGAACGCGGCGCAGAACCGGTCACCGCGCGCGGCGCTGCGCTCGTAGACCGGTCGCGCAATTGCGATGGCCTCCTCGTGCCGGTTGCGCGCGGTGAACGAGTAGGCGGCCATGATCGCGGCGAAGTCCTCGGTGAACGGGTCGCCCGACCGCACCTCGTGGGCCTCGCGCGCCACCGCCTCGCACTTCTCGAAGTCGGAGAAGAACGCCGTGAACGCCATCGCCGTCAGGCAGCGGCCGCGCGCCACGTCGTCGCCGTTCTCCGCGGCCAGCTCCAGGCCTTGCCGGGCGACCTCGTCGATGAAGACCATCCGCCCGCTCAACATGCCGAGCAGCGCGATCCCTGCCAGCAGACGGCTTTGCAGCGATGACCGGTCCGCAGGATCGGCCGCGCGCCGCAGGAAGTCCAGACCGGCGTGCACTTGACCGGTGATGAACCACTGGCGCGCCATGGCCGCGGCCAGCCTGCGACCGCGATCGTCCTTTGTGGATAGTCCCCGGTCCAGGGCGGCGTTGATGTTGTCCTGCTGGCTGAGCAGTTCGCGGCGCCAGGTGTCCTGGTCGGTCTCCAGGCCGTCCTGCGCGGCCTCGACCTCGCGCAGGTAGTGGTCCAGGTGCCGGTCGCGGATGGTCTCGGTCTCGCCGGACGCGTCAAGCCGTTCCTGCGCGTACTGGCGGACGGTGTCGAGCAGGCGATACCGGACGTGCCCATCGTTTTCGCGCACGGACACCAGGGACTTGTCCACCAGGCGGCCGATCATGGCCAGTTCGCTGTCGCAGACGGCTTCCGCGGCTTCCAGGGTGAACGTTCCGGAGAACACCGCCATCCGGCGGAACACGGCTTTCTCGTCGTCGTCCAGCAGCGCGTGGCTCCACTCCATCGACGCCTGCAGCGTCTGGTGGCGCGGGATCGCGCGGCGCGCTCCGCCCGCCAGCACACGGAACCGGTCGGCCAGCCCGGCCGCGATCTGCGCCGGTGAAAGCGCTCTCACCCACGCCGCGGCCAGTTCCACCGCGAGCGGGATGTTGTCGACCTGTTCGCACACCGCGCGCACATCGGTCTGGGTCGTGTGGACGTCGAACCCGGGCGCGGCCAGGCTCGCGCGGTCGACGAACAGCTCGACCGCCTCGTCCTCCTTGAGCGACGGCACCCGCCAGACCGTTTCGCCCGCGACACCCAGCGGCTCGCGGCTGGTGGCCATGATCGAGACCTCGGGGCAGGTGCGCAGGACGGTGTCGGTCAACGCCGCGGCCGGGTCGAGCAGGTGTTCGCAGGTGTCCAGGCACAACAGCAGGCGTTTCTGCCGGAGCTGGGCGGCCAGGGCGTCGATCGGCGCGCTGCCCGGTTCGAGCAGGACTTTCAGGGTCGCCGCCGTCAGCCTGGGAACCTGGTCCGGGTCGGTCACCGGTCCCAGGTCGACCAGCCACACCCCATCCGGCCAGCGGTCCTTCACCCGGGTGGCGAGCTCGACCGCGAGCCGCGTCTTGCCGCAGCCACCCACCCCGGCGAGCGTCACGAGCCGCCGGCCGGACACCAAGGCCTCGATCTCGCCCAGCTCCTGCCCGCGGCCGACGAAGCTCGTCAGCGAAACCGGCAGGTTGTGGACGGTCATACCCCGAATCGTAGCCAGCGGTTTTGCCGATATCGGCCACTTGGCCAATGTTCCGCGGCGGCCCGCCAGGCACCGTACGGGCATGGGGACAACCACCATCGCCCACAGCCAGGGGCGCCTCAACCGCGCCCTGGTCGACGGCGACTCCGCGGTGCTGACCGAACTGGTCGCGGCCGCCTGCCGGGTTGTTCCGCGTGTTGAGCGTGTGGGTCCGGTCGGGCACCGGCTGGCAGCTCGCCGCGACGCAGTACACCGCGATTCTCCTGAAAGGGGTTACTCATGGAAAAGATCACTTCGTTGGTGCAGAGCTGGGTGGACGCCGAGCTGGCCGGTGACGCGGCCGCGATGGACGCGCTGCTGACCGACGACTTCATCGGCGTGGGCCCGGTCGGGTTCGTGCTCAACCGGGCGCAATGGCTGGGGCGGCACGAATCGGGCTCGGTGCGCAACCACGAGTTCAGCGTGACGGACCTGCACATCCGCGTGTACAACGACACCGCGATCGTCGAGGCCACCGAGACCCAGCGGACCACCGCCCGCGGCTTCGAGAACAACGGCTCCTTCCGCCTCGGCATCGTCGCCGTCCTCCAGGAAACCTGGAAAATCGCGCACATCCAGTTCAGCGGCCCGCTGATCGCACCCGGCGAAGTCCCCGACTTCGTGAAGTCGGCCACCGCCAACCGTTGACACCCATCCGGCCCCACAAAATCCCCCACCCACCCGGGGGGCTCCCCGATGCCATTCTATCGAGGATTAGGGCGGTGAAGCGGGATTGAGGCGTGCGAGTGGGCGGTTCGCACGGGGTTCGCTCGGATGGGTGTCAGTCCAGTGCGGCTAGTTCTTCTGGGGTGAGGGTGATTGTGGCTGCGGCGATGTTCTCTTCGAGGTGGGTTAGGGAGCCGGTGCCGGGGATGGCCAGTACGTGCGGGCCTTGGTGGAGGGTCCAGGCGAGGCGGATCTGGGCGGGGGTGGCTCCGCGGGCGGCGGCGAGATCGGTGATGGCGGCGCTGGGGGTGCTGCCGTCACCGGTGTCGCGGCCGGAGCCGGCGATCGCGAAGAAAGGCACGAATGCGATGCCCTGGTCACGGCACGCGTCCAGGACGTCCCGCCCCTGCCGCCGGTCGAAGGCGAACGGGTTCTGCACGCACACGACGGGCGCGATCGCCTGCGCCTCAGCCAACTGAGCCACGGTCACCCCCGAAACGCCCAACGACCGGATCAGCCCCTCGGCCTGCAACGCCGCCAGCGCCGAGAAATGCGCCGCCACGGAGGTCTGCCCGCGGGATACCCGCAGGTTCACCACATCCAGGCAGTCCAGCCCCAGCTGCCGTAGGTTCTCCTCCACCTCCCCGCGCAACTCCGCGGGTGTGGCCGGTGGTTCCCAAGCGCCCGAGGCGTTGCGGCGCGGGCCCACCTTCGTCACGATCACCAGATCCTTGGGGTACGGCGAAAGCGCGCTGTTGATCAGCTCGTTGGCCGACCGGGTCTGCGAGAAGTAGAACGTGGCGGTGTCGATGTGGTTGACGCCCAGTTCGATGGCGCGGCGCAGCACCTCTATCGATGTGGAACGGGACCGCGGCCCGCCTTGGTGGAACGGCGCGGTCCCGGTGAGACGCATGGCGCCGAACCCGACGCGGCGAACATCATTCAGCACTTGCGCCAATCTAGCTTGAACGTTGCGCTGCCGTCGGTCGAGTCCATGGTCATCATGCTGGCCGCGGACTTGCCGGTCACCTTGAGGTCCGCCTTGATGGTCAGCGGTTTGTGTTCCTTGCAGGTGTTGTGCACGACGGTGACCGGTTGATCGGTTGTCTGCCAGTCGCCGACCATCGGGCCGTCGAAGTTGTGCGGGTTGTGGACGGTGGGGGTCAGGCCGGGGAAGAAGTAGCTGGTGCGCAACGTGCCTTTGGTGCCCGGTTCGAGGCTGGCGAACCCACGGTAGTCGGTCTGCGCGATGCCGTAGGTGTATCCGTCGGGATGGTTTACCCGCAACGAGATGTCGCACGTCTTGTGTCCGTCCGGCCCGTGTGGATGGACGATGAAGTCGTTGTACACCACCGTGAACGCCTCGTTGTCGAGGGACATCGCGACCGAGGCGCTGCCAGGCGGGCAGCCCTCACCCGACACGGACAACACGTCGATCGTCACCGAAGGCGGCGGCGGAACGACCAGGCTCAACACCAGAACGGCTGCAGCGAACATGAGACCTCCTGCGCAGGGAGGCAAAAACTATCGCCGCCGAACCAGCCCGTGTACCGCCGGAAGGCGTCAGTGCTTGCCGTTGACGACATCCCGGGCCAACGCCGCGGCGCCGACGAGCCCGGCGTCGTCGCCCAGCTGCGCGGTCCGGATCCGGGCCAGCGGGCGGTATCCCGCGCCGGTCACGGCATCCCGGTAGAACTCCCGGGCATCGTCCAGGAACAACGGCGCCGACTCGGACACGCCGCCCGCGATCACGACGACCTCGGGGTCGTAGATGTCCGCCACCAGAGCCAAACCCTCGCCCAGCCACCGCGCGAGCTCCGCCATTGCCCGCAGCGCCACCGGATCCCCGTCACGGGCCGCCCCGGCGACCTTTCGTCCGGTGATGGAACGTGCGTCGCCCGCGGACTCCCGCGCCAGCACCGTCGACTGGCCGGGGTGCCCGGCCAGAAGTTCAATGGCGGTCGCGCTGAGAGCGGTTCCACTGCAGTAGCGCTCCCAGCAGCCGGCTTTGCCGCACGAGCACGGCCGTCCACCCGGGACAATGCGCAAATGTCCCAACTCGGGCGCGACCCCGTGCGCGCCGCGGAAGATCTTCCCGTCCAGCAGCAGGCCCGCGCCGATCCCGGTGCCGATCGCGATCAGGCAAGCGACCTTCGCGCCCCGCGCCGCCCCGTACCGGTACTCGGCCAGCGCCGCCGCGTTGGCGTCATGCTCCAGCACCACAGGCAGGTCGATCTTGCGTGAGATGCGGTCGGCGACCGCGGCCCGGCGCCACGCGAGGTGCGGCGCGAACATGACGGTCCGCAGGTCGGTGCTGACAAAACCCGCCACGGCCAGGCCCACGGCGGCCACCTGATGGCGTGCCGTCAGCGAGGTGATGACCGAGACGATGGCGTCGTTCAACGCCTCGGCACCCGAGGGCGTGCCGACGCGGGCAGTGTCCAAAATGGTGCCCCGGCGGTCGACCACACCGGCGCGCACGCTGGTGCCCCCGATGTCGATGCCGATGGTCAGCATGGGAAACCGCGGCGAACCGGAATGTGTTGCACGCGTTGATTGTGTTCGGCCGGGGCCGCGGGCGCGCGGGGAGGTCGCCCGGCGGGCTTGAAACCGGGCATATGCGGCACACCGGGTTCCCAGCGGTCGGCGAGGACTGCCCGCAGCAGGGCCACGATGTCCGCCGCCTTGTCCAACGATGACGCCGCCAGCGGGTTGGGCTCGCCGCGCACGAGGGCGGCCAGCGCGCACAGTGGACAGTTGGACGGCGGCCCGGTGTGCTCGGCGGCCACCCGGTCCAGGTAGGGGCCCATCCGCTCGGCGACCGCGTCCATCAGCAGCACGATCTCCTCGAGCAGCCGCGATCCGGGCTCGGCGGTCACGACAGGGCCTCCACAGCGATCTCGAACCGGATCAGCAGGCCGTCCCCGTCCACGGAAGCGTCCACGACCGAGTACCGCCGCAGCACCGCGGGCAACGGCACCAGCCTGCGCATCCCGTCCACGGTCACGGCGAGATCATCCCCCACCCGCGCCAAGTCCACATCGGACGAAGCGGTCAGCGGAACCGCCACGCGCAGCAGGTAAGCGGCACCGTCCGGCCGGATCTGCAGCAGCGACTGCCGGGACCCCGAGGCCACCAACGGATCCGTACGCCCGTAGAGCGCGTCGGCCAGTTCCCGCAACGCATCCAGCCCGACCGGCTCGGCTGCCCGATGCTCGACCACGTGCACATCCAGCGAAGTCGACGCGCGAAGCTCGTCCAGAACGGCGTCCTGCTCGCCGCGACGGGTCCGCAGCCAGGTGGCGGCCGGGCCACGGCGCATCCCGGCCTTGGGCACGAGCCGGTTCGCGATCAGCCCGTCCACCCGGATGTCCCGCAACGCCAACGCCGACAGCGTCCGTTTGCTCTCGGCGACCACGAGCCGTTCCGGGGTCAGCACCAGCCGAACGCCGGTGACCTCCGGGTTCGCCAGCAGTTCCCGCAGGTCGGACAGGTGTTCCGCCAACCGGGCAACGGCGTCGGCCCAGCCCTGCCGCCCGGCGACCATCCCCCGCACCGACCGCGGCGGGAACGCGCGCTGCAGGTAGGTGGCGATGGCGTCGGGCAAAGCCAAGAGCCGCAACGTCTCCGCTGTCGGACCGCAGTCGACCACCACGACGTCCCACGAGCCGGTCCGCGCCAGCCGGGCGACCTCGGTCAGCGCCAGCAGTTCGTCCAGGCCGGGCACGACGGTGAGCTCCTCGGCGTCCAGCGCGTCCACCCCTGCGCCGGAGAGAATGAGCTGGATCTTCGACCGCAGCTCCTGCCACGCGGAGTCGACCAGGCCACGGGTGTCCACGTGCGCGGCGTGCAGACGCGTGTCCACAAGGGACGGTTCGCCGCCCAGCCGGGTGCCGAACGCGTCGGCCAGCGAGTGGGCAGGGTCGGTCGACACGACGAGGGTCGCGTGCCCGCGCCCGGCCAGCCGAACGGCGGTCGCCGCGGCCAGGGTGGTCTTGCCCACGCCGCCTTTTCCGGTGAACAGCAGGATCCGCACGCCCGGGTTACAACCCTTCGGCGCGGCGCTTGAGGTCCTTCAGCGCGATGTCCATGATCGTCTTCTCGGCCTTGCGGCGGAACAGCCCGATCATCGGGACGGCCAGCGTGACCGAGAGCGTGTAGGTGACCTTGGTGGCGCCGTCGTCCTGCGGCTCGAGCAGGTAGCGGCCCTTCTGGGCCTTCTGCATCTGCCCCTTGACCAGCGTCCAGTCCACCGACAGGCCGTCGGTGGCCCAGGTGTACTCCAGGGTGTAGGAGTCCTTGAACATGACCGCCTCGACGGTGAAGGCGACCTGCTTGGCCTGCCCGTCGTCGTCCTCGGAGACGACTTCGACCTCCTTGACCGCCCCGGTCCATTCCGGGTACGCGGGGAAGTCGGCGATCACGCTCATGATCGTGTCCGGGTCTGCCTCTACGACAATGGACTGGGTGGACTCGTCGGCCATGCCGGGCAGGCTACCTGGTTCGGTCACCAGGTCAGAACGTGCGGCACCTGGGTTCGCTGGAAATGTCCGACATTGATGCAGCCGGTCATGCCGATCCGGATCCGCGCTGACAGCGGCTGGTGCACGTGCCCGAAAAGCGACCACCGGGGACGTTGCTCCTTGATCAGCTCGACCAGGGCGCGCGAACCGGGCTCGCTGCGACGTGCGACAACGTCGTAGGTGAGTTCGGGCACAGCGGGCGGGATGTGCGAGCAGAGCACGTCGACGTCGGTGAGCTTGCCGACACGGGCGTTGAAATCCTCCTCCGGGCGGAGGTAGGGGAACCACGCGCCGGTCCGCCGGATCCGGCCGCCGGGCGCCAGGATCGAGCCGCCGACGAAGCCGAACCGCAGGCCGCCGATCTCGGCGACGTCGCCGTCCAGGATCGTCAGGTGGTCCCCGGCGAACTCGGTCCACAGCTCGGGCACGTCGACGTTGCCGGGCGTGGCGTACGTGGGCGCGGACATCGCCTGGAACAGCCGCTCGTACTGCTCCCGCAGGGCCTCCTGGACCGTGTCGGCGGCGTTGTCCAGGCTTTCCCACAGCGTGCGGGCGTACGCGGCCAGCTCGGCGTGCTGGCGGTTGCGGCGCAGCTGGGCGAACCGGCCGACCTTCTCCGGGCCGAACACGGC
This sequence comes from Actinocrispum sp. NPDC049592, assembly GCF_040675465.1. Taxonomy (NCBI): domain Bacteria; kingdom Bacillati; phylum Actinomycetota; class Actinomycetes; order Pseudonocardiales; family Pseudonocardiaceae; genus Actinocrispum; species Actinocrispum sp. NPDC049592. The sequence continues at coordinate 149,342 of NZ_JBFAPA010000007.1, read as the reverse complement.
GCCCAGGATGCCGCCGGAGTGGTCGTGGTAGTCGACGAAGTCGATCAGGTCGCCGAGCACGACCAGCGCGTCGGCCCCGTCACCCGCGCGAGCGAGCGCGTCCGAGTTGCCATGGACATCGGAGACGACGTGGACCCGCACTCCTTCACCTTACGGTGGGCAGCCGGGGCGGCGTCCATCCTCCAGGACGGTCTTGAGGTCGAACGCGATGGTCTTGGCGGCCAGCTGGCGGCGGTGGACCTCGCGCATGGCCTCACGCGGAGTCATCGGCTGAGCTGGGTCGGCCCGCAGGAAGTAGTGCAGCAGGGTGCCGTCGAGCATCGGCTCGCACCACACCTCCATCGACCCGGTGAGCGCCCCTTGGACAGTCCAACGGAGTCCCTTGTCGCCGCGGTCGAGGTAGACCTCCAGCCGCAGGTCCGGCCAGAGCCTGCGCCAGGTCGCCGGGTCGGTGAACGCGGCGGCGACGGTCGCGGGCGGCACGGCGAGGAACGTCTCGTCGACGACATCAACAGCGGGCACACCATGAGCATCGCACGGGCAGGCGGCACCCGTCCCACGGGTAAAAGTTTCACGGCGTGCACAGGTGGACTATCTTCTGCCGACGTGCGGGAATACAGTGCGCCGGCGACGTTCACGGTCAATGCCGACGAGAACCTGACGGACATGGTGTTCGCGAACGCCGACCGGTTCGGCGACGCCGTCAGCTTCCGCCGCCAGGTGGACGGGTCGTGGGTGGACGTGACGGCGCGTGAGTTCGCCGCGCACGTGCTGGCGGTCGCGAAAGGACTGATCGCCACCGGCCTGAAGCCCGGCGACCGAGTGGCGCTGCTGTCCAAGACCCGGTACGAGTGGTCGCTGTTCGACTTCGCGATCTGGACCGCCGGGTGCGTCACCGTGCCGATCTACGAGACCTCCTCGGCCGACCAGGTCGAGTGGATCCTGACCGACTCCGACGCGCGCGCCGTGATCGTCGAGACCCCCGCGCACCGCGCTGTCGTCGATGGCCTGGTCGACCGGTTGCCGGAGATCGGGCGGGTCTGGCAGATCGACGCCGATGAGGACCTCGCGCCCGCGGTCGACGAGCTGACGTCGCTGGGCGCGGAGGTCGACGACGAGACCACGCACGACCTGCGCCGGAGCGTGCGGGCCTCCTCGCTCGCGACCCTCGTGTACACGTCCGGGACGACCGGGCGGCCCAAGGGCGTTGAGCTGACCCACCGCAACCTGCTGGCGGAGGTCCGCGCGGACCTCGCGGCCTTCCCGGAGTTGTTGCGACCCAACAACTCCATGCTCGTGTTCCTGCCGTTGGCGCACGTTTTCGCCCGGGCGATCGCTTTGTGCTGCGTGTACGCGCGCACGACCGTTGGGCATCTGCCGGATGTGAAGACCCTGGTTCAGGATCTGGGGACGTTCCGGCCGACTTTCGTGGTCGCTGTGCCACGGGTGTTCGAGAAGGTCTACAACTCCGCGCGGCAGCAGGCGCATTCCACCGGCAAGGGGCGGATCTTCGACCTCGCCGAGTCGGTCGCCCTGGAGTACAGCCAGACCCGCCGGCCCGGGGTGGCGTTGCGGGCCAAGCACTTGGTGTTCGACCGGCTTGTGTATGTCAAGCTGCGGGCGGCTCTTGGTGGGCGGTGTGAGGCCGCGATCTCCGGCGGTGCGCCTCTTGGCGAGCGGCTCGCGCATTTCTTCCGGGGCATCGGGGTTCCGGTGTACGAGGGCTATGGGCTGACTGAGACTTCGGCCGCGATCGCGGTGAACACCGACGCGGCTTTCCGGGTGGGCACTGTGGGTCGGCCGGTCGCCGGGGCTTCGGTGCGGATCGACGATGACGGTGAGATCCTGCTGTCCGGCGACATGGTGTTCGGATCGTACTGGCGCAACGAGGTCGCCACCAAGGAGTCGCTGCAGGACGGGTGGTTCCACACCGGCGATCTGGGCACTGTGGACAGTGACGGGTTCATCGCCATCACCGGGCGCAAGAAGGAGATCATCGTCACGGCTGGCGGCAAAAACGTTGCCCCGGCGGTGCTCGAGGACAGCCTGCGCATGCACCCGTTGGTGTCCCAGGCGCTTGTCGTCGGCGACCGGCGGCCGTTCATCGGCGCGTTGATCACCATCGACGAGGAGCACTTCCCGCACTGGAAGGCCGCGCACGGCAAGCCGGTCTCCGCGACCGTTGCCGACCTGGTCGACGACCCCGACCTGCACGCCACCATCCAGTCCGCTGTGGACAGTGCCAACCAGGCGGTGTCCCGCGCCGAGTCGATCCGCGCGTTCACCGTGCTGCCAAGGGACTTCAGCGAGGAACGCGGCGAGGTCACGCCGAGCCTGAAGCTGCGGCGGGAAGTGATCGCCAAGGCGTACGCGGACCGCATCGAGTCCATCTACGGATGATGGAGATCCGGCCGGCCACCGACAGCGATTCACCGCATTTCGAGGAGGCGTTCTTCGCCGACCGCCTGGCGCGCCAGAACTCCGGCCGAGGCTGGCTGCTCACGGGTTGGCATGACGCGGAGTTGATCGGCCACCTCTACATCCGCGTGGAACCGCCGGAACAACCCGCCGTCCGCATCGCCCTGCCCGCGGTCCCGTTCATCCAGGGCATCAACGTCGCCCCGCCACACCAAGGCAACGGCCACGCCAAGACCCTCGTCACCGCCGCCGAACGCCTCCTGCACACCCACGGCCACACCAAGGTCGGCATCGCCGTGCCCGTCGAACACGTCGACGCCGCCCGCCTCTTCACCCGCCTCGGCTACCGCGAACAACCCCACTCCCCCATCTCCCTGCTCACTGACATCTGGCTGCCCACCGGCCGCCGCTCCCGCCCCGAAACCTGCTTCGTCCTCATCAAACCGCTGCGGTAACTCGATCGAGCGACCTCAGGTCCACGTAGGACACAGTCCGGTCACGGCTGATAACGGTGTGACTGATCCATTCGACGCCCTCCACGCAGGCAGATCACCGCCAGAGGAGAGCCTGAGATGATCAAGCACTTTGTCGTGCTCGCAGAAGTCGCTCGGACAATGGGCGGGGACCGGTGACCACTGCGGCGGCACCGCGGAATCCTGCGAACTGGCCTTCAGGATCACCAAGATCACGAACTGCACGGGCAGCTACGCCGGCGACCCACCACCGGTGGGCACCACTCGCAAGCTCGTCTGGGTCGAGGTCAGTACAGGTTCGCAGTACGACCAGATGAATCTCTCCCCCCGGGATCGTCACGCGATTCACCGCAGTCGGCAAAAGCTGAATGGTCTGGCGCACAACGCCTCAGGGGGTCAACAGGTCTTGGAGGCGGTCGGCGATCTGGGTCCATTGCCAGTGCTGGGAAACCCAGGAACGGGCGGCGGCGCCCATCGCGGCGGCCTTGTCGGGGTCGGCGAGGAGGGGGGCGATGCGGGCGGCGACTTGGGTGGGGTTGCGGCCGTCGACGACGTGGCCGGTGACGCCCTCCTGCACGGTTTCCGGTGAGCCACCGGAGTTTCCGGCGATCACCGGCAGGCCGCAGGCGGAGGCCTCGAGGAAGACGATGCCGAGGCCCTCCACGTCGAGCCCGCCGCCACGGGTCCGGCATGGCATGGCGAACACGTCACCGGCGACGTAATGCGCCGGAAGTTCCTCCCAGGGCACGGGTCCGGTGAGGATCACATGCTCGTCCACGTCGTTTTCCTTGGCCAGGGCCCGAAGCCGGGACGCGTACCGGCCGCCGCCGACGATCAGCAGCGCCGCGTCCGGCACCTGGCGGCGGATCGCGGGCAACGCGCGGATGAGGGTGTCCTGGCCCTTGCGGGGTACGAGACGTGACACGCAGACGACGGTGGGGCGGTCGGAAAGGTTGTGGCGCTTGCGGATCAACGCCCGCGCTTCCGGGTCGGGGCGGTACAGTTGGGTGTCCACACCGGACGGTAGGTGTTCGAGGGCCGCGTACCGGCCGAACGCGGCGGCGAACCGGTTGCGAGCGTACTTGCTGATGTACGTGATCACGTCCGTTGTGGACCCGATCCGCCGCAAAGCCTGACGGGACACCGGAAGCATCGACCAGCCGACCTCGTGGCCGTGCGTGGAGGCGACCGTCCTGGCGACGCCAAGGGTGGGGCCGAGCAGGCCGAGCGGTGCGGCGGCGCCGAACCAGACGGTCGAACACTCCTCGGCCTTGATGATCTCCCGCGCCCGGCGCGCCACGTCGGGTGTCGGCAGCATCAGCGAGGTGCGGTGGCGGACGACGTGGAACGGCTGGGCGGCGTCGAAGGTGGCCGCGCCCTCCCAGGCGGGCGCGTACACGACCAACGAGTGCGCGGGCAGCCTGCTGGCGAGTTCGTGCAGGTACAGCTGGATTCCGCCGTGCCGCGGCGGGAAGTCGTTGGTCAGCAGAAGCGTCCGGGCCACACCCGCACTTTAGTGTCTAGCCGAGCGTCTCGCGGAGGTACTCCTGCCAGCCCGCCACGAACTGCTCGCGGTTGAGGCCAACAACGGACTGCAGCAGCTTGTCGATCTCGGTGGCGCCCGCCCGGCCGGACCTGGCGAGGGTGTGGTACAGCTCAAGGAGTTTGGCTTCGCCGAACTTGTCGGCGACATACCGGGCGACCGAAAGGGACTGCTGGTAGGCGAGGTCGAGGGTGTGCCCCGAGCCGCGGAACTCCTCGTCGGTGGGCAGCCGGTCCGGCGGGCCGCGCGTGATCATCTGGGCGTTCAGGTCCGGCGCGGCCTGGGACAAGGGGATGCCGCTCTCGCGGTACCCCACATAGTCGGCGAACCCCTCCAGCAGCCACATCGGCGAACCGTCCACTGTGTACCCACGGGCGGCGATGTGCGTGATCTCGTGGCGTAGCACGATCTTCAGCGCCGCGACCGACAACGTGTCCGCGGTGGCCGGGCTCATGACGACCCGCTGCCCCTCGGCGGTGTGCTTGTCGGTGTCCACCCGATCGGCCACCGAGACCGCGACCACGGCGTCCACCGGGAAGTTCGGGCCCACCAGCGCGCGCATCTCCTCGGGCGTGTCCGGCAGCAACACGACGACCTGCTCCGGCCAGCCCGCGCCCCACACGTCGCTCACCGCGCGCACCGCCGAGTCCAGCTCGGTCGCGATCCGGTCGGCCATCTCCTTGCGCGCGGGGTGGTACACAACCAGCCCACGCCCGGTCGCGACCGCCGCACAGGGCCCGAAATCCCAAGGCCCGCGCCACGTTTTCCGGCCGACCCCAGCCAAGTCGTTGTCGGACCGCAGGTACCAGGTGCCCGCGCGCTTGACGAGCAGGTACCCCATCGGGCGTTGCGTCGCGGCCACATCCGACCCCTGCAACGCGTAGACCAGCTGGATCTCCGGCGCCCACAGCTCTTCGGCCCCCCGCACACCGGGAAGCACCGCGGAATCGAGGGATCGCTGCGGCACGAGCGTGTAGTCCCACTCCCGCAACGGCACGCCCGCGAGGTTGGTGAACATGGTCAGCTGCGCCTTGACGAAACCCGGATCCGCCTGCGGGTCCAGCCCGGCCAGGAACGCCTTCTCGTCGCGGCGCTTGATCGCATCGGCGCGGCCGTGCAGCAGCGCCTGGACCGCGTCCGTGCGCATCGAGGCCGGTGGCGCGATCGCCGCCTGGCTCGGCGCGGACGAGGTCTGCGCCTGGTCCGGCGGGAGCGTGCCGGTGCGGTGACTCAACGGTGCCGAGACCAGCGCGAGGCCGCCGAGCAGCGCCACCGCTACCCCGGCCACCAGCAGAGCTCGAAACCGAGCGATCCCGGTCACAACCTGATCGTATTGCCCCACAGGTGATCTTGTCGGTCACCCTGCCTGTCGATTCCCTGAGACCCACCTGTCCCCCGGCCGACCCTGTGGATAACTCCTCCACACCCACCCACAAATGTCGTCCCCCACCCGTAGCGTGAAATTAGGGGTTCCCCCTGGGAGGGGACCCTCGTCGCGGCGTGCGCATGCGCGGGTTGGGGGCGGGGTGGTGGCGGAGGCAGGCCGGACTCGGCGGGGCAGGCCGGACGCGGCGGGGCGGGTGGGGCGGACGCGGCGGGGCAGGGCGCGGCGGGTGCGGTGCGGGACCGGTGAAGTGGGACCGGTGCGGCGAGGCCCGTGAAGTGGGCCGGTCCGGTCCGGCGGGGCCGGGCCGGTGAAGTGGCGCCGGGCCGGTCCGAGGCGGCGCGGTCCCAGGCGGCGCGGACCGGGGCGGCGCGGACCGGGGCGGCGCGGACCGGTGAAGTGGGACCGGTGGAGTGGGCCGGGCCGGTGGAGTGGGCGGGCGGGGACGGGGCAGGTGGGGCGGGGCAGGTGGGGCGGGGCGGGCGGAGCCAAGCAGCCGGGGCGGGGCGGGCCGGAGCCAAGCGGGGCCGAGCCAAGCAGCCGGGGCAGGACGGCCGGAGCCAAGCGGGGCAGAGCCAAGCGGGGCGGTCGTGAACCGGGCCGTCGGCCGCAGCGCGCAGGTAGTCCGGCGGCGAATGAGGTTTGGGGCCTGCGTGGGGAATGAGCACGGGTGGCTGGCCGCGGGAACCAGGTCGGGCACCTGGATGCGAGTGAGACAAGGGCGGATCATCCCCGGCCCAGAGCGAAGGGAGACGAGGGGCACGTCACCGAGTGAAGAGGGGCGGACAGAACTGAACCCCTCGTGTGGGGGGCACGAGGGGTTCAGGGGGTCGGCCGGGTGTCAGCCGACGATGCGCTTGGCGCCGAAGTAGTCCTTGCCGCCGCCGTCGATGGTGGCCGTCTTCACGGGGACACCGGAGGTGGAGGCGTGCACGATCATGCCGTTGCCGATGTACATCGCCACGTGGTGGATCGACCCGGCGCTGCCGCCGTAGAAGATCAGGTCGCCGGCGATGAGCTCGTTGCGGCCCACGGACCGGCCGACGCCGTACTGCGCGCGGCTGGACCGCGGCAGGCTGACGCCCGCCTGCTTGTATGCCCACGAGGTCAGGCCCGAGCAGTCGAACCCGCCGGGGGCCGCACCGCCCCACACGTAGGGCTGGCCGCGCATGCTCAGCGCCGCGTTCATGGCCGTGCCGGCGGCGCCGGGCGGGCCGATGTACACGCCGTTGTCGGCGGGGCCGATGAGCGAGTTCTTCTCGCCCTGGGTCAGCTTCTGCGCGGCGGCCTTGACCTGGTTGATCTGGGCGTCGAGGTCCTTCTTGCGGGCCTCGATGTCCGCCTGCAGCTTCGCCGCCGCGTCCCGGGCCTCGGTGGCGCGCTTGGCGGCGTCGGCCGCCTTGCGCTCCGCGTCGGCGGCGGTGGTGACGGCGGACGAGAGCTCGGTCAGCGCCTTGTTGTTGTCGGTGGCCAGCACGTTCAACGCGGTGGACCGGTCGAGGAAGTCCTCCGGCGAGGTCCCGGTCAGCAGCGCGGACAGCTTGTTGAAGCGGGCGCCCTGGAAAGAGGCGGTCGAAAGCTGGTCCACCTGGCCGCGGAACTGCTCCTCCGTGGCCGCTGCCTGGGTCTTGGCCTGGTTGGCGGCCGCCATGTCGGCGTTCGCCTTGTCGAGCTCGGCCTGCCGGGCGTCCTTGTCGTCCTTGGCCTTGTTGAGCTCCTCGTTCACCTGCTCGGCCTGCGCGGACAGGTCTTTGTACTTCTTGACCGCGTCCGAGTCGGAGTTCTGGGCCGGAGGCTGCGCGAGGGCCGGAGCTGGGGAGGTGCTGACCATCGCGATGATGGCGGAAGCTGTGAACGCTCCACGCATTCCGCGCTTCAGTCTCTGCGACGCCACGTCGCGCGTGTCTCCTTCGTCATCGCACCGCCGAGGGAAGGGCGCGGTCTCAGGGCGCGGGGGCACCCTGAAGCCTGTCGGCCTTGGCACAGTGGACACGCACTGAAGGCCGTACGGCTCCCAACCGGTGGGGGTTTCCGGTTCAGCTCCCCGACGGGCTGACTCGGCGGCGATCCCGCGTCGCCGCCCTTTGTGGACGGCTGATCGGCCGCGAGATCTCGGACAGGTTACGAAAAGACATGACGGGCGTCCACCGCCCCCGCGAAAAAACTTGATCGTCCGCCGCCAAAACCCTAATGGAGCAGCGGCGACGCCCCTGTGTGAGCACGACAACACCCAGCTCAGCCAAGGGGTGGACCGCTCGGCGCCGAATGGGTACCGCTCGGCGAGACGTCAGGCAACCTCGGAAGAATCCACCGGACGGATCGGGATCAGGCGCAGTTTCGGGACAAGACCGGCACCCGCGAGGACGTCGATCGCCCGCTGCTCGGACGTGTCCAGCTCGATGCTCGGCGGCGCCCCGAGCAGCACGCTGACCACACAGTCCTGGCAGGCCCTACCCCGAACTTCACAGCTGTCGCAGTCGACGACCATGTTCAGCTCCCAGGCACTCGTTCGATCGTATGTTCGACACCGTACCTTAGCGAGACCCACCGACAATTCCGGTCACGATCATTGTTCTCGCAGGTCACGGGCCTCGTAGGCATCCCGGGCGGCCATGATCTCGGGGATGTGGGTCTCCGCCCACTTCTTCACACCCGCCATCACTGGCAACAACGTCTCCCCCAGCGGGGTGAGCTCGTAGTCGACCCGCAGCGGAACGGTCGGCGTGACCGTCCGGGTGACCAGACCGTTGTGCTCCAGCGTCCGCAGTGTCTGGGTGAGCATCTTCTGGCTGGCACCGGCGATCTTCTTGCGCAGCTCGCCGTGCCGCATCGGCCCGCCGGACAGGGCGTTGATGGTCAGGCCGACCCATTTGTCGGCCAGCATCGAGAACACCTCACGGGTCGGGCAGGTGGCCACGAAGGCGTCGTAGACGACCTTGGCCTCGGCCCGGCGTTGCGCCGCCGACTGAGTGGGCATGGGCACCTCTCCTCGCCTTAGGCACTTATAGGTACCTACTTTCGAATAGTACCCGACCCCGCGCACTGTGGACGACACAGGAGGAAGGCATCCACAGAGAAGAGAAGTCCCATGCGTGTCATCGAAGCCCACGAGTACGGCGGCCCCGAGGTGCTCAAGCTCGCCGACCGCCCCGAACCGGGGCCACAGCCGGGCAAGGTGCGGGTCCGGATGGTGGCCACCGCAGTCAACCCGGCCGACCTGGCCATCCGCCAGGGCGTGTTCGCGCTGCGCACGCCGAACCTCACCTTCCCGTTCGTGCTCGGCTGGGAGATCGCCGGCACGGTCCTGGAGGACGCCGAGGGGTTCACCGCGGGCCAGCGTGTGTTCGGCGCGGTGCCGTGGCTGGCGGAGGGCACCGGCCAGGGCTCCGAGGCCGAGGTCATCCTCGCTGCCCCCGGGTGGCTGGCAGCACTGCCCGAAGGCGTCGACTGGGTCTCCGCCGGAACCCTCGGGCTCAACGGCCTGACCGCCCGCCAGGGCCTGAACCTGTTGCCGCCAGGGGAAACCGTGTTCATCACGGGGGCGAGCGGGGCCGTCGGCGGCTTCGCGGTCCAGTTGGCCGCCCGCGACGGCCGGAACGTGATCGCGCTGGCCTCGCCCGGCGACGAGGACTACGTGGCCGGGCTGGGCGCCAAGCAGGTGATCACCCGCGGCCAGCCGTTGCCCACGGGCGTCGACGGGATGTTCGACCCGGCGCTGACCGGCGACTTGTCCCCCATCCGGGACGGTGGCGCGTATGTCGGCGTGAGCGATCCCGCGCTGCCCCAGCCGGAACGCGGGATCGAGGTCGGCGTCGTGCACAGCACGCCGAACGCCGATCAGCTGCGCGAGATCGCCACCCTGCAGACCAGGGTCGCCGACGTGCTGCCGATCGAGGACACCGCCGAGGCACACCGGCGGGCCCGCGCGGGCGGGTTCCGCGGCAAGCTCGTGCTGACGTTCTAACCGAACTCCCAGTGCCACGGCTCCTCGCGGCCCCGGCCCGGCTGGGCCCACCCCGGGTTCACCCAGCCGTAGCCGGGGCCGTTCGCGTCCAGCCAGGCGCGTTCCCTTGTGCCCCAGGACTTCTCGGGGCCGCAGAGATCCACCGCGAGACCCCAGCCGTGGTTGCTGGTCCCCGGAACGGCCGCGAGCGCGGGCTTGGCCCCGTACAGCCGAACCTGTTCCTCGAAGGTCCGGTAGGAGTCGGTGACGCACAACGGCGAGCCGAAAACCGACTGGTACGCCAGGGAAAGCAGCACGAACGACCGGGCCGCGTCGCACCGCAGCCGGTGCGCGCCGATCCCGATCGGGCACAACGCCGAGGCCGGGATCATCCCGTTGGGAAAACCGCTCCAGCCACCCGAAGGCAGCTCCACTCCCCCGCACCGCCACAGCAACCCGTTGTCGGTCCGTTGCGGCACAGGCTGAGCAGGCCGATGCGGCAAGGAAGGCCGCGCATAGCCGAGAACATCGGGTGGGATGTCAGCGACCACAACCCCGACGAGCCTGGCGTCCGCGGTGACCATGGTCCGCGGATCGAGAACGACACCAACCCCTTGCACGCCATACCGAGCGGGCCCGAGGAACACGAGATCACCTGGCTGTGGCTCGGAAACCGGCTGCAGGACGGCCATCTGCCCACCCGCGGAACCAGTGAGCCCGTAGGCCGCCCGGGTCAGCCCGTCACAGGAGTACGCGTCTGGGCCGTCGCCATGTGTTGGCGCGTAAGGCTTTCCCAGGGCGTCGATCACCGCGGACACCGAGCGGACAGTGTCCGGCGGCAACACGAGCACGTGTTCACCGTTGGGCAGAGTCGCCGGGCCAGGCGGCAGACCCGCGATCTTGGCAACATAGGCACGCCAGTTCGCCGCGGTCCGCGAGTTACGGGTGCTCTGCGCTTGTTGTTGGGCGACAACGGCTTCGTTGGTCGCGGCGAGCTTGGCGCGGAACTCCCCGGTGACCGCGGCCGCCCGGTTGGTGGCGTCGTCGCCGCGGCGGGACAGATCGGCTTTTCGGTCCGCGGCGGCCTTTTCCGCGGCCTGCGCCTTGTCTTCGGCCTCCTGGGCCGTGCGCTGCCGTGCAACCGCGGCCGTCAGCTCCTGCGACTCATACTCCTGCACCCGCGCCATCAACGTGGAGCCGTCCAGGAAGTCCCGCGGCGACTGGGCCAACAGCAGGACCTGGAACTGGTTCGGGCGGCCATAGGAGTTCAGCAGCGCGGCGGTGTAGCGGTCCACTTCGGCTTGTTGCGCCCGGACAGCCGAGTCGGCCGCCTCCCGTGAAGTCCGAGCTTCTCTAACGCTGTTAGAGGCGGCATCCAGCGCCGCCGAGGCCTCGTGGATCTGCCCGGCCAGCGCGCCCAGCTCGTTCTGGATGTCGCCCGCGGTCCGTTGCAGCGCGGCGACCTGCGGATCGGCGAACGCCTCGCCGGGACGTGAGTCGGGCACGGGCGCACCGGGCGCGACCCCGGCCTCCTCCGGCGGTTGCGCGCCCAGCAGGGCGACCACCGCCATCAACGCCGCGCCAACCCGCATACCAGGCACAACGCACGGAACGCATGGCCGTGACGGCCCCGATCCGGTGAACCGGTTGGATGACGCCGTGGATCTCGACGACTACGACTGGGCTTCGCTGGGGCACGCGTACGGCTCCGCGGAGGACACCCGGAACCTGCTGGTCCTGTTGCTGGAGGGCGACCAGGACGAGCAGGCCTACGCGCTCGGCCAGCTGGAGATGTCCGTGCTGCACCAGGGTTCCATCTACAGCTCGACGGCGCCGTCCGCGCTGTTCATGGCGTCCATCCTGGACGACCCGCGCACGCTGAGCCCGCACGAGAGCGTCTACCCCTGGGATGACCGGCAGCGGCCGTTGCGCGCCGCCCTGCTGGAGTTCCTCGGGAACGTCGCCGAGTCGGCCGCCGAGGAGTACGACGACCCGGACGTCGAGGCCTGCCGCGCGATCCGCCCGCAGCTCTACACCGCCGTGGCCCCGTTCGTCGACGACGAGGACCCCAGCGTCCGCGAGGCCGCCTTGGGCGCGGTCAGCGCGCTCGCCGAGGTCGCCCCGGCCGAGGTCTTCCACCGTGTTCTCACGACCAGCACCGACCGGCGGGAACGAGCCGGGGCCGTGCTCACGCTCGGCACCCGCGGCGAGGACACCAGCGCGCTGCTCACCGACGACGATCCGGCCATCCGCGCCTGCGCGGCACTCGCGCCCGGCTGCGCGGACAACCCGCAGGCCACGCAGATGGTCCTGGACACGCTGCTGGACCCGTGGACCGCGGACGAGTGGTTCGAGCCACCGTTGCCGCAGTTCGGCGGCTGGTTCCGGTTCACCCTGATCGCCGCCGCGGTGGCGCGGACCGAGTCGTTCGAGCAGCTGCTGCCCGCCGCGCTCGCCCTGGTCCCGATGTGCAGCGAGTACACAGTGGACAGCGACTGGGGCCCGCTGCTGACCAAGGCGTTCCCGGAGCCCTACGCGGGCACGTTCACCCCGGCGCAGCGCAAGTTCGTGGCGGCGTTGCTGGACAACGACGAGAACTGGGGCAACGTGTCCAACCGGTGCGGCTGGTTGCGTAAGTGCGGGCTGCCCGACGAGCGGGCCGAGCTGCGCGCGGTCATCGCGTCCGCTTGATCATCTCGATGGCGGTGCGCAAGGCGCAGCCGACGCGCCTGCAAACGGATGCAAGGATCCTGCAAGCATTGTCCTATAGTTGCGGGCATGACGCGAAGACTTGCCGAGGTGGCCCGCAAGGTCGGGGTCAGTGAGGCGACCGTAAGCCGGGTACTCAACGGGAAGCCAGGTGTCTCGGAGAGTACTCGCACGGCGGTCCTCACGGCCCTCGACGTTCTCGGGTACGAACGCCCGACCCAGCTGCGGGGGGAACGCGCACGGCTGGTCGGCCTAGTGTTGCCTGAGCTGCAGAATCCCATCTTCCCGGCGTTCGGTGAAGTGATCGGCAACGGGCTGGCCCAACAGGGGTTCACGCCGGTTCTGTGCACCCGGACGGCTGGTGGTGTCTCCGAGGCCGACTACGTGGAGTTACTGCTCCAGCAGCACGTATCGGGCGTGGTGTTCGCCGGTGGCCAGTACGCCCAGGCGGACGCGAGCCACGAGCACTACCGGCGGCTGACCGACCGCAACCTGCCGACCGTGCTGATCAACGCGGCCATCGAGCACCTCGGCTTCCCGCGGGTGTCCTGCGATGACGCTGTCGCGGCCGAGCAGGCGCTGACGCACCTGTTGTCGCTGGGCCACGTCAAGGTCGGCATGGTGCTCGGCCCGGACGACCACGTGCCCTCCCGCCGCAAGCAGGAGGCGTTCGCCGCGGCGGCCCGGGCAGCCGGTGCCGAGCTGCCCGAGGGCTGCTTCGAGCACGCGATGTTCTCCCTGGAGGGCGGGCAGGCGGCGGCCGCGCGGCTGGTCAGGCGCGGGTTCACCGGCATCGTTTGCGCGAGCGACCCGCAGGCGCTCGGCGCGATCCGCGCGGTGCGCCGGCAGGGTTTGTCGGTTCCGCAGGATGTTTCAGTGATCGGTTACGACGATTCGGCGTTCATGAACTCGGTCGACCCGCCGCTGACGACCATCCGCCAGCCGATCGAGGCAATGGGCCGCGCGGCCGTCGACCTGCTGACGATGCAGATCAACGGGGCTTCGGCCACCGATGAGGAGCTGCTGTTCGAACCCGAACTGGTGGTCCGCGGCTCGACCGCGCCGACTCGTCGCTGATCCCTGTTCGTTACTTGCGAAAACTCATCGACATATTGCGCAGGTTCGTTCGAGTCTCTTATGGTGAGCGCCATCACAGAGCGTCGTCGCTACCTGGAGATGAGGCGCGAGCCATGCAGAGATCCCTCACCCGCAGGGCCACAGTCCTGCTCGTAGTCGCGGGTTTAGGCCTGTCGGCCTGCGGGAGCGAGTCCACGGACAAGCCGGCCGCGAGCGGCGGCGGCAAGGTGACCATCACGATCACCGGCCAGCCGCCCAAGACCGAAGCGGTCGAGCGCAAGCTCTTCGACCAGGACGTCGCCGAGTTCGAGTCCACCCACCCGGACATCGACATCGAGCCGCACGAGGGGTTCATGGACCCCAAGACGTTCCAGGCGAAGCTGGCCGGCGGGCAGCTGGAGGACGTGTACTACGTCTACTTCACCGACCCGGCGAACATCATCGCCCGCAGGCAGGCTGCCGACATCACCGACCAGGTCAAGGACTTCGCGGTGGTGAACCAGCTGCAGCCCGCGCTGCTGGACATCTTCAAGGACAAGGGCGGCAAGCTGTACGGCCTGCCGACCGCGAACTACTCGATGGGCCTGCTGTACAACCGCGCGCTGTTCACCAAGGCCGGCCTGGACCCGGACAAGCCGCCCACCACCTGGGACGAGGTGCGCGAGGACGCCAAGAAGATCGCCGGGCTGGGCAACGGCACCGTCGGGTTCGCCGACCTGAGCAAGAACAACCAGGGCGGCTGGCACCTGACCACCTGGGCCTACGCGATGGGCAGCCAGATCGCCAAGCAGGACGGCGACAAGTGGAAGGCCGACTTCAACAACGACAAGGTGCGCTCCGCCCTGCAGCTGCTGAAGGACATGCGCTGGACCGACAACACCATGGGCGCCAAGCAGTTGCTGGAAGCCACCGACGTGCAGCGGATGATGGGCGCCGGCCAGCTGGGCATGTACCTGTCCGCCCCGGACAACGTTCCGGTGCTGGTCAAGCAGTTCAACGGCAAGTACGAGGACTACGGCGTGGCCGCGATGCCCGGCGGGCAGGGCACCCTGCTCGGCGGCGAGGGCTACATGATCAACCCCAAGGCGGACGCCGCCAAGATCAAGGCCGGGCTGACCTGGATCACCTGGAAGTACCTCAACCCGGACCGGTTCGAGACCAACATCAAGCGCTACGTCGCGGAGAAGCAGCCGATCGGCCTGCCCGCGATCCCGACGCCGGACGTCTACACCGGTGAGACCCGCGCCAAGCAGGCGTCGCTGAAGACCCAGTACGCCAACGTGCCGGAGAAGAACTTCGCGTCCTACCTGGACGGCAACACCAAGCTCAAGGGCAACCTGGAACCGCCGAACGCCCAGCAGATCTACGCGGTGCTCGACGGCGTGATGCAGGCAGTGCTGACCAACAAGGACGCCAACATCGACCAGCTCTTGACCGACGCCGAAGGCAAGGTCAACAGTGCCCTCGCTCAAGTCAAGTGAGGCCCCGGTGGTGACCGGTCCACAGTGGCCGGTCACCACCGACCCGCCTGCACTTCGGACGGTCAGCAGGCTGCGCCGCAAGGTCAACGACAACCTCACGGCCTACGGCCTGCTGGCCGCCGCGCTCGTGGTGTTCGCGTTGTTCTCGTGGTACCCGATCGTGCGCGGGATCCTGTTGTCCTTCCAGGAGGTCAACTTCGTCGACCCGCCGAAGTGGGTGGGGCTGGACAACTTCGCCCGGCTGTTCGCCGATCCGCTGTTCGGCACGGCGTGGCTGAACACGTTGGAGTTCACCGGGTTCGCCTTGCTGCTCGGGTTCGCGGTCCCGTTCGTGACCGCTGTGCTGCTCAACGAACTGCGGCATGCGCGGGCGTTCTTCCGGGTCGCGGTCTACCTCCCGGTCATGCTGCCGCCGGTCGTGGTGGCCATGCTCTGGAAGTGGATCTACAACCCCGGGCCCGGACTTGCCAATGCGGCTTTGGGTTCGGCCGGGATCCCGCAGCTGCAGTGGCTGGACTCCAGCAGTACGGCCATGGTGTCGCTGGTCATCGTGTCCACCTGGGCCAATATGGGCTCGACGACGCTGATCTACCTGGCGGCACTGCAGACCATCCCGGGTGAGCTGTACGAGTCGGCCGAGCTGGACGGTGCCGGGCTGTGGAAACGGATCTGGCACGTCACCATCCCGCAGACCAGGTTCGTGCTGCTTGTCTTGCTGCTGCTGCAGATCGTGGCCACCATGCAGGTGTTCACCGAGCCCTACGTGATGACCGGGGGCGGCCCGGAGGACTCCACGGTCACCGTGCTGCTGCTGTTGTACCGATATGCGTTCACGTACAACGACTTCGGTGCGGCGAGCGCGATGAGCCTGTTGCTTCTGGTGGCACTGGCCATCTTCTCGGGCCTGTACCTGCGGCTGACCCGGACGAGGAGCGACTGATGCGTACCCTGGTCTCCCCTGCCCAGCTCCGGTCCCCGCAGGGCAAGGCGATCTACTGGACCGTCTTCGCCGTGGTGCTCGTGCTGTTCGTGGCCGCGTTCGTGTTCCCGTTGTACTGGGCTGTAACGGGTGCGATGAAGGACCCGTCGGAACTCGCCCGTACACCACCGACTGTGGTGCCCTCGCAGTGGCATCTCGACGACTACGGCGAGGCCTGGACGCAGATGGACCTGGCGCGTTACTTTCTGAACACGATCGTCGTGGCGATCGGTGCGTGGGCCATCCAGCTGGCCGTCGACGTCCCGGCGGCGTACGCGCTGTCGAAGCTGCGTCCGGTGCTGGGCAACAAGATCCTCGCGCTGATGCTGGGCACGCTGATGGTCCCGGCGTCCGCGCTGCTGGTGCCGACCTACGTCACGGTCACGGATCTGCCGATCTTCGGCGTGAACCTGATCAACTCGCCGACCGCGATCTGGTTCCCGGCGGCGGCCAACGCGTTCAACATCTACCTGCTCAAACGGTTCTTCGACCAGATCCCGGGTGAGCTGCTGGAGGCGGCCGTGCTGGACGGCGCGAGCCAGCCGCGCATCCTCTGGCGGATCGTCCTGCCGATCTCCCGCCCGATCCTGGCCGTGGTCTCGATTCTCGCGATCGTCGCAGCCTGGAAGGACTTCATCTGGCCCCTGTTGGTCTTCCCGGACACGTCGAAGCAGACGTTGTCGGTCGCACTGCAGCGAATGGAGATCGACATGCCGCTCAACCTGTTGCTGGCCGGGCTCGTGCTGGCATCGGTGCCAATGGTGGCGTTGTTCCTGTTCTTCCAGCGACACATCCTGGCCGGCCTCACCGCCGGCAGCGTCAAGGGTTGAACCCACCTGACACTTTGCGGAGGTCTCACCGTGACCGTTTCCAATCGCCTTGCGCCCGAAACGCGGACCGCGTGGTGGCGTGGTGCGGCGATCTACCAGGTCTACGTGCGCAGCTTCGCCGACGGCGACGGCGACGGGATCGGCGACCTGGCCGGGGTCCGCAGCCGGCTGCCCTACCTGGCCGAGCTGGGCATCGACGCGATCTGGTTCTGCCCGTGGTATCCGTCCCCCATGGACGATGGCGGCTACGACGTGTCGGACTACCGCGACATCGAGCCGACGTTCGGCACGCTGGCCGAGGCCGAGCTGCTCATCGCCGAGGCGCACGAGCTGGGCATCCGGATCATCATCGACATCGTGCCCAACCACTGTTCCGACGAGCACCCCTGGTTCAAGGCGGCTGTGCGGGCGGGGCCGGGATCGCCGGAACGGGAACGGTTCTGGTTTCGGCCGGGGCGCGGTGCGAACGGTGAGCTGCCGCCGAACGACTGGCAGTCCCGGTTCGGCGGTCCGGCGTGGACACGGGTCGCCGACGGTGAGTGGTTCCTGCACCTCTACAGCTCCCGCCAGCCGGACCTGAACTGGACGAACCCGGATGTGCACAAGGAGTTCATCGACATATTGAAATTCTGGTTCGACCGGGGCATCGACGGGTTCCGGATCGACGTGGCCGACGGTCTGGTCAAGGATCCCGCACTGCCCAATGTGGAGGGTCTGGCGCCGGGGGCGCAGCTGCCGTTCTCCGATATGGACGGTGTGCACGAGATCTACCGGGAGTGGCGCAAGATCTCCGACTCCTACCCGGGTGAGCGCATCTTCGTCGGGGAGATGTGGCTGCCCGACCCGGTCCGGTTCGCCCAGTACCTGCGGGCCGACGAGCTGCACTCCGCGTTCAACTTCGACTTCCTCTCCTGCCCGTGGGATGCGAAGAAACTGCGCGAGGTCATTCAGGCCAGTTTGGACTCGCACTCTCCCGTTGGCGCGCCGACGACCTGGGTTCTGTCCAACCACGACGTTACACGGCATGTCACGCGGTATGGCCGTTCCGGGGACACCGGGTTCGAGTTCGCGGACCGGCGGCACGGCACGCCGGTCGACCGCGAGCTGGGCACCAGACGTGCCAGAGCCGCCGCTTTGCTGACCATGTCGTTGCCTGGTGGGGTGTACGTGTACCAGGGCGAGGAGCTGGGGCTCTGGGAGATCGAAGACATCCCGGACGAGCTGCGCCAGGACCCCGTTTTCGCGCGAACCAAGGGCGGCGACCCGGGCCGCG
The DNA here is from genome assembly GCF_040675465.1 of Actinocrispum sp. NPDC049592. NCBI lineage: Bacteria > Bacillati > Actinomycetota > Actinomycetes > Pseudonocardiales > Pseudonocardiaceae > Actinocrispum > Actinocrispum sp. NPDC049592. Next base: position 131,232 of record NZ_JBFAPA010000007.1, on the reverse strand, counting down.
ACGGCTGTCGCGTGCCGATCCCTTGGGGTGGCGAGTTTCCGCCATTCGGCTTCAGCACCGGGCACACCTGGCTGCCGCAGCCCGGGGAATGGACCAGTTACACGGCAGAGGCCGAGGCCGCCGATCCCGGGTCGATGCTGGAGCTCTACCGGGCCGCACTGCGCATCCGCCGGGACGAGCCGGCGTTGGGCGACGGGGAGATGCGCTGGCTGGTGCACCTGGCCGACGTCATCGCGTTCGCCCGGGACCCCGGGTTCGCCTGCCTGGTCAACCTGTCCGGTGAGGACGTGCCGCTGCCACGGCACGAAAGCGTCCTGCTGGCCAGCGGTCCGCTCAACGACGACATGCTGCCGCCGGACACCGCGGTCTGGCTGCGGATCCCCTGATGTGACAGACCCGTCGGCGCGGCCTGCCAGCCGCACCGACGGGCTGGTCAGCTCCCTGCACCCGCGGCGCGCACCGCGATGAAGAACTGACCGACCCACCTCCACGGAAGGTGAGCCAGCCCATGGTACGCAGCGGCCGCCCGGCCCGCCGCGCTTCGCCCGGACAGCCGACCTCCCCTGCTGCCAAGTGAACCAGGGGACGCAAGCCGAGGTGGGGCTCTGGCGGTAGGGCCCCACCTCGCCTTGTCCGGGACTCTCGTTGGCCGGGAGCAGGTACATTCGCGCCCGAGGGATCTTTCTCGGGAGGCAGCGGTGGACTACCTGGTTCCACAGCACGACGGGCGGGCCGAACGGGCCGAGCAGCTGGCCGCCGTGCGTGCGGCGTACCGGTACAACATGGACTTCGGGTTCCCGGTGTCCGCCGGGATGCGCGACTTCACCAACACCCGGGTCTCCGCTGCCCACAAGAACTTCATCAACGAGCTTACGTCCATTGAGGACACCGGCAGGATCACGAACAAACGCCGCCCACTCGCCTACCCGTACCTGCAACCGTCCCTGATCCCCAACAGCACCAACATCTGATTGGTCGTGAGTGGTTTGCCGGTTAGAACCGGCAAAACCACTCACGACCTTTCTCATGCCAAACGGCTGACGCAGACGTAGTAGCCCGAAGTAGCGGACGTACCAACACATGCGGCCGTCGAACCCGACGCACCCGCGGTGGTCACGTTCCCGCCATTCGGCGGGGTCCAGACGGACTGCTGCAGTGTCGTGTTCTTCCACAGGCTGGTGATGGCCGCATTCGGGCCCCACCCACGAGCGTGCCAGAGCCCGTCCGCATGCGTCTCGATGCAGACGTGCCAAGCGCCACTGGACTCGCAGAGCTGCCCGGCACTCGCCGCCGGAGCGGCCACTGTGGACACAGCGGCCGCCGCGACGACCGCGGTCGCCAGTTTCTTGATCATCTGGGTTGTCCCCCGTCCGTCGTGATCAACTGCGCGGACAGCCAATCACGACGGCGTTGCACAGCCCTTTCAGCGCCCTTTCACGCGCAGGTCAGGATGGGTGCGGCCCAGTCACCGCGGTCGTAGCTGTTGGTGTCGCCACCATCGGTGATCACCAGCCGGAGGAAGCTCGCGCCAGCAAGGGAAGCGCCGATCTTCACCGCGTCATCGCGCCAGGTGCGCAGCCCGCTGTCGGCCACTTTGGTGCTGTCGGTCCAGATCTCGAACGTCACGGCGCCGGTCTGGCGTTCGTCGCGTTCGTCGTCCAGGCCCACGAAGGACTCCACGCTCTGGCACTTGCCGCCGAGGTAGTAGATGATCTCGGTCGGCGCGTGCCCGCCCATGCCCTTGTCGTAGTGCACCCCGTTGATCGTCAACGGTTTGCCGTCCTTGGCCTTCCAGCTTCCGTTGGACATGTCCCGTTCGATCGGCCCGTAACCGCCGCTTTCCAGCGCCGACGGGACATCCCCGAGCTGGCTGCCGCCGCTCGGCGGCAATGGCGGCACGATCAGCTCGGTTGTCTGGCTCGCTTCCCCGCCCAGGTACCGCACTGTAGCGGTCAGCACCGGTGAAGCCGTTGCCACGGGGGTGATCCGGTACTTCGCGGACAACGACTCGCCTGTACGCAGGACGAGTTTCCGCGGCTGATCAACCGGCACGACCTGCCAGCCGGCGGGAGCGTCCAGCTTCACCGAGGGCGCGATCACCGGCAGCACAGCATGGTTCGTTGCGCTGACCGTCACCTCGAACGGCCGCCCGGCAGGCGTGATCTTGCCCGGGATGCCCGGTGTCCCGGCCTCGAAAGTGAGACCGGAGCTGACCATCGGTTCGGCCTGCCACCAACTCCCACTGGACACCCGGTAGACCGCAGTCCCGTGCGGCGCGACCACAGCCGCGATCTCACCAGCGGTCTGCAGATCCTTGTGCTGCCACAGGTCCCGTACGACATATCCAGGTCGACGCGCAAGACCGAGCGCCGCAGCGGAAGTGGAGATCTTCGCCGCGGTGGCACCCTCGTTGAACAGCGCGACCGCGACATCACCATTGGCCAGCGGCTTGGTGAACACCCATCGACCGTCCGATGTGGACGTCGCTCGCGCCTGGACGCCCAGCCGGTCCTGGTCCAGCGCGATGATCTCCTTGTTCTCCAGGATCGCCAGATTTGCGGGCGAGATCTTCCGCAGATCCGCGCCGATCAGCAACGGCGCCGCCATCATCGACCACAGGCTGAAATGCGACCGGTACTCGATATCGGTCATCCCGCCGTTGCCGACCTCGAGCATGTCCGGATCGTTCCAGGCACCCGGCTTGGCGAACGGCGCCAGGGGAACGTTCTTCTTGAGGATCTCGACCGTCTTGGCCCAGGTGTCGTTGATGTCACCGGTTGTCCGCCACAGGTGGCCGACGCCGGCACCCCACTCCCATGGCTTGTTCTCGCCCCACTCGCAGATGGAAAGCACGATGGGACGGCCGGTCTTCTTCAGCGCGTCCCGCATCTTGGTGTATCGCTCCAAAGCGGGACGACCGGCGTTGTTGCAGTTGTCGTACTTGAGGTAGTCCACGCCCCAGTCGGCGAACGTCTGCGCGTCGACGTCCTCGTGGTCCAGCGCGCCGGGCATGGTCTTCGCGCACGTCTGGGTGCCCGCGCTGGTGTAGATCCCCAGTTTCAGGCCGCGGGCGTGCACGTAGTCGGCGATCGCCTTGATACCGCTGGGGAACCGGACCGGGTGCGCGGTCAGCCGGCCGTTCGCGTCCCGCTCCGGCGCGGCCCAGCAGTCGTCGATGTTCACGTACTGGTAGCCCGCGGCCTTCAGGCCCCGGTCGACGAAGATGTCGGCGGTGTCCTTGATGAGCTGCTCGTCGATCGCGCAACCGGTGGCGTTCCAGTTGTTGAACCCCATCGGCGGCGTGAGCGCGAGACCGTCCGCAAGCGCCTGGGCGGTGCCCGGGCTCACCACTGTGGTCAGCCCGAGAACCATGGTCACGACAATGGCCCTGATCAACATGCCTCCTTCGCAGGCGGCGGCGTTACTTGGGTTTTTCCAGCGTCACAGCGAAAATATGCGGCCGGGGACCGGGAGCGACCGGCAATGTGAGCGACGTCAGCTCCCGGCTGGGGTCGAGCGTGATCTTCTGGTGGAACACCGACAGCCGGACGTTCACCGGCCCGGTCCGGGTGTGCATCTGGCTGGTGCGAACGGCTTCGGTCTCGCCGAACGCGGGTGAGGTGCGCCAGTCTGTGATCTGCAACGGAACCTGCGCCGTCCCGTCGGCATAGGTGACTGTCAGTGAACCGTCCGTGTTCCCGTTGTCGCTGGCCGCCAGCAGATGCAGGGTGCTGTACCGTCCACTGGGGACGGTTATCGGTTTGCCGTCCGGGATCACGTTGTTGGGCGTGCCCTCGCTGCCGTTGACGAACACGAACCCGATGCCGTCGTCGGCCGCCTGACCGGTCTGCGGGAGCTGCGCGGCCGGATAGGTGTTCCCCGCCCCGTCGAAGTCGCCGTCACCCGGGAAGAACTCGCTCGTGATCGCGTCACTGTTCAACGGCAGATCCACCGTCGTGGTCGTCCCGCCCGTCGGCAACGCGGGCAAGCCCCACTTCGGCGAAGGCTCGACCTGCACCGGCTTGATCGTGAAATCGCGCGTGCCCTCGGCGAAGATCAGCGCTTCCCGGCCCTTGGGCAGGTCGATCTCGACAACACCGTCCGCGAGCTGCCGCCAGCGCGCGCCCCGGACCTCGATCCGTCCTTCGATGCCAGGTTTGACCTTGAGCGGTTGCCCGGCCAGGCTTTTGACGCTGACGAACCGGGTCGTTCCGTCCTTTCTGGACGCGGTGACCAGGAAAGCCCCTTCGGTCCGGAAGTCCTGGAGAACGGCGTCGCGCCACGGGGTCGCCGGGAAGATCCGGATGATGCCACCCCAGCTCTGGCACAGCATGTCGTGCAGGGACTGCGCGCCGGACAACGGTGTTTCGATCACCGGCCCGGCCTCGAAGTACATCGTGTTCGCCTGCACGAACCGGGCCACGAACTGCCGCAGGTACTTCAGTGCGTCGTCGGCACGCCCGAGTCCGGCGGAGATCGAGGACGCACCGGTGAAGCTGTAGCCGCGCAAGGCACCCTCGAAGCTGATCCAGTGGTTCAGCGACCGGCTGATCAGCTCTTCCTGCCCGTTCTCCTTGGTGACCAAGTACAACGGGTAGACCGCGAGCATGTGCGAGTAGTGCCGGTGGGACTTGGCGAACGGAACACCAGCGCCGATCATGAACCCGTTGCTGTCCGTCGGATAGTCGGCCAGCCGGGCCAGCACATCGCGCCACTTCGTTGCCAGAGCGTCGTTCGGGGCGAGCTCCAGGAGCGTCCGGCAGCTCCACCGGATCAGCGCGAGGTCGTAGTTGCAGTCCGGCGCGGTACCGTACTCGGGCGAGTAGCTCGGTTTGAGGTGCAGGCGGCCGTCCTTGTCCTCCAGGAAGTGCAGGTAGTAGTTCATCGCCTTGCGCAGCGTGGGAACCAGAACTTCCCTGACGCGGTCGTCCATGCTGTGCCGGTAGTTCAGCCACACGTTGTGCAGCAACCACGGCAGGTCGCCGATCTCCGGGTCCGGCGAGCTGTACCCGGGCGCGCCAACGAATCCGGCGTCGTCGAACTGGGCGTCGGTGCTGCGGCGGATACCCATCGAGTCCGCGCGGAACTCCGGGCGCAGGGCGTCGACGAGGATCTTCTGCGTGGCGGCGATGGTCCTGGGGATGGGGTCGAGCTCGAGGTGGTTGGAGCCGTAGGCGACCCAGTACTCCAGCTGCACGTTGAGGTTGTTCCAGAGCGAGGGCCACGGGGTGGGCTCGATCCAGGGGCCGGTGGTGGCCATGATCGGGCCCTCGGCGCGGGATGCCGAGGCGATCTTGTACAGCTGGATCCAGTAGAAGCTCTGCAGCAGTCCGTCCGGAATGGACAGGAAGCTCTTTGGGTAGAAGGCGTGCCACCAACTTTGGTGCTGCTCGCGCAGCGCGCGTACCGGTGCCTGGTATTTGATGGCGTCGGTGACGGTCTTCTCGGCGTCCAGGCTCGGGTAGGTGTGGGCGACCGACAGCGTCAACGTGTTGTCCCGCTTGCGGTACGCCGTCGCCGTCTGTCCACCTGCGACCATCGGCTGGACGACCACCGTGATGTCGCCTTCGGTTCTGGAGACCGGCGGCGGGTTTCGGGTGAAGTTCGCCGGTGGGTTCTCGCGGATCGTCCGGGGGCTCAGGGCTTCGGCCGGCTCGAAGGTGACGTCGGCGTTCGATTCCAGGACCAGGATGTTCGCCTCGGCGTGGATGAACAGCTTGAGGCCGACGGGGCCGCGGTCGGTCAGGATCCGGCCGGTGAGCTCGGCGTTCCAGAGGCTGAGCCGCAGGTCGGCGCCGATGATCTGGCCGGGCGTGGTGAGCAGGAGCTTGCCGACCGGGAGCCTGGCCACGCCCCACTCGTTGCCGAACTCCGGACGGTGGTCCTGCACCTGGCTGTGGTCGACGGTTATCCGGATGGCGTTCGCACCGGGCTCCTTGTAGACCGCCGCTGCGAGGAACCCGTTGCCCAGGAACGGTCCCTCGTACCAGGCGCGCGGCACCCGTGCCCACACCATGTCCGACTGCCCCAGAAACCCGGGCCAGTCAACCAGATCACGCACCACCATCCCCTCGGCCACCTGCGGCAACGCCCCCACCACCCCAGCCGCCAGCGCCCCGCCGAGCAGTCCACGCCGCGACACGTCCATCAGCCACCCCACACCGAGCGCCGAAAAGATCCGATGTATACCCGCGCCCGACTGTATGGAAACCTTTACACGCCGTCAACAACCCCACAGATATCCGAGGTTCACCCCCATGAACCCCCAGTTCAGCTCATGCGTAAATGTCTACTGTGGACGGTCAGACGCGGCCGAGGCGGGACAGCAGGACGGCCGACGGGACGGGGTGGGCGCCGCGGCGGCGGACGGAGTCGGCGACGGCGCGGTCGGAGGTGACGACGACGACCGGGCGGCCCTCGGGTTCGGCGGCGACGAGAGCCCGGATGACGTCGTCGGCGAGGACGCCGGGGTCGCTGAAGAGGACCCGGACGCCGCGAGGGGCGGCGGACGGGACGGCGACCACGCCCGCGCCGTCGAAGACCAGGGTGACCTCGGCGGAGGTCCGGGCCGCGAGAGACGCGAGCTGGTGGGTCAGGCGGTCGCGTTGGTCGGCGAGGGGGAGGTCGGGGTAGCCGGTCTTGGTGACGTTGTAGCCGTCGACGACGAGGTGCACGGACGGGAGGGCCAGCAGGCGGTCGAGGGCGGCGGGGTCCTCGACCCGGCCGACGGTGCCCTGCGCGGCGGTGGCGCCACGGACGAGGTCGGCGGGGCGCGGTCCTCCCCCGCCGAGCGCGAGTTCACGGCGCAGCCCGGTCACGGCGCCGTCCAATGTGTCCACGAGCAACGCCAGACGCACCTCGTCGGCCTGGCGGGCTTCGCGTGCCGACTGGCGGGCCACCTCCGCGTCGGCTTCGGCGCGGCGGGCCTTCTTGCGCTCCAGCTCCGCGCGCTCCCGCTCGCGGTCCCGTTGCGCGGTGAGATCGGCGATCTGCGCGGTCACTTCCGCTTGCAGACGTTCCATCTCGGCCTGGGCCGCCGCGGCCGCGTCCTTGGCCTCGCGCACCTTCACGCCCTGTTCACGCAGGCGTTTGCGCAACCGGTCCAGCTCGGCCTCGCCCTCCTGGCGCACCATGTCGGCCGACCCCTGGGCCACCTCCAGCTCGCCGCGCAGCTGCTTGACCTCGTTCTCCAGCTTGTCCGCCCTGGTCAGGGCCGCGTCCCGCTCGGCACGCAGGACCGCGTCGCCCGCACGACGGGTGACCAGCTCGACGTAGTGCACGGCGGTCTCGTCGCCCAGCAGAACGGCCGCCGCTGCCGCGGACACCGGTTCGGCGCCGCTGATCTCCAGGGCCCCGGGGCGGTGCTCACGGGCCCACTCGACGACCGCCGTGCGGAAGCTGCTCGACATCTTCAGCGCGGCCATGATCGACGCGCCGCCCAGCCGGGCGCGTTTCGCCGGGGCGAACTTGGCGACCGCTCTGAGCTGCTGCGGGATGTCCACCCGGTTGAGCCCGCTGATCGCCTCCGCCCCGATTTCGGCAAGCCGGTGCCGCACGGCGTCCGGGATGTCCTCCCAGTCCATCTCGGACGCGTCGTCAGCCAGGAGCTCCTCACCGACCTCGTCGTCGGGGAGCTCGTCCTGTTCCTGCGGCGGCGCCATCCCTTCAGGTTAGTTGGCCCGGGCGAAATTGTCGGTGCGGACCCATAGCGTCCCGCGCGATGAGCACGGATACGCAGCTTTCGTTCGACGAGCTGGGCACGCCCCTGCGCACCACCACGTTCGTCGTGTTCGACCTGGAGACCACCGGGGGCAGCGCGGATGCGGACGCCATCACCGAGATCGGCGCGGTGAAGGTGTGCGGTGGCGAGGTGGTCGGCGAGTTCGCCACCCTGGTCGACCCCGGGCGCGGAATCCCGCCGGAGATCGTGGCGATCACCGGAATCACGAACGCGATGGTCTACCAGGCCCCGAAAATCGACGAGGTGCTGCCCGCGTTCCTGGAGTTCGCCGCGGGCGCGGTGCTGGTGGCGCACAACTCCGGGTTCGACGTGGGATTCCTGAAAACGGCCTGCCAGCGGCACGGATACCACTGGCCGCGGCCGACGGTGGTGTGCACGGTCAAGCTCGCGCGCCGGGTGCTGTCCCGGGAGGAGGCGCCCAGCTGCCGGCTTTCCGCGCTGGCCACGTTGTTCCGCGCGACCACGACGCCCATCCACCGGGCGCTGGCCGATGCGCGGGCGACCGTCGACGTGCTGCACGGCCTGCTCGAACGGGTGGGGTCGATCGGCGTGCAGTCACTCGAAGAGCTGATGGACTTCATCCCGGAGGTGACCCCCGAGCAGCGCCGGAAACGATCACTCGCGGCCGACCTGCCCAACGCGCCGGGGGTGTACCTGTTCCGCGGGCCGAGCGAGGAGGTGCTCTACGTCGGCACCGCGTCGGACCTGCGGCGACGGGTCCGCCAGTACTTCACCGCCAGCGAGACCCGGCGGCGGCTGCGCGAGATGGTCAACCTCGCCATCCGGGTCGACTCGGTGACCTGCGCGCACGCCCTGGAGGCCGAGGTCCGCGAGTTACGCCTGCTCGCCGCGCACAAACCGGCGTACAACCGGAAGTCCCGGAACAAGCACGAGGCCTGGTGGCTCACCCTGACCGACGAGGCCTTCCCGCGGTTGTCCGTGGTGCGCACCCCCAGGGACGGCTCGCTGGGGCCGTTCCGGTCGCACCGGTCCGCCGAGAACGCGGCCGGGGCGCTGCAGTCGGGCAGCGGGATCCGCTCGTGCTCGCAACGGATCCCAGCCCGCTCGCCGAACGGGACGCCGTGCGTGTTGTTCGAGATCGGGCGGTGCGGGGCGCCCTGTGCGGGACACCAATCGGCGGACGAATATCACCCGATGGTGGAGTCGGTGCGGTCACTGGCCGCCGGGCAGCGCCTGGACGTGTTGTGGCGGGCGGCTTCGCGGATGCTCACCGCGTCCGACGCGCAGCACTACGAACAGGCCGCCACGGGACGGGACGAGCTGGCGTCGCTGGTGCGGGCGCTGGACCGGGGGCAGCGGCTGGCGTCGTTGGCCGGGATCACCGAACTGGTCGCCGCGCGGCCGGATGGCACCGGTGGCTGGGATTTCGCCGTGGTCCGGCACGGCCGGCTGGCCGCCGCCGGTTCGGCGCCCCGGGGTGTCCGGCCGATGCCCGTGGTGGACATGCTGGTCGCGTCCGCCGAGACGGTCATCGCCGGGGACGGCCCGTTGTTCGGCGCCCCGCACGAGGAGGTCGGCGTGATCCTGCGCTGGCTCGAACGCGACGGCACCCGCATGGTCCAGTGCTCGAGCCCGTGGACCGTGCCCGCCGCCTCCGCCGCCAGCTGGCGCCCCTGGCTCGACCGCGCCGAATCCGCCCGTTCGCTGACCCGTCCCGGCTAGCCGGGCTGCTCGCGTCTCCCGGCGGGGTGACGTTCACCCGAGCTCGACCGCGGGAAACCCGCAGACCTGCCTCGCTTGGAAGAGGTGTCAGCGGCTTTTCCGGGCTTCCGCGAGGTCTATCTCGAACCCGTCGTTCGGCACGTCCGGTGTCCTCCCCGTGGCTGGACGGTGTCACGCAGTGAGACGACTGTGAGTCACATCTGGTTCCCGTTCAACTCCTGAGCGTGATCATCGACCGGCGTGACCGAGGCCCGCGTTGCGTGCCCGGGTGCACTGCGCCGCCTGACACCTCCTACGCTGGTCACGGATTCTCGTGACCAGGAAGGAACGCCCGTGATCAAGGCGATTGTGATGATCCAGGCCACAGTGGACAGCATCCCGGAGACGGCGCAGGCGATCGCGGACGTGGAGTGCGTGGACGAGGTGTACTCCTGCGCGGGTGATGTGGACCTGATCGCGGTGATCACGGTGCGGGAGCACGAGGAGCTGGCGACGATCATCCCGGGCAAGATCAGCAAGATCCCGGGGGTGCTGGCCACCGACACGCACATCGCGTTCCGGTCCTACTCGCGGCAGGACACCGAGGCCGCGTTCTCGATCGGTGCCGAGACCACCGACTGACTTGATGCGCACGAGGTCCCTGGTCCTCATCGGGGCCGGGGTGGCGGCGGTCGCCGTCGCGGCGGTGTTCCTCACCGGCCCCATCATCCGCGGCATCCGGTACGGCACGGTGGTCCCGGTGCCGGCGACCAAGGACGCCAGCCAGGACCTCACCGTGAAGGTGGGCGACCGGTTCAGCATCGTCTCCAGGGACAACGCGTCGATCGGCGACAGCTGGTGGCTGAAGACCAAGCCGCAGTACGTCAACGCCGCGCTGGAGCACGACGAGTACGTGTCGATGTCCTCATCGGACAGCACCGGCGGCGGTGGCCGGCACTACTGGACGTTCGTCGCCAAAAAGGCCAGCACCAACGAGATCGTCCTGGTCAACGACTTCCAGGCCGGCCGCGAGCAGTACACGGTCACCATCACCCTGACCATCACCGGCTGAGCGTCAGACCAGGGGGACGTCCTCGCCGCGGGCGGAGCGGCGGGCGGCGAGGATGGCCGCGACGGCTTTGAGCCAGTCCTCAACGGTGTAGTCGTCCTCGACGCTTGCCGACGCGGCGGCCGCGGCGGTGAGCCAGGGGCGGATCACCTCGGTCTGTGCGGGGGTCGGCAGGGGCTCGGTGAGTTCGCTGGCGTACTTGGCGCCGCCGCTGCGGACGATCTCGGCCAGGAACACCACCGAACGCGGGATCACCCCGGCGTTGTCCAGGATGATGGCCGCGGCCACGGCTCCGTTGCCGAACAGTTCCTTGCCGCGGGCCGCCACACCCTCGGTGAGCAGGGCCGGAACGTCCAGCCGGGCGAGTTCTGCGTCTTCCATCGCTCAGTCCTTGGGGATGTGCACGCCGTCGGCGTTGGGCAGGCGGCTGTCGGAGGCCTTGTCCATGTGGCCGTTGATGAAGTCGTCCTCGCTGACCCACACGGTGTGCCCCCACGGGTTGTAGATCTGCAGCTTGTCGCCCTCGTGGCCGATGATCATCATCTGGTGGCCGCCGTCGCCGCGCACCTGGATGGGCACCGGTTTGCCGTTGTCCACGGCGTGTTCGACCTCGGGCAGGACGTTGCGCCGGTCGTCGGCGTCGTCCAGGTCCTTGTGCTCGTAGTGGCCGCCGGTGGCCGGGCTGATCTCCTTGTTCGCCACCGAGATGCCCTGCTTGGTGTTCATGCCGTCGCCCTGGCCGAACGGGTGCCAGCCGACCTCCCTGCCCTCGGAGTAGATCCGCTCGCTCTCCACCCTCGCACGTTCGTGGAACGCCTGCGGGTTGTCGTAGGCGGGGTCGCCTGGGTGGCCACCGGTGGTCAGGTTCAACGAGTACAGCGGGTCGACCTGGGCCCGCGCGGTCATCGTCGAGTACGCCACACAGGTGGGCCGCTGGTCCTGGCTCCAGCCCGACCCCTGGTAGGTGACCGGGACGTTCTGGCCGGTGGTGGTGTCGTGGTCCGGGGTGACGATCGGGGTCAGGCGGTCGCGCAGCCACTGCGGGTCGTCGCCGTGGTCGTGGATCTGGCGGTCGAAGTTCTCGATCTCGCCGACGTTGTGCCCAGCCGCGAGCGCCTTCATCAGGTACGCCTTCTCCTGCGGCGACCTGGCGTTGTCCAGCAGGCTGTCCACCCGCGCCCGGTCCTGCGCGCTGAGCTTGTCCAGCCGGTCCCCGGCGCGGGTGGCGTCGTTCGCGGACAGGATGGCGTTGAGGTCCTCGGGGCCGCCCGGCGCCGCGGCCTGGGTCAGCACGAGCTTGTCCACGCTGGTCAGGTTGCTGCTGGCCAGCTTGCCCGCGCGGGCCTGGGAGGCGAGGTCGTCGAGCCGGCCGGCGGCCTTCCTGCCCGCGTCCTCGGCGATCACGGCGGCGTCCCGCAGCATCGCGGCCGCCGAGACGCCCTTCGCCTTGATCTCCTCGGCGTGCCCGAAGTCCCACGGGTTGCTGACCCCGTCGAGCTCGTTGCGGACGCCGGCCATCGCCGCGTAGCCGTCGTTGTGCTTGGCCTTCGCCATGGCGATCGCATCGGCCAGGACGTCCAGCTCACGGCCGACATCACCGTAGACGGTCACCACCCGGTCGACCTCCTTGGCGGCGGCGGTGATCACGTCACAGGCCGACTCGGACGCTTCGCCGACCCACACCCGCGGCAGGCTGGACGAGGCCATCCTGGTCAGGTCGACCGAGACGGCGTCGGCCTTCGGCGCCGCCTTGAGGTAGTCGTTGGCCCGGTCGGCCAGCTGCTGCGGGTTCCCCTTGGGCTCGGGCAGCTTGAGCGCCGCGTCGGCCAGGCTCTTCATCGAGCCGATCCCGCCGAAGTAGACGTTGACCGACTCCCAGCCGTGCGCGACGTTCTCGGCGTCCTGCCTGGTGCCCACGTCAGAACCCGCCGATCTTCGCGAAACCCCGGCCGTGCTCGGCGTCGACGGACGAGTACGTGCCCGCGCTCTGCTCCAGCTTGGTGGCCAGCTCCCCCAGCGCGTCGATGATCACGTCCGTCTCCTGGCACCAGGCCCCGTAGAAGTTCGAGAACGCGCCACTGGCGAACTCCCCCAGCTCGTCCTCGGACCCGCAGGAACGCCCCCGCAGCGGCCGCTCCACCTCGCCCAGCGCACGACCCTCGTCCCGCAGATCCCCCGCGAGCTCGGTCATGCCCTTCTTGTCGGCCTCGTACCCATCGCCCATGCGCCATCAGACCCCACGATGATCACGACGGTTCCCCCGGACCCGGCAATGTTCCCGGAAGCAAAACCCCAGGTACGACCCTCGTAAGAGAAAGCCCCCGCGAACCTGGGGTTCGCGGGGGCTTTGCTCGGCGTCGATCAGGCGTTGCTGTGCGAGCCTGGGCCTTGGCCGTTGCCGTGACCGTTGGTGTGCTGCTCGGAGCGGGCGCGCTCGAGAGCGATGGTCTCCTCGACGGGGTCGGGCCGCAGCAGGGTTCCGGCGACCGGGCGGCCGGCGGAGCCGAGCTTGTTCATCTTCTTCGGCACGGCCGCACCCTGGTACTCCAGCGGGATCGGGTGGCCGTGGTCGTCGACCGGGCCCAGCGGCTGGTGCAGCTCGATGAACTCACCGTGCGGCAGCCGCTTGATGATGCCGGTCTCGACACCGTGCTCGAGCACCTCGCGGTCGGCACGCTGCAGGCCCAGGCAGAGCCGGTACGTGATGGCGTACGCGATCGGCGGCAGCACCAGCAGGCCGATCCGGCCCATCCAGGTGGTGGCGTTCAGCGAGATGTCGAACTTGTCGGCCAGCACGTCGTTGGCCGCGGACAACAGGGAGACCATGAAGTACGTGATCGCCATGGCGCCCAGCGAGGTCCGCACCGGCACGTCGCGCGGCCGCTGCAGCAGGTTGTGCGCCGCGTAGTCCTTGGTGAACTTCCGCTCGATCCACGGGTAGACCGCCGCGATACCGGTCAGCAGCGGCAGGCCCAGCATGAACGGGAAGAACGGCGCCGGGACCATGTAGTTCCCGAGGTAGACCTCCCAGGCCGGCCACAACCGGATCAGGCCGTCCGTCCAGCCCATGTACCAGTCGGGCACGGTGCCCGCGGAGATGTGCGCCGCGTTGTACGGGCCGAAGTTCCAGATCGGGTTGATCTGGAAGATGCCGCCCATGATCGCGATGACACCGACGCAGATCGCGAAGAAGCCGCCACCCTTGAGGGCGAAGAACGGCATGATCCGCACGCCGATGACGTTCTTCTCGGTCCGCATCACACCCGGGAACTGGGTGTGCTTCTGGTACCAGACCAGGCCCACGTGCACACCGACCAGGGCCAGGATGATCCCCGGGATCAGCAGGATGTGCGCGGTGTAGAGCAGGGGTATGACGTCGTGACCTGGGAACTCGCCTCTGAACAACAGCCAGTTGACCCACGTCCCGATCACCGGGATCGACAGGATAAGACCCGACATGATCCGCAGGCCGGCGCCGGAGAGCAGGTCGTCCGGCAGCGAGTAGCCGGCGAAGCCCTCGATGGCGCCCAGCATGAACAGCAGGATGCCGATGACCCAGTTCGTCTCGCGCGGCTTGCGGAACGCGCCGGTGAAGAACACGCGGAACATGTGCAGCACGATGGCCGCCATGAACAGCAGCGCCGCCCAGTGGTGCACCTGGCGGACGAACAGGCCGCCGCGCACGTCGAACGACAGGTTCAGCGCGGTCTCGTAGGCCCGGGACATCTCCAGGCCGCGCAGGTTGACGAACGAGCCCTGGTACTCGACCTCCTGCATGGAGGGGTCGAAGAACAGGGCCAGGTACGTGCCCGACAGCAGCAGCACGATGAAGCTGTAGAGAGCGACCTCACCGAGCAGGAACGACCAGTGCGTCGGGAAGACCTTGTTGAGCTGCTTGCGGATACCACCGGCCGCGTGCAGCCGGTCGTCCAGCCAGTTGCCCGCACCCGCGGCGGCCCTGGCTGCCGGGTTCTTCTGTTTGGTGGGCGTCGTGATGCCGCTCATGACTTACGCTCCCAGAAGGCCGGTCCGACCGCCTCGTTGAAGTCGGCCGTGGCATAAAAGTAACCCGTTTCGGCGTCGACCTGAATCGGCAGCTGCGCGAGCTTGCGGGTGGCCGGGCCGAAAATGGGCTTGGCGTAGTGCAAGGCGTCGAACTGGGACTGGTGACACGGGCACAGGATCCGGTTGGACCGCTGCTCGAACAGCGAAGTCGGGCAGCCGAGGTGGCTGCAGATCTTCGTGTAGGCGTAGTAGTCGCCGAAGTTGAAGTCCTCCTGGCCCTGCGCCTTGATCACCCGCTTGCCGTCCTCCGGCCGCAGGCGGATCAGCATGACCGGGTTGTCCGACCTGATCAGCGCCTCGGACAGCTCCTCCGGGTCGACCCGCTGCTTGCCGGTCAGGATCGCCTCGAGCGCCGCGTAGTCCACCTGGCCGGACTTGGTCACCGGGGCGTGGAACGGGAAGACCGTCTCCATCGCGCCCGCGTCCAGGTCCTCCGGCTTGACCAGCTCGATCGCGTGCGGGTCGCCGGTGTCGCGGCGCATGAACACCCGCTCGCCGTTCTTGGCCATCCAGCCGGTGTGCCACAGGCCGTTCTCGTTGGCCGACTCGGCGTGCGGGTTCTTGATCATGCTGCCCAGTGGCAGCACCGCCGCGGCCAGGCCGAACGTGCCGGCGCCGAACAGCGCGGTGCGCTTGATCAGCGACCGGCGGGCGATGGTGCTCTTGTCGCCCGCGTCGGCCAGGTGCGCCACGAAGGTCTGCCGGTCGACCTCGGTCGAGCGGCCCTCGTGCCGCTGCTGGACCGCGACCTCGTGCGGCAGGAACCGCTTGGCGTACATCACCACGCCGACCCCCACGCCGAGGATCGACAGCCCCAGGGTGATGCCCAGCAACGGCGTGTACAGCAGGTACAGCAGGTGGTCGCTGGTGTTGGCCGCGGCGTAGCGCCACGGCCAGGCGATGAACACCACGATGAACGCCAGCCCGGCGAGACCCGACAGGGCGAACCAGAACGCGACCGCGCGCTCGGCGCGCTTCTCCGCCTTGGTGCCCTTGACCGGCCACGGGTCGTCGTACTCGACCAGTTCGACGTCGTCGAGCTGACCGCCCAGCCTGACCAGCTGGTCGCGGTCCATCTCGGCCAGCTGTTCGTCGGTCGGCAGCTTCTTGTCCTGCTCGCTCACTGCTTGGCTCCGATCCACAGCGTCACGCCGATCAGCGCCGCCATCCCCACGATGAACGCGATCAGGCCCTCGGACTGCGGGCCAAGACCGCCCAGCGGCGCGCCACCCGGGTTGTTGTTCCCGTCGGTGACCGACTTGACGTAAGCGATGATGTCCTTCTTCTCCTCCGGCGACAGCTGGCGGTCGGAGAACTTCGGCATGTTCTGCGGACCGGACACCATCGCCGCGTACAGCTGCTCCTCGGTCGCGGGGTCCAGCTCCGGTGCGAACTTGCCGGACGACAGGGCGCCACCGCGGCCGGTGAAGTTGTGGCAGGACGCGCAGTTCATCCGGAACAGCTCGCCACCGCGGGCCGGGTTGTCGCCGCGCAGCTGCTCACCGTGCTCGTCGGGCAGCTTCGGCCCGCCCGGGCCCTTGGACTCGACGAACGCGATCAGCGCGTCGATCTCCTCGGGGCTCAGCTTCGGGGGCTTGCGCTCGGCCTGCGCGGTCTGCGCCGCCAGCGGCATCCGGCCGGTCGAGGTCTGGAAGTAGACCGACGCCTCGCCGATGCCGATCAGGGCGGGCCCGCGGTCCTTCACGCCCTCGAGGTTGGCGCCGTGGCAGGTGATGCAGGTGTTGTTGTAGATCTGCTCGCCCTTGCGCACCAACGCCGGGTCCTGCTGCGAGGCGTTCGCGGTCTGCGGCTCCGGCGCGACCGCGCTGTAGATCGCGCCGACACCGATCAGGGCAAAACCCAACGCAAGCAGGCCGGAGATCCGCCGCCGACGCTTGGAGGAGCGGGCATGGTTGCGTGCCGCCTTGCTCTCCCCGGCGGCGTCCGCCTTTTTACTGCTCGTCATGTGATGGGCAACCTTGCTGGAGAAGTCGGTTCGGGATTGTCTTCTTGGTGCGTCACGGCACGATGTAGATGACCGCGAACAGGCCGATCCACACGATGTCGACGAAGTGCCAGTAGTAGGACACGACGATGGCGGCCGTGGCCTGGGCAGGCGTGAACTTGCTCATCTTCGTCCGCATGAGCAGGTAGACAAAGGCGATCAGCCCGCCTGTGACATGCAGGCCGTGGAACCCGGTGGTCAGGAAGAAGACCGTGCCGAACCCGCCGGAGGGGATGGTCATCCCCTCGTGCACCAGGTTGATGTACTCGGTGATCTGCCCGCCGAGGAAGATCGCGCCCATGATCAGGGTCAGCACGTACCAGCGGCGCAGGCCGAACACGTCCCCCTTCTCCGCGGCGAACACACCCAGCTGACAGGTGACCGAGGACAGCACCAGGATCACCGTGAACGGCGTCGCGAAGGGCAGGTTGAGGTGGAACGGCTCCCCGTGCAGGGGCGGTGGCCACTGTCCGGTGCTGTTCTGTGCCTTCACCGTGAAGAACATGGCGAACAGCCCGGCGAAGAACATCAGCTCACTGGACAGCCACACGATGGTGCCGACGCTGACCATGTTCGGCCGGTTCAGCGAGTGCACTCGCGAGCTGATCGAAGGCGATGCTGTTGTCACGCGACGCATTATGGCTTGCGGAAATTCCGCTCGCCCGGTCGGGTCCGCGGGCGGGCGCCCGGGCCGGTGGCGATAGCATCTGACTGGTCGTGACCAGGCCCGTGATAACCGCTGGAGGGGCGCCGAAGATGAGCACACAGCCGTTGAAGATCCTGGTGTTCAGCCACCGGCCCGAAGTGCGAGAGAGCATCATCACAGCGGTGGGCCGCCGTCCGGCCGCGGACATCGGCCGGGTCACCTTCGTCGAGGCCGCCGGCGTCGCGGACGTCATCTACTACATGGACGACGGCGAGATCGACCTGGCCATCCTGGACGGCGAGGCGCAGCCGACCGGCGGCATGGGCGTGTGCCGGCAGCTGAAGAACGAGCTGGACGACTGCCCGCCGATCGTGGTGGCCGTGCGCCGCCGGGACGACCGCTGGCTGGCGACCTGGTCGCAGGCGGACGCGGTGCTGGTGCACCCGCTCGACCCGCTGACCGCCGCCGAGACCGTCGCCGACGTGCTGCGGTCCCGCCAGCTGCCCGTCGTGCGGGGATGACCGGCATGAAGCGCGACAACTGGCCCGCGCTGCTGCACCACTTAGTCGACGGCGGCGACCTGACCGCCGACGACACCGAGTGGGCGATGGGGCAGATCATGTCCGGCAACGCCACGTCCGCGCAGATCGCCGGGTTCGCGGTGGGCCTGCACGCCAAGGGCGAGACGGCCGCCGAGCTGACCGGTCTGGCTACCGGGATGCTGGCACATGCCAATCGGGTCACGATTCCGCGCCGGGCCGTCGACATCGTGGGCACCGGCGGCGACCGGTCCGGCAGCGTGAACATCTCGACGATGACCGCCATCGTGACGGCGGCTTCCGGCGTGCCCGTGGTCAAGCACGGCAACCGGTCGGCGTCCTCGAAGGCCGGTGCGGCGGATGTGCTCGAGGTGCTGGGCGTCGCTATCGCCTTGGACTCGGCGGCGGTCGAGGAATGCGTGCGTGAGCTGGGGATCGGCTTCTGCTTCGCGTCGCTGTACCACCCCGCTCTGCGGCATGCGGGGCCGACGCGGAGTGAGCTGGGGATTCCCACGGCGTTCAACGTGCTCGGACCGTTGACGAATCCGGCTCAGCCCGAAGCGGGGCTGGTCGGGTGTGCTTTCTCCCGGCTGGCGCCGACCGTGGCGGAGGTTTTCGCTGGTCGCGACGCCTCTGTGCTGGTTGTGCGTGGGGATGATGGTCTTGACGAGCTGACCACCTCGACGACCTCCTCCGCTTGGGTGGTGTCCAACGGGGAGGTTCGGCAGGAGCAGGTCGATCCTTCCGCGCTGGGGCTGCCTCCGGCGACTCAGGAGGACCTGCGGGGTGGGGACGCTGCGCACAACGGTGAGGTCGTGCGGCGACTGGTTGGTGGTGAACTGGGGCCTGTTCGCGACGCTGTGCTTTTGAACGCCGCTGGGGCTATCGCTGCCTACCGTGGGTTCTCCGGGGATCTCACGAGCGATCTGGGGGCCGGTTTGCAGCAGGCCGCTCAGGCCATCGACTCCGGTGCGGCTGCTTCGCTGCTTTCTCGGTGGGCTGACTTGTCGACGGCTCTGGCCGCTCAGAAAACGCTCAATGGGGCCACCAGCTGATCTTCCTCGTAGGTGAGGTGGGAGGTCAGCAGGCGGTCCAGGAGGGCTACGTCCGCTCGGACGTCGTCGATCTTGCTCTCGTCGCTCATCATCGCGGTGAGGGTGTGGTCGAGTTGGGTCAGGACTGTGGCTATCACCTCGTGCTCTTGGCTGAGTTTGTCGACGACCGGTTTTAGTTCGGGCTTTCGGCGGGCGAGGGTGGGGAAGGTTTCGTCCTCGAGCGTGTGGTGCATGGTGAGGACGCGGCAGTAGGCGGCGCAGAAGCTGCCCAGGGTCCAGTAGTTCTGGCGCATCGTTGTGTGGTTTATGTGGTCGCGGGCTTGCTCGGGGGTGAGGCGGCCTGCGGCTACTTCTTCGATGGCGCTCTTGATTTGGGTCAGTTCTTGGCGGAGGTGGCGGTGAACCAGGAGGAGGGTCTGGCCTTCTCCTGCCGCCCGGTCTGGTCTGCTGGGTGTGACTTTGGGGCGGGCTGCCTCGTTCAGGGGGTCTTGCACTTACCAGAGATTAGTCGCTTCGGTCTTCGAAGTCACTTCTGAATGAGCTGGTGGGCGAGGATAGGCGTTGGGGTCTGGGCGGCTGGAAGCGCTGCCGCTAGGGGCTGGAAAAGATGCGCTCGCCGCTAGGCAGGCCGTCAAGAGGGACAAGGATCAGGATCCTTCGGATCCTTTGGGTTGGGCACGAAGGTCAGGTGTGTGGCGCGGGCACGCGCGTTTGTTGGGGAAGCGAAAAAGCGGCTTCCCCCTGATGTGGGGGAAGCCGCTTTTTGCTGGTGTTGCTTGTGTCTCAGTCTTTGTCGGGGGCTGTGTGGTATTCGAAGACCAGGCCGCCGACGCTGAGCAGGACCAGGACCACGGCGATCACGATCAGCCAGATGTGGAAGAACGCGAGCGCGAAGCCTGCCAGGGCGGCGGAGGCGGCGCAGGCGATCGGCCAGTAGCTGCCGGGGCTGAAGAAGCCCAGCTCACCGGCGCCGTCGCTGACCTCGGCGTCGGGGTTGTCCTCAGGGCGCTCCTCGACGCGGCGGGCGACGAAGCTGAAGTAGCTCCCGATGATCAGTGACAGGCCACCGGTCAACGTCAGGCCGACGATGCCCACCGGCTCCTTCGCCCAGAACCCGTACAGGATGGCAGCGGCGAAGAAGAACGCCGTGCAGATGTGGAAAATCCTGCCTTCGACCTTCATGGATCGTTCCTGTCCCTGTTCCCGTTCATGTCCCTGTCGTCCTCTTGCTCAGCCGTCAGCCGGAGGCTGTGCGTGCGGTGCGGTCGGGGTTGAACGGGGATGTGGTCACTGCGTACGGCTTGCACAGGTCGCCGCAGGCCATCTTGCTCAACGCCTCGGCCGCGGTGTACGGCTGATTTGTCTGCGGGTTGGTCTGGGTCCGCAGCTGCAGGTACTGGTCGAACAGGTCCGGTGTGAGCGCGCGCACCTCGAAGTTCATGTACGCGTGGTACGAGCCGCACAGCTCGGCGCAGCGGCCCACGAAGGAGCCCGGCTTGTCGATCTTGTTCTGGAAGCTGAAGTCCTGGTTGTTCTTGTCCGGGTACGGGAACACGTCCCGCTTGAAGTGCATCTCCGGCACGTAGAACGAGTGGATGACGTCGTTGGACGACAGCCGGTACTCGACCACCCGCTGGGTCGGCACGACCAGCAGCGGGATCTCCCGGGTGCTGCCGACCGTGTGGATCAGCGAGCCGTCCTGCAGGCGGGGCTTGTCGCCCTTGTTCTGCTCGTAGCTGAAGTCCCAGTTCCACTGGAAACCCACCACGTTGACCACGGTGTCCGGGTTCGCCGTCTTGGCCAGCACCTTGTTCTCGGTGCTCGCGGTGAACACGAACAGCACCACCACGATGATCACCGGCAGGCCCGTGTAGATGGCCTCCAGCACGTGGTTGTACTGGGTCTGCCGCGGCAGGGTGTCATCGCCCTTCTTCTTGCGGTGGAAGGCGACCGGCCACAGCATCAGGCCCCAGACGAACACACCCACGACCAGCGACGCGATGACCGCGCCGGTCCACAGGTTCCGCATGTCCTGCGCCTGCTCGGTGATGCCCTCCGGCCAGCCGAACCGCAGCACCTCGTCGCCCGAGCAGCCAGTGGCCGCGAACGCGACCAGGCCGACCAGGCCGATGACCTTGGCCAGTCGCCGCCCTCGCGAGCGCTCCTTGTGGCTCACCGTTCGCTCTCCTCCTCGCAGCGATCCGCTCCTGCGGGAGCGTAGCTCAGCGACATATGTGACGCGGATCGGGGGCCGGGCACGCGATGCCGCGTCCCGGCGGACGGGCATACTGGCCACTCACCCACTCCTCGACTGGAAGGTTGCCGAGAGCGTGTGCGGTCTGCTTGGCATGGTCTGTCCTTCGGAACTCGACGCCGGCTCCGCCCGCAACGGGGTCGAGGCGGCGCTGCGCTGCCAGCGGCACCGCGGGCCGGACGAGAGCGGAACCTGGATCGGTGACGGGGTCATCTTCGGCTTCAACCGGCTGTCGATCGTCGACATCGCGCACTCCCACCAGCCCCTGCACTGGGGCCCGGTGGACGCGCCGGACCGGTACACCATCCTGTTCAACGGCGAGGTCTACAACTACCTGGAGCTGCGGGCCGAGCTGAAGCGCGAGTTCAACCTGAAGTTCGCCACCGACGGCGAGGCCGAGGCGATGGTGGCCGCGTACCACCACTACGGCCCGGGTGTGGTGGCCAAGTTCCGGGGCATGTTCGCGTTCCTGATCTGGGACTCGCACCGGCAGGTGCTGTTCGGCGCGCGCGACCCGTTCGGCATCAAGCCGCTGTTCTACGCGCAGGGCCCGAACGGGGTGGCGTTCGCCAGCGAGAAGAAGAGCCTGCTGCAGCTGCAGCGCACGCTGGGCCTCTCGCCGCAGCTGGACCGCACGGCCCTGCAGCACTACCTGGTCCTGCAGTACGTGCCGGAGCCGGAGACGCTGCACAACACGGTCCGGCGGATCGAGTCGGGCACGTCGTTCACGGTCACCCCGGACGGGCGGCTGACCACCGAGCGGTACTTCAACCCGATCTTCCGCACCATGCCGGTCAGCCAGTACGAGTCCGGCCGGCTGCACTCCGACATCGCCGCCGCCATGCGTGACTCGGTGGCCAAGCACATGCGCGCGGACGTGACGGTCGGCTCGTTCCTGTCCGGCGGCATCGACTCGACCGCGATCGCCGCGCTGGCCAAGGAGCACAACCCGGACCTGATCACGTTCACCACCGGGTTCGAGCGGCAGGGCTACTCCGAGGTGGACGTGGCCGCCGAGTCGGCCGCGGCGATCGGCGTGAAGCACGTGGTCCGCACGGTGTCGCCGCAGGAGATGATGGATGTCCTGCCGTTGATCGTCTGGTACCTCGACGACCCGGTGGCCGACCCGGCGCTGGTGCCGTTGTGGTTCATCGCACGCGAGGCGCGGCAGTATGTGAAGGTCGTGCTGTCCGGTGAGGGCGCGGACGAACTGTTCGGTGGGTACACGATCTACCGCGAGCCGATCTCGTTGGCGGCGTTCGAGAAGGTGCCCGGCGCGCTGCGCAAGGCCATGGGCAACCTGTCCACCAAACTGCCGGAGGGCAAGCGCGGCAAGGACCTGCTCCGCCGCGGCGCGCTGTCGCTGGAGCAGCGGTACTACGGCAACGCCCGGATCTTCCGCGACGACCAGATCCGTCGCGTGCTGCGCACGTTCAACCCGCAGGTCGGGCACGAGGACGTGACCGCGCCCTGGTACCGCCAGTCCGCCGACTGGGACCCGGTGACCCGGATGCAGCACGTCGACCTGTTCACCTGGCTGCGCGGCGACATCCTGGTGAAGGCCGACAAGATGACCATGGCCAACTCGCTGGAGCTGCGGGTGCCGTTCCTGGACCCCGAGGTGTTCAAGATCGCCTCGAAGATCCCGCTCGAGCAGAAGATCACCCGCGAGACCACCAAGTTCGCGCTGCGCGCGGCCCTGCGTGACATCGTCCCGGCGCACGTGCTCAACCGCCGCAAGCTGGGCTTCCCGGTGCCGATCCGGCACTGGCTGCGCGAGGAGATGTACGAGTGGGCCGCGGCCATCATCCGCGAGTCCTACACCGACGAGCTGCTGGACAAGCAGGCCGTCATGGCCCTGCTCGAGGAGCACCGCGCCGGTGAGCTCGACCACAGCCGCCGGATCTGGGCCCTCATCGTGTTCATGCTCTGGCACGGCATCTTCATCGAAGGCCGCATCCGTCCCCACATCCCCGAGCCCCAGTACCCCGTCCGCCTCTAGACACGCGGGGACCCGCTGACCACATCCGAGTGGTTCATGCGCGAAAATCAAGTGGACGCGCATGGACCGCTCGGCTGGGGAAAGTGGGGTTTGTTGTGGCTGAGAATGATCCGGGGCATGTCGACCGGCTGGCGAGGTTGGTGCGGCCGGTGGTGTTGGTGGACTTCGTCAGTCAGGTGTGTCAGTGGTTGCAGGATGCGCATGATGAGGCTGGGGCGCTGCAGAAGGCGCGGGTGGGTGGTCATCGGGGTGGGTGGGCGAACAACACGAGTTTTGGGACGGATCGGCACCAGTACCTGCTGAACACGGCGGAGTCGCTGGAGGGGGAGATCGAGCGGCTGGAGGTGGCGCCCGCGTTCCAGTCGGTGCTGCTCAAGCTGCCGCACGCGGGGATCTACCAGTTCCACATGCCCAGCGGGCCGGACGGCGCGGTCGGCGAGACCAGCGACCTGCGGCGCGAGCTGATGACCCTGCGGGACGAGCAGTCGCTGTTCGGCCGGCGGGAGGCGTGGCTGGGCCACCGTGAGCTGCTGCTGTTGCCCTGGTCGGGTGATGAGCGGCGCGGGCTCACCGACACGTGGGCGGGCCAGGGTGTGCTCGAGGACGGGTACATCGTGTGGGAGTGGAAGGTGCGGTTGCAGGACATCGCGGCTGGTGGGTACGGGCATCCCGGGTACACGGAGCTGCCGACGCTGTTCAACGCGGATGTGTTCGAGCAGCCGCAGCCCGACGTTCCGCTCCGCCCGAGGCGCGATCCCGCCGAACGAGCCGGATAATGATCACCCCGTCCCGAACACCCCGAGAGGACCCCCGACGTGAGCACGGATGCCTTCGCGGCCGCGCAGGCATTCGCCCCCGCCCGGCTCACCATGGCCCGCGAGCTGGCGGGGCTGCGCAAACGTGAGCTGGCCGAGCTGATCGACCGGACCGCGGCGGCGGTGTCGCAGTACGAGCTGGGCCAGTCGAAACCCAGCGCGGACACCCTCGAACGCTGTGCGCGGGCGCTGGACGTGCCGGTGACGTTCTTCACGACCGGACGCCCCCAGCTCACGTTGGACACCGCGCACGCCCACTTCCGGTCATTGCGCGCCACCACATCCGCGCAACGGCAGCAGGCGCTCGCGTACGTGGAACTGTTGTGGGAGATCACCGACCAGCTCGACCAGGTCATCGAACTGCCCACAGTGGACCTGGGGCTGCCTTTGGGTGTGCCGCACGGGGATCCGTCCGGAACGAGCAGGCGGATCCGCAAGGCGTGGGGCGCGGCCGACGGACCGGCGGTGCACCTGGTGCGCAACCTCGAAGCGCGCGGCATCATCGTGGCCCGCATCCACGAGGTCGACAGCATCGACGCGTTCTCGTCGGCGTTGTCCGGGCGGCCGGTGATCGCGTTGACCCACAAGGGAAATCCGCTACGGCGGCGGTTCTCGGTGGCGCACGAGCTCGGCCACCTGCTGCTGCACCCCGAACCCGCCCCCGGAAGTTCCCAGCACGAAAAGGAAGCCAACGCGTTCGCGGCCGAGTTCCTCATGCCCGCGACGGAAATCCGCGAGCTGCTCCCCCGGCGCGCGGACATCGCCGCGCTCAAAGACCTCGCCGACACGTATGGCGTCTCGGTGTCTGCGCTTGCCTATCGTGGCAACGATCTGGGCGTGTACAGCGAGTCAACGCTGCGGCGGGCGATGAGCACGATCACCCGCCTCGGCTGGCGCACCGACGAACCCGTCCGGTCCGGATATCCCGGCGAGGAACCGGAACTCCTCCCCCGCGCCGCCGAACTCGCTGCCGCACATGGACTTCCGCTGAAGGCCTTGGCCGAACGCCTGCACCTCGGGCTCCCAAGGCTGCGAAAGCTGCTGGGTATGCCCGAGGAACGGCCGCGGCTGCGCGTGATCCGCTAGAACTCGAAGCCACCAGGGCGGTTGTTGCGGTCGGCGACGAGACCCGCGAGGGTCGCGATGGCGATCTCCGCCGGGGTGCGCGACCCGATGTTGAGACCGACCGGCCGGTGCACGCGCGCGATCTCCGAGGCCGGTACCCCCAATTCGGTCAACAGCCGCACGTGCGGGCCTTCGTGACGGGGGTTGCCCAGCACGCCGATCCAGCGGACGTCGTGGGCCAGCACGTCCCGCAACGCCGTCCCGAGGTCGGGGCGGTGGTGGTCGGTGGCCACGACGTCGGTGTGCTCGCACATCGCGGGCAGCTCGCCGGGCGGGTCGTACACCACGGTCTCGTAGCCGAGGTCTTTTCCGTACCGCACAAGGAACTCGGCCACGGGCGAGGCGAACACCGCGACCAGAACGCGGTGCTCGCCCACCTCCGCGGTGGCCGTGCCATGTGCGACGGCACAAGCGTCACTCATGCGGTAGAGACTAGTTGGGCAGGACCGCCGCGATGTCCTGCGCGACCTCGGGACCGAAGGCGCCGCTGATCCGGCTGACCGCCTCGGCCGTGTCGAACACCCACTCCTGGGTACCGACCGTCTCCAGCACCAGGACGGCGACGTACGAGCCCAGCTGGGCGGCCCGCTCCAGGTCGAGGCCGTGGCTCAGGCCGGCCAGGAAGCCCGCGCGGAACGCGTCGCCGACGCCGGTCGGGTCGGCCTTGGCCAGCTCGGGAACGGCGGCGACGTGCACGACCGGGCCCTTGCTGTCGACGATCTCCACGCCCTTCTCGCCCAGCGTGGTGATCCGCATGCCGACCTTGGCCAGCACCTCGGCCTCGGTCCAGCCGGTCTTCTTGAGCAGCAGCTCCCACTCGTAGTCGTTGCTGAACAGGTACTCCGCGCCCACCAAGAACTCGCGCACCTGCTCGCCGTTCATCCGGGCCAGCTGCTGCGAGGGGTCGACCGCGAACCGGTACCCGCGCTGACGGCACTCCTCGGCGTGCCGCAGCATCGCCTCGGGGTCGTCCGGGCTGATCAGCACCAGGTCGAGCGAGCCGACCTTGTCCTCGATCGGCTTGAGCTCGATCATCCGGGACTCGGCCATCGCGCCCGCGTAGAACGAGGCGATCTGGCACATGTCCTCGTCGGTGGTGCAGACGAACCGGGCGGTGTGCGCGGTCTCCGAGATGTGCACGCCCGAGCAGTTCACGCCGTGGCGCTCCAGCCAGGACCGGTAGTCGGCGAAGTCCGAGCCGGCCGCGCCGACCAGCACCGGGGAGCAGCCCAGCACTCCCATCCCGAACGCGATGTTGGCCCCGATCCCGCCCCGGCGCACCTGCAGGTCGTCGACCAGGAAGGACAGCGAGAGCCGGTGGATCTGCTCGGCGACGATCTGCTCGGCGAAACGGCCGGGGAAGTGCATGAGGTGATCGGTGGCGATGCTTCCCGATACGGCAACGGGCACCGGGGCCCTCCTTGTCTGGGTACTGGCAAGTCAGGCAGCCGGGCCGCCCACCCGGACGGGTGGTTCACCGGCTGCCTTGGCACACTACCCGGCGGTACCTCTAGGCAACCCGCAGCCTCGCTCAATACGGTACGCACCGTGCGTACTACCGAGGCAGACACGCTCGACGAACTGATCGCCGACTGCGCCGAGATCCCGTCATCGCTCCGCCCGGCCGGCCAGCTGGCACTCGTGCCAAGGCTGGCGCCCGCCTGGGAGGTCACCGACGGCTGCCGGGCCCAGGTGGAAGACCTCGACGAATACGTCTGAACACGCGGAAAGGGGGCCCGCACCGGGCCCCCTTCGCGTTTTCGAGCCTTAGTGGAACGAGTCTCCACAGGCGCACGAACCCGTGGCGTTCGGGTTGTCGATCGTGAAGCCCTGCTTCTCGATCGTGTCGACGAAGTCGATCACGGCACCCTCGACGTACGGCGCGCTCATCCGGTCCACGGCCACCTTCAGGCCGCCGAAGTCGCGGTACAGGTCGCCGTCGAGTGCGCGCTCGTCGAAGAACAGCTGGTAGCGCAGACCGGCACAGCCGCCCGGCTGCACGGCGATACGCAGGTGCATGTCGTCGCGACCTTCCTGCTCAAGCAGGGCTTTGGCCTTGCTCGCAGCGGTATCGGTCAACGTCACGCCGTGCGTCGTCGCCGCCTCGGTCGTGTTCTCCTGCGCGGTCGTCATGGCACTCCCTTGAAGTCCGACTACGGCTGTGCGAACACACCGCCGTCGTGTCTTATTCCATGGTGACACACTCCGCTTGGGGCGGAGTTGTCATGCCGACCACTGAGACGCCACGTCCCTGGCCAACGCCGACAGGGTGCCCGCCGGGTCGGCGAAAGCGGCCTCGACCGAGCCCGCGTGGTCCGCGACGGCGTAGGACGCCTCGATCCCGGCGGCCGCCGCCTCACGCCGCCCAACGCTGACCTGACCTGCGAGAACGAGTGTCGGCAGGCCTCGTTCGGCCGCGCCCGCGGCCACCGAGGTGACCAGCTTGCCGCGCAGCGACTGCCAGTCGAAGCTGCCCTCGCCGGTGAGCACCAGCTGGGCGTCCGCCATCGCCTTGTCCAGCCCGGTCAGCTCGCGGACCAGACCGGCCCCGGACACCCGCTTGGCGCCCAGCAGGAACAGGCCGAACCCGAGCCCGCCGGCGGCGCCGGCCCCCGGCTCGTCCCGGAACCGCGGCCCGGCCTCGGCGGAGAACGCGTCAAGACGCTTCTCCAGCTCCTCGACATCCGCCGGGGTCGCGCCCTTCTGCGGGCCGAAGGTGTGCGCGGCGCCGTGCGGACCCAGCAGCGGGTTCTCGACGTCGGTCGCGGCGATCAGCTCCGGCCACGCTCCTGTAGCAACCTCCAACATGCCTCGGCCACCGTCCGTGGTGGCGGAGCCACCCAGGCCGATGACGATCCTGTTCATACCCGCGGCACGCGCGTCGACCATCAGCTCGCCCACGCCTCGCGTGGTGGCGTCCAACGGGCGCCGGTCCTGCTTGGGGACCAGGTGGAGCCCGTTCGCCTGAGCGCTTTCGATGTATCCGGTTCCGTCGTGCTCGAGCCAGCTCGCGGTGACCCTGCCGCCGAGAGGGCCGGTCACCTCGAGGGTGTGCAGGCTGCCGCCGAGCACTGTGTGCAGCACGTCCACGAAGCCGGGACCACCGTCCGTGAGCGGACGCAGGACCAGCTCGTCCGCGGGCTTGGCGGTGTGCCAGCCCTCGGCCATGGCCTGCGCCGCCTCCAGGGCGGTCAGCGTGCCGCCGAAACAGTCGGGAGCAATCAGTACGCGCACAAGTCGCAGCGTATCCGCCGGACACACGCCCACGCCCTTGTCCTAATCTACGTAACTGTGAGGTTCCTACGCCGCAACTCAGCCGAGAACACGGACGCCGCCGTCGAGGAGGCCGAGCCGGGCGCCGAGGAGTCCACGCGCAAGGGCTTCACCCCGGCCAAGGGCCGGGCGACCCCCAAGCGCCGGGACGCCGAGGCCCGCAAGCGCGGCCCGGTCGCGCCCGCGCCCAAGACCACGCGTGAGGCCATGCGCCGCAACCGCGGCAGCAAGGACGAGCGCCGTGAGGCCGCGAAAGAACGCCGCGAGCGGATGATGGCCGGCGACGACCGCTACCTGATGCCCCGCGACCGCGGCCCGGTCAAGGCCTACATCCGGGACGTCGTGGACAGCCGCCGCAACCTGCTGGGCCTGTTCATGCCGCTGGCGATCCTCGTGTTCGTGGCCCTGCTCGTGCCGAACTTCGTGGTCCAGCAGTACGCCACCCTGCTGTGCCTGATCATGCTGGTGGCGATGATCTTCGAGGGCATCGTCAACGGGCGGCGGATCGCCAAGCTGGTGCGGCAGAAGTTCCCCAAGGAGACCGTCCGCGGCGGCTCGATCGGCTGGTACGCGTTCGTGCGCAGCAGCCAGATCCGCAAGCTGCGCGTCCCCAAGCCGCGCATCCGCCCGGGCGACCCGATCCCGAACTAGACAGACGTATCTGGCGCCTGCGCGGCGGCTCTTCCCAGTGGGGAGGGAGCCCATGCTGGACGCGGAGGTCCACCGGCGCATCGTCTACGGGGACGAGGACGCGCTCGCCGAGGTCTACACCAGCTACTCGCGGATGGTGTTCACGGTCGCGCTGCGCGTGATCCGGGATCCGGGCGCGGCCGAGGACGTCACCCAGGACGTGTTCGCGTACCTCTGGGACCGGCCGCTGTCGTTCGACCCCGGCCGGGGAACCTGCGCGGGTGGCTGGGCATGCTGGCGCACCGGCGGGCGGTTGACAGAGTCCGGTCCGAGCAGCGGCACCGCAACCTCACGAACGAGCCGCGGCTGGCCACCCCCGAGCTGACCGACGACCCGGCCGACGCCGTGCTGGAGGCGGCGGCGCACGAGCAGGTCCGCTCCGCGCTGGCGGCGTTGCCGGACCTCACCCGTGAGCCGCTGGAGCTGGCCTACCTGCAGGGCCACACCTACCGTGAGGTGGCCGTGCGGCTGGGTATCCCCGAGGGCACCGCGAAGTCGCGCGTGCGGCAGGGGCTGCGGCAGCTGGCGGTCAAACTGGGAGCCAGGCCATGAGGCGCATCGGGGTCGGTACGACGGTGTCGTACGGACGGGTCTACGCGGCGATGGCGGCCGCGCTCGACGCGTTGCTCGGCGAGCTGGCGGCCGCGGACTGGGCGACCATCGCGGCCTACGGCGACTGGAGCGTGCACGACCTGGTCGCGCACCTCGCCGCCACCGACAGCCTGCTGGCCGACCAACTGCGGCTAACACCCTCCCTGGACACCATCGACACCCGCACGGACGCGACCGTCGCCCGCGAACGAACCCGCCAGCCCGCCGACACCTGGGACCTCTGGCGCACCCAGGCGGCCCTGCTGTGCCTCCAACTGGCCGACCTGCCCGGAGACCACCCCATCTCGCTGCGGCCGGTCACCATGCCGTTGGCGGACATCATGGCGTCGCGGGCGTTCGAGACCTGGGTGCACGCCGGGGACATCGCCGCCGCCGTTGGCCGGGACCTGCCCGCGCCGCCCGGCGAGCACGTCCACCGCATCGCCGACCTCGGCGCGCGAATCCTGCCCTCGGCGGCGGTCCGGGGCGGGGTCGTCCTCAATGGACGGTCGCTGCGGCTCGTGCTCACCGGGGAGGGCGGCGGTTCCTGGCTCGTTCCGGGGTCATCGGACCCGGCCGCCGAGCTGGAACTCGACGTGCTCGCGTTCTGCCGGCTGATGGGCGACCGCCTTTCGGCGGCTGACGCCGAGGTCACCATCCGGGGCGACGAGGCCCTGGGCCACCAGGTCCTCGCCGCCGCCGCGAGCCTCGCCGGCCGGTGAGGCTCAACGCGCCGGCGGCCGGCGGCCAGAGCACTGCCTCGATCAGCGCGATGGCCCGGCGGGTGCAGCCATCGTCATTCAACGCTAGATCCTGCAGATGGCTGTCGAGGATCCAGCCGGCCCCTCGGGCAAGTAGCGGCAAGCAATATCGCCTGCCGCTTGCCGCCGGCAATCTGTTTAGCATTGCGAAGGATCGTGCCACTAAGTTGTGGGTATGAAGTTTCGGCGCTTAGGGCGTAGCGGGCTGTCGGTCAGTGAGATCTCCTACGGCAACTGGCTGACTCACGGGTCGCAGGTCGAGGAGGAGCAGGCGCACGCGTGTGTGCGGGCCGCGCTGGACGCGGGGATCACGACGTTCGACACCGCGGATGTGTACGCCAACACCGCGGCGGAGTCGGTGCTCGGCCGGGCGCTGAAGGGCGAGCGCCGGGAGAGCCTGGAGATCTTCACCAAGGTGTTCTGGCCGACCGGGCCGAAGGGTCCCAACGACCAGGGCCTGAGCCGCAAGCACATCCTGGAGTCGGCCAACGCCTCGCTCAAGCGGCTGGGCACCGACTACGTGGACCTCTACCAGGCGCACCGGTTCGACCGCACGGTCCCGCTGGAGGAGACCATGCTGGCGTTCGCGGACCTGGTGCGGCAGGGCAAGGCGCTCTACATCGGTGTGTCCGAGTGGACCGGCGAGCAGATCACCCGGGGTGCGGCGCTGGCGCGTGAGTTGAACGTGCCGTTCGTGTCCAACCAGCCGCAGTACTCGATGCTGTGGCGGGTGATCGAGCCGCAGGTGATCCCGGCGTCCGAGCGGGAGGGGCTGAGCCAGCTGGTCTTCTCCCCCGTCGCCCAGGGCGTGCTGAGCGGGAAGTACCTGCCCGGCCAGCCGGTGCCGGAGGGCTCGCGGGCCACCGACGCGTCCGGGAAGAACATGATCTCGCGGTGGATGCGGGACGACGTCCTGGAGCGCGTGCAGCAGCTCAAACCGCTGGCCGAGGAGGCCGGGCTGACGATGGCCCAGCTGGCGGTGGCGTGGGTGCTGCAGAACCCGAACGTGGCCTCGGCGATCATCGGCGCGTCCCGGCCCGAACAGGTCACCGAGAACGTGCAGGCCGGCGGTCACGTCCTCGAGCAGGACCTGATGGACAAGATCGACGCCGTCCTGGCCGACGTCATCACCACCGACCCCCGCCTCACCCAAACCCCCTGATCAGGGCTCGTGAGTGGTTGTACTTGTGCTGACCGGTACAACCACTCAAGAGGCGGGGTGCAGTGACATGGGGCCGTAGACCTCGGCCTCGCCGTGCAGCAGGGTCACCCGGTCGACACCCGAGCCGAGCAGGTCCTGCCAGACGTCCCTGAGCCAGCTCTCCGCGTCGGTCTGCGTGGCGAAATGGGTCTCGTCACCGGGGACGTCGCGTCCGCGCGCGTCCTGACAGCGCCATCGATAGTCCACGGTGACTCCACTAGCCGGGTAACTTTGGCCCGAGGCTATGTCACCGACGACGTGAGGGACATGTGAGCCGCAGGACACTGGTGCTGGGCGGGGCACGCTCGGGCAAGTCGGCGCACGCCGAGGGGTTGTTGCCGGCCGACGAGGAGGTCACGTACCTGGCCACCGGCCGGCGCGACCCGGGCGATCCGGAGTGGACGGCCCGGATCGACGCCCACATCGCCCGCCGCCCGTACTGCTGGCGGACCGTGGAGGCCAGCCGCGAGCTGGCCGACCTGGTCCGGGTGGCCAAGGGCCCGGCCATCGTCGACGACATCGCCACCTGGCTCACCGGCGTGATGGACGCCGCCGGGGCGTGGGAGGGCGCGGGCCTCGACCTGGTCCGCCGGGAGGGCGCCAAGCTCGTCGAGGCGGTCGCCGCCACCGAGGCCCGGGTGGTGCTGGTGAGCTCGGAAGTCGGCCTGGGGGTTGTGCCCGCGACGCGCTCTGGCAGGCTCTTCCGCGACGAGCTCGGCGCTCTCAACGCCGCGTTGGCGCAACGCTGTGACGAGGTCCTCCTGCTCGTGGCCGGTATCCCGATGCGGTTGCGTTAACGGAGGTTGTGGGTGTTCCCGTACGTGTCGCCACCTGACGAGTCCGCCAAGCGAGACGCCCTCGCCCGGCAGGACCGGCTGACCAAGCCCGCCGGATCGCTGGGCCGGCTCGAGGAACTGGGCGTGTGGGTGGCGTCGTGCCAGGGCCAGTGCCCGCCCAAGCCGTTCGAACGGCCGCGGGTCGTGGTGTTCGCCGGTGACCACGGAGTCGCGGCGCACGGCGTGTCCGCGTACCCGGCCGAGGTCACCGCGCAGATGGTCGCGAACTTCCTGAACGGCGGCGCGGCGGTGAACGTGCTCGCCGCGACGGCCGGGGCGACCGTGCGCGTGGTCGACATGTCGGTGGGTGCGGACACCGCCGACGACGTGTCGAAGTTCAAGGTGCGTCAGGGTTCCGGGTCGATCGACCGCGAGGACGCGTTGACCGCCGAGGAGGTCAGGGCCGCGGTCGAGGCCGGCAGGGCGATCGCCGACCAGGAGGTGGACGAGGGCGCGGACCTGCTGATCGCGGGCGACATGGGGATCGGCAACACGACCCCGGCCGCGGTCCTCGTCGCCGCGTTGACGGGGGCGGAGCCAGTCGCGGTCGTGGGCCGGGGCACCGGGATCGACGACCAGACGTGGATGCGCAAGACCGCCGCGATCCGGGACGCCCTCCGCCGTGCCCGCAAGGTGAGCGCGGACCCGGTGGCGTTGCTGCAGACCACCGCGGGTGCGGATATCGCTGCCATGGCGGCGTTCCTGGCTCAGGCGGCGATCCGCAAGACGCCGGTGATCCTGGACGGGGTCGTGTCCGGTGCGGCCGCTCTGGTGGCCGAGGAGCTGGCGCCCGGCGCCCGGTTGTGGTGGGTCGCGGGTCACCAGTCGACCGAACCCGCGCACAAGCTGACCCTGGAGCAGCTCGGCCTGGAGCCGATCCTGAACATGCAGATGCGCCTGGGCGAAGGCTCCGGCGCGGTGACCGCCCTGCCCATCGTGGCCGCGGCGACCCGGATCCTGGCCGACATGGCGACCTTCGAGTCCGCCGGCGTAGCCGAGTCCTAACCCCACCCACCCGCGTGTCCCCCTTTCCTCCCCCGCGTGTCCCCCTTTCCTCCGCCATGAAATCTCCGTTGCCGGGAGGAAGGGAGAACTCGGGGTGGACGAACGGGGGACACGCGCCGGAGGAACGGGGGACACACCTGGGAGGAACGGGGGACACGCGAGGGTTTGGGGGTGAGTTCTGGTGCGGTTGGCGCTGTCTTGGTTGACGGTGTTGCCGGTTGGGGCGGGGGTCGTTGACCGGCGGGCTGCTCGCAACGCGATCGCGGTGGCGCCCGTGGTGGGGTGGCTGCTGGGGGCGTTGGTGGCTGCCGTTCTGCAGGGCGTGCACGGGTTGCTGGGCGGGTTCCTGTGCGTTGGCCTGGTCGCGTTGGCGACGCGGGGGATGCACCTCGACGGGCTCGCGGACACCGCCGACGGGCTGGGCTGCTACGGGCCACCGGAACGGGCCCTGCAGGTGATGAAGGAGGGCGGGGTCGGGGCGTTCGCGGTCGTCGCCCTGATCGTCGCGTCCGGACTCCAGGCGACCGCGCTCGCGACCGTCCACTGGGGACTGGTCATCGTCGCGTACGCCGCCGGGCGCGCGGCTTTCTCCTGGTGCTGCCGGGAAGGCGTGCCCGCGGCCCGGCCGGAGGGGTTGGGAGCACTGGTCGCGGGAACGCAACCAGTGCTCGTCCCGATCGGCTGGCTGGTCCTGCTCACCGGCGCGGCGGTTCCCGCCGTGCCGGGGCGGTTCTGGCAGGGGCCGCTCGCGGTGCTGGTCGCCGCGGCGGTCCTGGTGGTGTTCTCAGCGCATACGCGTAAACGGTTGGGCGGCATCACAGGCGACGTTCTTGGCGCCGCCTGTGAGCTCACAACGACTGTGGTGCTGCTCGTCGCCTGCCTTTAGAGGTGGTCCTCAGGCAAGCCGGTGCAGCCAGTTGTGCGGGTCGGGGGCAAGGCCGCGCTGGATGTCGCTCAAAGCCTTGC
The DNA here is from genome assembly GCF_040675465.1 of Actinocrispum sp. NPDC049592. Lineage (NCBI taxonomy): Bacteria > Bacillati > Actinomycetota > Actinomycetes > Pseudonocardiales > Pseudonocardiaceae > Actinocrispum > Actinocrispum sp. NPDC049592. The sequence continues at coordinate 96,931 of NZ_JBFAPA010000007.1, read as the reverse complement.
GCAGGCGCATGGTCACCTCGCCGGGCTGTCCGCCCGCGATGGTGAACTCGCCGTCGGTGTGCTTCACCGAACCCACAGCGGTGATGACCGCGGCGGTTCCGCAGCCGAAGACCTCGGTGAGTTCACCGGACTCGGCCTTCTTCTCCCACTCGTCGGTGGAGATCCGGCGCTCCTCCACTGTGTACCCGAGGTCACGGGCCAGGGTGAGCAGGCTGTCCCGGGTGATGCCGGGCAGCAGCGAGCCGGACAGCTCGGGGGTGACGAGCCGGTCGCCGAACACGAAGAACAGGTTCATCGCGCCGACCTCCTCGACCCAGCGCCGCTCGATCGCGTCGAGCCAGACAACCTGGTCGCAGCCCTCGGCCACAGCTTGTGCCTGGGCGACGAAGGAGGCCGCGTAGTTGCCGGCGCACTTGGCCGCACCGGTCCCGCCCGGAGCCGCGCGCACGTAGTCGCGGCACAGCCAGACCTTGACCGGCTTGATCTCTCCGGAGAAGTACACGCCCGCGGGTGAGGCGATCACGGAGTACAGGTAGTGGTTGGCCGGACGGTTCACGCCGAGCGTGGACTCGTCCGAGATCATGAACGGCCGCAGGTACAGCGAGAACTCCTCCTGGTCGGGCACCCATCGGGCGTCGACGCGGACGAGCTCCTCGAGGGACCTGAGGAACAGTTCGGTGGGCAGTTCCGGCATGGCCATGCGGCGGGCGGAGTTCTGGAACCGCTCGGCGTTCGCGTCCGGCCGGAAGGACGCGATGGACCCGTCTGGGTGACGGTAGGCCTTGAGCCCCTCGAAGATCGACTGGCCGTAGTGCAGCACGGTGGCCGCGGGATCAAGGGTGAGGGGGTGGTACGGCTCGACCTGGGCCGAGTGCCAGCCCTGGTCGGCGCTCCAGCGGATGGTCACCATGTGATCGGTGAAATACCGCCCGAAGCCGGGATCGGCCAATACCTCCGCGAGCCGCTCCGGGGTCGCCGGGTCCGGGCTGGAGGTCTGGGTGAACGGCAGAGACGTCATGGGTGCACGGTAGTCGTCGTTTCGCTCGCAGAAAATCGCCTTCCCGAGGATCGGACGTCCTACTATGTGTAGTCGTGACAGATAGCAGCAATAACGCCGTCACCGCAGGCTGGGGCTCGGACATCCGGGCGGCCGCGGTGGGCGCGCTGATGCCGTTCGGTGCGGGCCTGCTGGTGCTGGTCGGCTACCTCTGGCTGGACGTGTTCGGCGTGTTCCTCGGCCTGGGCGGCGCCATCTGGTGGGCCGTGTGGTGGCGCCGCAAGCACGGCCGGTTCTTCCCCCGCGACGTCGAGGGCGGCCCCTTCATCCTGACCATCGTGCTCGCCGGAATCCTGTTCATCGCCGCGCTGGCCAGCCTCTAGCGGCACTACAAGAAGCGGCGCTGAGAAGAGAAGCGCTCGCCGCGCGGCAGACCACCCAGAGGCGCCGGGTTTGTGGGTGATTGGGGTGCGTGCTTCTCTCCCTCCGGTATGACCGGCCGGAGGTAACTACAGGTGTCACGGGGCATCCGTATGGCCCCAGCGGTGTTGCTTGGCGGTTTCTAGCGGTCGTTGCGACACTGCTGCTGGCCGCTTCCCGATACCCCACACCTCAGTCACCAAGGCAAAGCAGGCGGCACGCGCCTCCACCCGGCGCTTGCCACGCCAGGCAGGCGCCGTCCCTTCCGCAGCCCAATCCCGATCCCGTTTGACCATCACACCTGGGGTTTTGCCGTGCGAACGGGCCGTTCGCACGGCTTTCACACCGATGGGTGATGTCAGCGGACGTGGGTGTCCACGAATGGGGGTTTGACGACTTCGCAGGTGAGCTGGCGGCCGCGGACGTCCAGGACGACGTGGGCGCCGGGCTCGATCCCAGCGGTGGTGTCGACGAGGGCGAGGGCGATGCCGGTCTTGAGCGTCGGGGAGAACGTGCCGGAGGTGGTCTCGCCGATCCGCTCCCCCGCGTCGTTCAGCACGGGCATGTGTGCCCGTGGCACGCCACGTTCGATCGCCTTGAGGCCCACCAGGCGCCGGCGGGGCGCCTCGCGCTCGGCCAGCAGCGCTGAGCGGCCCCAGAACTCGGGCTTCTTCCAGCCGACCGCCCAGGTCGACCCGGCCTGCACGGGGCTGATCTCCAGGGACAACTCGTTGCCGTGCAACGGGTATCCCATCTCGGTGCGGAGGGTGTCGCGGGCGCCGAGGCCGCACGGAACCGCGCCGCCCGCGGTCAGCGCCTCCCACAGGGCGGGGGCGTCGTCCCATGCAGGGATCAGCTCGTACCCGTGCTCACCGGTGTATCCCGTGCGGCAGACCCGGACGTAGACGCCGCGCCACGAAGCGTCCACGTACGCCATGTACTCCAGTTCCGTAGGCAGCCCTAGCGACTCCAGCAACGCCGCCGAGCGCGGCCCCTGCACGGCCAGCACCGCGTGCTGGCGGTGCTCCGGGCTCACGGAAACACCCGACGGTGCGGCTGAGGTGAGCAGTTGGGCGACCGCGGCGGTGTTGGCCGCGTTAGGCATCAGGAACACGTCCTCGGGGCTCACCAGGTAGGCGATGATGTCGTCGACGGTGCCGCCCGTGTCGGTGCAGCACAGCGTGTACTGCGCCTTGCCGGGCTTGATCCGGCCGAGGTCGTTGGTCAGGCAGCGGTTGAGGAACTCGGCCGCGCCCGGCCCGGCGACCCGGACCTTGCCGAGGTGGGAGACGTCGAACACGCCGACCGCCTCGCGGACCGCGGTGTGCTCGGCGACGACGCCGGTCTTGTACTGGATCGGCATCTCCCACCCGCCGAACGGGGCGAAGGTGGCATCAAGGCCCGCTTGCAGGTCGTGCAACGGCCCACGCTGAAGGTCAGTCACGTGCGCAGACGTTACAACGTCGGTTTGGCTACCATGTCGAGCACGATCAAGATCATCAGCACTGAATCGATCGTCGACACGCGCAGCACGCTCGCGATCTTGGCCTGCACGTCGGGCGCGTCGAGCCCATGCTCACCGGCCAGTCGCAGGATCTGCCGGGTCTGCGGGACCAGGTAACCGCCCGCGATGCCCATCACCACGACGAACCCGACGATCCCCAGCAGAATCCACAACCGGGTGAACCCGTATTCGTCGACGATGACCAGTCCTATTCCGCAAAGCAGCACCAGCAAAGCGGCCGGGCCCTGGACCCGGTTACCGAGCCATTCCACCCCTTTGATGTGTTCCAGCAGCAGATCCGGCGATGCTTTCCGAATCCTGGCCGACAGGAAATGCACCCCTATCTGGCTGCCGATCCAGATCATCGCGAAGCTGATGTGTCCCCACAGCAGTAAGTCACGCATGCCCACCCCACTGGCTCGTGTCCGTTGAGATCCCGGTTTTTCGCTACCTCCTGGCATAGCGCGACGAAATGGCGCCGGAAACGCAGCCGACCGCCATCACGACGAGCACCACGACCAGGTATTTCACCGACATGTTCATTCCGAGCAGTACCGAAAGGCCCAGGCCGAAGCACGCCGACCGGCGCGGCCACACGCGTTCGGTGCCCATCAGCAACCGCGCCGAGGCGTTGGTGAACGCGTAGTAGAACAACAACAGGCAGGCGCCCACGCCAATCGCCTCGGGCGGGTTGAGCAGGGCCGCGGCCACCGCGATCCCGATTCCGCCGAGCACCGCGGACGGCGCCGACACGCCCCGCGGGCCGACGTTGGCCAGCGACGGCGGGACGTCGGAGAACTCGGCCATCGCGCCCAGGGTCCGGCGGATCGAACCGACCGCCAGCAGCAGGCCCAGCAGGGTGGCGAAGCCCGCGGCCGCGGCGATCACCGGCGCCAGCGAGGCCGCGTCCGCGGCCACCATCGCGTCGTAGAGGGGACGGGGCGACAGCGCCAGCCGTGCGCCGCCGAGCTGGTGCAGCGCGGCCCCGCCGAGCGCGAGCCCGGCGACCAGGGTGACCAGCAGGATCACCGGGATCGCCACCAGCGACTGGCGCACCGAGTACTGCGGTTCGGTTGCCGAGGTGACGTTCTCGAACCCGAGGAACGCGAAGAACATCAGGCCGGCCGCCACGAGCAGGCCGGTCGGGTCGTCCACGCCCGCGACGTCCGGGGGCAACGGCAGCGCGGGCGGCGGGGCGATCGCGAAGCAGACCGCGACGACGAGCGCGAACGCCACTAGGACGGCGATCACAATGGCGACTATCAGCCCGCGCGGCGGCCGGAACCCGAACGCGTCCAGCACGGTCGCCGCGACGGTGACCACGACGGCGGCGATGACGGGCTGTTCGGGGACGACGTAGACCCCGAAAGTGCCGGCGACCGCGGCTCCGGCGCAGATCCGGCCGGTCAGCGCGGCCGCGCCGGCCATCCGCCCGGGCAGCACGCCCAGCTGGTGGCGGGTGTACAGATAGCCACCGCCGATCCCGGCGAACCGCCTGGACTGGTCGGAAGTGGACAACGCGCTGCACAGCGCGGTCAGGAAGGCCAAGCCCAAGCCGGCGAGCAACCACGTGCCGGCCGCACCGGCCGCGGGCGCGATCCCGGCGAGCAGCCCCGCACCCAGCATCGCGGCCAGACCAGGGAAAACCCCGGCGGCAACGCGCAGCCGTCCGGCAGCGGCTCGGATCACCACGCAACCCTTTCAGACCGACCGGCGCGCGACCAACACATCGCCAGTTGGTTCACTCTTTTTATCCAACCGCTACCGCGGGTGAGCGATGGTCGCGGTCGCCGTTCACAGTGTCCGGTAAAACCGCGAAGATCCCGGCACCCGGCCGTTGCCCCGGCAAGCCCAAGGGTCGTTAGCATGCGTCACTATCAACCGTTCGATGAGGAGTAGCCCGTGACCGCCCCCAAACTCGCCCTGTCCGACTCCGCTGTCACCGAGTCAACGGCGAATGCCATCGTCGTCGGCACCGTGCAGCAGGCAGACGGCTTCGAGCTGGCGCCGGGCAGCGAAGCCATCGACAGTCAGTTCGACGGCACCCTGACCGAGGTGCTGGCCGCGCTCGGCGCCACCGGCAAGGCCGAAGAGGTCGTGAAACTGCCCACACTCGGCCGGCTGCGCGCGGATGTCGTGCTGGCCGTCGGGCTGGGCAAGGAGATCACCCCCGAGCAGGTCCGCCGCGCCTCCGGTGCCGCCGCCCGCGCGCTGACCAACGTCAAGCGCGCGCACACCCTGCTGTCCACGTTGGACCTGCAGGCCGCCATCGAGGGCACGGCGCTGGGCGCGTACACGTTCACCCGGTACAAGTCGGAGAACGGCACCGCCCCGGTCGCCCGGGTCGACTTCGCCGCGGAGAACTCCAAGGAGAACAAGGCGACCCTGAAGGCGGCCACCGCGATCGCCGAGGCCGTCGCCGTCACCCGCGACTTCATCAACACCCCGCCGAACGACCTGTTCCCGGCGTCGTTCGCGGCGCGGGCGGTCGAGCTGGCCGAGGCCGCCGGCGTGACCGTCGAGGTGCTGGACGACAAGGCGCTGCGCAAGGGCGGCTACGGCGGCATCCTGGGCGTCGGCACGGGCTCGTCCCGGCTGCCGCGCCTGGTCCGCCTGTCGTACAAGGGCCCGAAGGCGGCCAAGAAGGTCGCCCTGGTGGGCAAGGGCATCACCTTCGACACCGGCGGCATCTCGATCAAGCCCGCGGCCAGCATGGAGGAGATGACCTCCGACATGTCCGGCGCGGCGGCGGTGATCGCCTCGGTGATCCTGGCGGCGAAGCTGAAGTACCCGCTGGAGATCATCGCGACCGTGCCGTTGGCCGAGAACATGCCGTCGGGCACCTCGTACCGCCCGGGCGACGTGCTGACGATGTACGGCGGCAAGACCGTCGAGGTGCTCAACACCGACGCCGAGGGCCGGCTGATCCTCGCCGACGCCATCGTGCGCGCGGGCGAGGACAACCCGGACTATCTCATTGAGACGGCCACTTTGACCGGTGCGCAGGTTGTCGCGCTGGGCAAGCGGACCGCGGGCGTGATGGGCTCGGACGACTTCCGCGACCGCGTGGCGGGCATCGCGCAGAGGGTCGGCGAGGGCGGCTGGCCGATGCCGTTGCCCGAGGAGCTCCGGTCCGAACTGGACAGCCGCGTGGCCGACCTCGCCAACGTGACGGGCCAGCGGTGGGGCGGGATGCTCGCCGCGGGCGTGTTCCTGCGTGAGTTCGTGGCCGACGGCCTGCAGTGGGCGCACATCGACATCGCCGGGCCCGCGTACAACTCCGGTAGTGCCTGGGGTTACACGACTCGCGGCGGCACCGGCGTTCCCGTCCGGACCATCGCCGCCGTGCTCGCCGACATCGCCGAGAACGGCTGACCCTCACCCGGCGCGTGTCCCCCGTTCACGGGGCCCGTGTCCCACATTCGCCGCCCCCGAAATCCCCGGCGCCGGAAACGCGAACGTCGAACTCGGGGGCCGTGAATGGGGGACACGGGGGCGGTGAACGGGGGACATGCGGGGGAATGCGAAACGGGCTCAGTTCTGGCGGCGCTTCTCTTCGGCGGCTTTGCGGCTGGTGTATTCACGCATGCGCTGCGGGTAACCGACGATGGCGGCGTCGTACACGGGGATGCCCAGTTTCTTGCCCAAGGACCGAGCGGCGTCCTCGTTGTCGATCCGCCTCCTGGTCCATTCCCCGTCGTGTGCGACCAGAACCACAGTCGTGTGGGTCACATTGGTCCTGGGCTCCACATAGGCCTCGACACCTCTGCGGGCACGCGCCCATTCGGCCAGGTGGTCGCTGTCCTTCGACGTCGCGGTCCTGGTCAGGCCGGGTCTGGGCTTGCGGCGCAGCCGGTCGAATATCCCCACCTTGGTACCTCCCTGACAACCTTTCACCGATCATTCTCCGCCGTCCAACCCAGTGCGGTCGCGCCACACCTGGCCAGTTCGCAAGCCTGCCCGATGAAGTGACAAGATGGCGTGTGGTCGGGCCGTGTCCACCGGCGCGGACCACCCTTTCAGACGAAGCAGACGTCGCTGTCGAGGAGACCCTGTGAGTGACACCTCCGCTGACCTGGTGATCTTGGGTGGCGGGTCGGGCGGTTATGCCTGCGCGTTTCGCGCGGCGGAGCTCGGCCTGTCCGTGATCGTGGTGGAGAAGGACAAGTTCGGCGGAACGTGCCTGCACCGGGGTTGCATCCCGACCAAGGCGCTGCTGCATGCCGCCGAGATCGCCGACAACGTGCGCGAGGGCGACCAGTTCGGGGTCAAGAGCTCGCTCGAAGGCATCGATATCAATGGCGTGAACTCGTACAAGGACGGCGTGGTCGCCCAGCTCTACAAGGGGCTGCAGGGGCTGGCCAAGCTCAACAAGGTCCAGATGGTCGAGGGCACCGGCAAGTTCGTCGCGCCGAACATCGTGGAGGTCGGCGGCGACCGCTACATCGGCACCAACGTGGTGCTGGCGAGTGGTTCCTACGCCAAGACCCTGCCCGGCCTGGAGATCGGCGGCCGGATCATCACCTCCGACCAGGCGCTGAACCTCGACTACGTGCCCGAGCGGGTGGTCGTGCTGGGCGGCGGCGTGATCGGGGTCGAGTTCGCCAGCGTGTGGAAGTCGTTCGGCGCCGACGTGACCATCGTCGAGGCGCTGCCGCGGCTGGTCCCGCTGGAGGACGAGTACGCCTCCAAGCAGCTGGAGCGCGCGTTCCGCAAGCGCGGCATCAAGTTCAAGACCGGGGTGCGGTTCACCGGCGCCACGCAGACCGCCGACGCCGTCACCGTGAACCTCGAGTCCGGTGAGCAGTTCGAGGCCGACCTGCTGCTGGTCGCGGTTGGACGCGGGCCGAACACCGCCGCGATGGGCTACGAGGAGGCCGGCCTGAAGATGGACCGCGGCTTCGTGCTCACCGACGAGCGGCTGCGCACGAACCTGCCGAACGTGTACGCGGTCGGCGACATCGTGCCGGGCCTGCAGCTCGCGCACCGCGGCTTCCAGCAGGGCATCTTCGTGGCCGAGCAGATCCAGGGCCTCAACCCGAAGGTGATCGACGAGGCGGGCATCCCGCGGGTGACGTACTGCAAGCCCGAGGTGGCGTCGGTCGGGCTGACCGAGGCGGCGGCCAAGGACAAGTACGGCACCGTGCAGACCCTCGTCTACGACTTGGCCGGCAACGGCAAGAGCAAGATCCTGAAGACCTCCGGGGGCGTGAAGGTGATCAAGGCCCCGGACGGCCCGGTGGTCGGCATGACCCTGGTCGGCGAGCGCGTCGGGGAGCTCATCGGCGAGGCCCAGCTGATCTACGGCTGGGAGGCGTACCCCGAGGACGTCGCCCCGCTGATCCACGCCCACCCAACCCAGACCGAAGCCATCGGCGAGGCCTTCCTCGCCCTTGCCGGCAAGCCACTGCACGTGCACGGCTGATCCCGGCACAGGTTGAACAGCACGAGGAGTAAGCAGAACAATGGCCTTCTCCGTCCAGATGCCGGCGCTCGGTGAGAGCGTCACCGAAGGCACTGTCACCCGGTGGCTCAAGCAGGTCGGCGACACCGTCGAGGTCGACGAGCCATTGCTGGAGGTCTCGACCGACAAGGTCGACACCGAGATCCCGTCCCCGGCCGCCGGTGTGCTCGAGCGGATCGTCGCCCAGGAGGACGAGACCGTCGAGATCGGCGCCGAGCTCGCGGTGATCGGTGACGGCAGCGGCGCGAACGGCGCGTCCGCCCCGGCGCCCGAGCAGCCCGAGCAGCAGCCCGCCGAGCAGGCGGCTCCCGAGCAGTCCGCGCCCGAGCCCGCCCGCGAGCCGGAGCCCCAGCCGGCCGCCGAGCAGCAGCAGGCCGCGCCCGCGCAGTCGTCCGGTCCCGCCGAAGGCACCCCGGTGACCATGCCGGAGCTCGGCGAGAGCGTCACCGAGGGCACCGTGACCCGGTGGCTCAAGCAGGTCGGCGACTCGGTCGAGGTGGACGAGCCGCTGCTGGAGGTGTCCACCGACAAGGTCGACACCGAGATCCCGTCGCCGGTCGCCGGCACGCTGCTGGAGATCACCGCGGCCGAGGACTCCACTGTGGACGTCGGCGGCCAGCTGGCCGTGATCGGCTCCGCGGACGCCGCGCCCAAGCAGCAGGCCGCGCCGGCTCCGGAGCCCAAGCCCGAACCCAAGCCCGAACCCAAGCCGGAGCCGAAGCCCGAGCCCAAGCCGGAACCGAAGCCCGAGCCCGCCCCGCAGCAGGCCGCCGCGCCCGCCCCGGCTCCCGCGCCTGCCCCCGCACCCGCCGCGGCCGCGCCGCAGCAGCAGGCCACCAACGACCGTGGCGGCGACGCGCCGTACGTGACGCCGCTGGTGCGCAAGCTGGCCTCGGAGAACGGGATCGACCTGTCGAAGGTCTCCGGCACCGGTGTGGGCGGCCGGATCCGCAAGCAGGACGTGCTCGCCGCGGTCGAGGCGGCCAAGAAGCCCGCCCCGGCGCCCGCCGCCGCTGCCCCGGCCGCGTCGCAGGCCCCCACCGCCGCCCCGATCGAGGCGTCGGCGCTGCGCGGTAAGACCGAGAAGCTCTCCCGGCTGCGGCAGATCGTGGCGCAGCGGACCCGCGAGTCGCTGCAGGTCTCGGCCCAGCTCACCCAGCTGTTCGAGGTGGACGTCACCAAGATCGCGCGGCTGCGCCAGCGGGCGAAGTCCTCGTTCGAGCAGCGCGAGGGCATCAAGCTGACCTTCCTGCCGTTCTTCGCCAAGGCGACCGTCGAGGCGCTCAAGCAGCACCCGAAGCTGAACGCGTCGATCAACGAGGAGGCCAAGGAGGTCACGTACCACGGTGCCGAGCACCTGGGTATCGCGATCGACACCGAGCGCGGCCTGCTCAACGCGGTGATCCACGACGCCGGTGACCTCAACCTGGCCGGTCTGGCGCACAAGATCGCCGACCTGGCCGCGCGGGCCCGGTCGAACAAGATCAAGCCCGAGGAGCTGGCCGGCGGCACGTTCTCGCTGACCAACCTGGGCACCGCGGGCGCCCTGTCGGACACGCCGATCATCCTGCAGCCGCAGGTCGGCATCCTCGGCGTGGGCATCGTGGTCAAGCGCCCGGTGGTGATCACCGACTCGAGCGGCGACGACACCATCGCCATCCGCTCGATGGTCTACCTGTCGCTGACCTACGACCACCGCCTGGTCGACGGCGCCGACGCCGGCCGCTTCCTGTCGACCATCAAGCGCCGCCTGGAAGAGGGCAACTTCGAGTCGGAGCTGGGTCTGGAGAGGTAAACCAAGCGAAGAGTCCACTGTGGATGGGGCTCCGGGACACGGTCCTGGAGCCCCATCCCGTTTCCGGGCGTTCGCGCCGTTACGATCGGGCGCATGCGTGTCGTTGTGGCCGGCTCCACCGGCATGATCGGGACCGAGCTCGTCGCGGCGCTGCGCCGTGATGGTCACGACGTCGTGCGAATGGTCCGCCGGGCCACGGCGGCGCCCGACGAGCGCACCTGGGACCCGCCGGCGGGCCGCATCGAGGACGGCACGTTCGACGGCGCCGACGCGGTGGTGAACCTGTGCGGCGCGCCGATCACCTTGAACCGGCTCAGCGCGGCCCGCAAGCAGGTGATCGCGGACAGCCGGATCGAGCCGACCGAGGTGATCGCCGCCGCGGTCGCCGAACACGGGGTTCCCCTGCTGGTCAACGCATCCGCGGTCGGTTACTACGGCGAGAAGGGCGACCAGATCGTCGAGGAGTCGGCGCCGCCCGGGACCGGGTTCCTGTCGAGCATGTGCGTGGAATGGCAGAACGCCACCAAACCCGCGCAGGACGCGGGTGCGCGCGTGGTCATCCTGCGCACCGGTTTGGTGTTGTCGAAGCAGGGTGGGTTGCTGGGGCCGTTGCGGTTGCTGTTCTCGGCCATGCTCGGCGCGCGGCTCGGCGATGGACGCCAGTGGATGCCGTGGATCCACCACGAGGACGAGATCCGCGCGATCACGCATGTGCTGTCGACGGCGTCGATTTCCGGGCCCGTCAACGTGTCCGCGCCCAACCCGGTGACGAACACCGAGTTCACCAAGGCCTTCTCGGCCGCGATGGGCCGGCCGGCGCCGTGGGTGGTGCCGAAGTTCGCGCTGCGCGCGGTGTTGGGCGAACTGGCCGACGAAGGCGCCCTCGTGAGCCAGCGCGTGATCCCGAAAGTGTTGCAGGACAACGGGTTCACCTTCACGTTCGACGCGGTCGATGCCGCGCTGGGGTCGGTGGCGAGGCGTTGAAGAAGACCGGTGCGTGGGGTCTCGCGTTGGTCGCGGTCTTCCTGCTGCTTGGGTACTGGGTGAAGGACACGGTGCCGTTCTTTGACGCCGATCTGGCGGACGCGGTCGGCAACCAGTGGGTGAACGACCCGACGGTCGGCGTGTTCACCAACATCCTCGGCCCGACGATGCCCATCGTCGTCGCCGTCGCGTTGGCGGGGTTCACGATCCTGGCGTGGGTGCGTGACCAGAACCACTCCGCGAGCGTGTTGTTGCGGTGCCTGGTGGTTCTGCTCGCGTGCCGTGCGGTGTCGTTGTTCAAGGACGTGTTCAACCGTTCACGCCCACGTGTCTACGCCGACTACGCGTACCCCAGCGGTCATACGGTGTCCGTCGCGTGCGTCGCGTTCACGACGGTTGTGTTGTGCGCGTGGTTCGCGCGACAGGCGTTGCCATGGGTGATCGGGTTGGCCGTGTTGCTTGTGGCCACTGCTGGGGCGCTGCGGATCATGCTGGGTGTGCACTGGCTCACGGACGTGCTCGGCGCGGCCATTGGTGTGACGGGTTTTGGCCTGGTGGTGTGCGTGCTGCTCGGTTTGCTGCCCGCGCGGGAGCGTAGAGTTCGAGGGTGATCGTTGCGGAGAACTCCTGCCGCGCCGCCACGCAACCCGTGACGACGCGCGAGATCGGCACCATCGACTACCTGGCTGCCTGGGAGCTGCAGCGCGAACTGGCCGAGGCCCGCGCCGAGGACGCCGGCCCGGACACGCTGCTGCTGCTCGAACACCCCTCGGTCTACACCGCGGGCAAACGCACCCTCCCGGACGAGCGCCCGGCCGACGGCACGCCGGTGATCGACGTCGACCGCGGCGGCAAGATCACCTGGCACGGCCCCGGCCAGCTGGTCGGGTACCCGATCATCAAGCTGGCCGACCCGATCGACGTCGTGCAGTACGTGCGCCGGATCGAGGAGGCCCTGATCGCGGTGTGCGCGCGGCTCGGCCTGACCACCGGTCGCGTCGAGGGCCGCAGCGGCGTGTGGCTGCCCGCCGACGACCGCGGCCCGGAGCGCAAGATCGCCGCGATCGGCATCCGCGTGCAGCGGGGCGTCACCATGCACGGCTTCGAGATCAACTGCAACGCCGACCTGTCGGCGTTCGACCGGATCGTGCCCTGCGGGATCCGCGACGCCGGTGTCACCTCGCTGAGCTGGGAGCTGGGCCGCGACATCCCGGTGAGCGAGGTCCTGCCGCTGGCCCGCGACCTGGTGCTGGACGCGCTGGAAGGCACGCTGCCGGTCACCGACCGCTGGCTGCCGCGCGCCGAGCAGCCCGAGACCCCCGGCGTCACTTTCGCCCTGCAGCCCCGTTCCTGATGTGTCCGGAGCCCCTTTGGTGCACGTGGTTGCACCAAAGGGACCATCTTGAAAAAGAGTTCACGGCCTCGACGAACCTCCCGCTGACCGGCCCGTCTTCCTTCATGTCAGAAGAAAGTAGCCGGGACCGTTTCCGGGGGGGAACAAGAACATGCGCAACACGCTGCGCCTTGCCGCGCTCAGCACACTGGTCACTTCGATGGTTTTGCCCGCCGCCTTGCCGGCCAATGCCGAGTCGTGCTCGTGGCAGTTGAAAGAATTGGCCTCGCCCGCTTTCAAGTACGTGACCGATGCCGCCGAAGGCGGCTGGATCGTCGGTTCGACGGATCCTTCCCAGTCCGTCGTCCGGCAGATCCGGTGGCGTCCGGACGGCACTTTCGAGGCGCTCGGCAAGGGCCGGCTCTACCGGGTGAACTCGTCCGGTGTCGCGATCAGCTCCGAGGGCACCATCGTGTACGCGGACCGCTCGGTGAAAAAGCCGGCCCTGCCGGACTGGCTCGGCGATATGCAGCTGACGGCCATCAACAACAATGGTGACGTCGTCGGGTTCGGCCACACCAAGAACGGGCAGACCGATGCGGCGCGGTGGTCCGCGGCCGACCCCGGCACCGCCCAGCGGATCCCCATGCCGGCCGGGTACTCCTACCTGGTGCCGCTCGACATCGACGACCAGGGCAACATCCTGTTCCAGGCCCAGGCCGCCGGCGGCGCCGGGTTCGTGTCCCTGGTGCGCCAGGCGAACGGCCAGGTCCGGCAGGTCGTGGACCCGAACGGCGGCGGGACCATCAACCCCCACCGGATCGGCGGCGGGAAGATCGTCGGCACCAGCTCGGCCGACGGGAACGTCACCTGGCGGACCACCCAGTGGAACCTGGACGGCGCCTTCCTTTTCGCCGTGGACAACAGCACCGAGGCCGGGAACGTGTACATCAACTCGTCCCGCCAGATGACCAACCGCGTCAAGCTGAACGGCAAATACCAGATCGGCGTGTACGGCGACTTCACCCAGACGATTCTGGGCGGTGAATTCGACGGTGCCGTTCCCACCGCCATCACCGACGACGGCGTGATCACGGCGCAGATTTATTCCGGCGGCGGCATGCGGGCCGCCACCTACAAGTGGACCTGCAAGTAAATAGTTTCGCCCGCGGGTGACCGGTTCGCATGGACCGGCCATCCGCTGTGCGCTACGCTCCCCGCGTTCTGCCCTTATCAGACCGGGGACACCGATGATCATTAGGCCATTCCGGCTCTTGACAGTCACGCTCGCGGCCGCTTTAGCGTGCGCGATACCGGCAAATGCGGCACCGGCCGCGGATTGCACCTGGAGCCGGACGGATCTGCCATTACTTCCCGGAACCGGTTTTTCCACGGTGTCCGCCGCGGCGGAGAACGGCTGGGCGGTCGGCGAGATGTGGGGCGACCGCCCCCGGACGACCGTGCGCTGGCACGCGGGGCAGGCGGAGGAGATCGGTCTGGCCTTCGACCGCGCCACCACGCTCAAGGACGTGAACTCGGCGGGCGTGGCGGTCGGCTGGGCCGGGTTCAGCGACGACCGCCAGGCCATCGTGTACCGCAACGGCCAGTACGCGTACCTGCCGTTCCCCGGTGACAAGGGCAACTCGTACGCGTTGGCGGTCAACAACGCCGGTGACGCCGTCGGCATGGTCGAGCCCACGGGCAAGTCCCGTGACATCGTCGTGTGGCCCGGATCCGGCGGCGCCCCGCGGGTGATCACCCTGCCGGGCGACTACGCGTGGACCTACGCGGCCGACATCGACGAGCAGGGCCGCGCCCTCGTCTACGGCGCCTACCGGAACGCGTGGGGCTACGACGCGTACGTGTGGTCGCCGTCCGGCACGGTCACCAAGGTCGAGCCCGCCGACAAGAACAACCCCACCGTGCTGCCGGAGCGGCTGCGCAACAACCGTGTGCTCGCGCGCACCGGCCACGGTGACACCTGGACGGAGTTCCACCTCGACACCGGCGAGGCGCTCCCCTACGACACCACCGGCACGTCGATGGTCATCGACTCCGGCTACACCACCGCCGGGGTCGTCAACGACTACGCCAACTCCCGGCAGAACCTCACGGTCTGGGAGCACGCGCGCGTCAAGCAGGTGCTGGCCACCGCCGACGGCTGGGGCGACCCGCTGCAGGCCGCAGGCCTCACCGACGACGGCACCCTCGCCTTCACCCAACGCACCGGTGCCACCACCCGCGCATCCACCTTCACCCGCCACTGCTGACCCCACCTCGCTCGTGAGTGTTCTCAGTCGTTCTAACGACCGAAAACACTCACGAGCGGGTCAGAGCTGGGGGGCGATCTCGGCGGCGATCAGGTCCAGGTGGTCCAGGTCGGCGAGGTCGAGGACCTGGAGGTAGACACGGGTGACGCCGGTCTTCTCGACCCACTGGCCGATCTTGTCCACGACCTCCGCCGGGGTGCCGGCCAGGCCGCCGGCCTTGAGGTCCGCCACGCTGCGGCCGATGTTCTCGGCCCGGCGGGCCACCTGGGCGTCGTCCCAGCCGACGCAGACGGTCTGGGCGGTCGAGCGGATGATGCCCGCCGGGTCGCGGCCGATCGCGCGGCAGGCGGCGTCGACGCGTTCGAACTGGGGTGCCGCGATGTCCATGCCGTAGAAGGGGATGTTGAACTCGTCGGCGAACCTGGCCGCCAGCGCGGGGGTTCGTTTGGCGCCAACGCCACCGACCAGCACGGGTGGGCGGGGGCGCTGGGCCGGTTTGGGCAGCGCCGGGGAGTCGGTCAGCTCGAAGTGCTTGCCGGAGAACGAGAACCGCTCGCCCATCGGCGTCGACCAGAGACCGGTGATGATCTCCAGCTGCTCGGTGTAGATGTCGAACCGCTCGCTCAGCTCGGGGAACGGGATGCCGTACGCCTTGTGCTCGTCGGCGAACCAGCCGCTGCCGAAGCCGAACTCCACCCGCCCGCCGGACATCTGGTCGACCTGCGCGACGCTGATCGCCAGCGGCCCGGGCAGCCGGAACGTCGCCGGGGACATCAGCGTGCCCAGCCGGATCCGGCTGGTCTGCACGGCCAGGCCGGCCAGCGTCACCCACGCGTCGGTGGGACCGGGCAGGCCGGAGCGGGCGCCCATGGCCAGGTAGTGGTCCGAGCGGAAGAAGGCGTCATAGCCCGCGTCCTCCGCGGCACGCGCGACCTTGAGCAGATCCAGGTACGACGCGCCCTGCTGGGGTTCGGTGAAGATCCTTAGTTCCACGCCGTCCAAACTAACTAGCCGTCGCGCTTGGTGCAGCGGACTCCTTCGATCATGTTGATCAGCGCGGTGAACACCTCGGCGCTGGCCTTCTTCGGGTCGGACGCCTCGGCGATGATGTTCGCGCCCGCGGACAGCGCGGCGAACATCATCCGGGCGGTGACCTCGACCGGCACCTCGTTGATCTCCCCCGCCTCCATCAGCTGCTCCAGCACGTGCCGCACGATCCCGTAACTGAAGTGCTCCTCGGCCTCGCGCCAGCGCTCCAGGCCCATCACGACCGGTCCCTCGCGCACCACCAGCCGCTGGTAGGACGGGTCGAGGCAGACGCGGATGTACTCCTGCACGCCGTCCATCGCGCGTTCCCACGGCGATCCCTCGCTGACGATGACCTTGTTCAGCCGTTCCATCGCGCGGGTCTCGACCTGGTTGAACGCGGCCTCGAACAGCGCCTGCTTGCCGCTGAAGTGGTGGTACAGCGCGCCTTTGGTGACCCGGGAGCGCTTCACGATCGCGTCCAGCGAGGTGGCGGCATAGCCGTGCTTGGTGAACAACTCGACCGCGGAGTCGACCAGTGCCTGTTTGGTCGACTCCGAGTAGTCGGTGCGTCTCGAACGCATCATCGCGGCCACCTGTCACCTCCCTCACAAGATTACGACATACCGACGGTACGTACCCGTGGTATGTTGACCATGTCGGGTACATACCGACGGTATGCCGCAAACCAGCGGTATGACCCGGGTCACGGCTAGGAGGAAGCGCGTGAGTGAGCTTGCGAACGAACCATCGACGCAGTGCTTTCAGCTCATGCAGCGACGATGAACCAAGCTGGGAGCTGATCATGAGCTGGAAGGACTACTACGAGCGCAGGGACGCGCTCGACTCGGTCCTGGTACGGGCTCGCCGTAACCCTGAAGGGCCCTTGCCGCACTCCGAAGTTTTCGCCGACCACGAGGAACTGCTGCTCGCGTTGCACTACCGGTGGACGTTGAAGCTCACCGGCGCGCTGGGCGCGGTGCTCGCCGAGGCCGAGCGGGACCCGTCGGTCGACCACGTCGACGCGGTGTCCGCGGCTTGGCGGCGCACGGTCCGGGACAACGAGACACTGCACGCGGTTCTCGACGCCCATGCCCCGCGTTACGAGGCGCTGCGGCCGATGCTCGAAGCCGAGCAGCGGACCTTGGCGCTGGCCGCGGGCCTGGCCGAGCCGCACGAACCCAGCGAGGAGATCACCCGCGTCGGCGCGGCTTTCCTCGCGTTGCTGCAGACCGCGAAGCCCGAGCCCGCCAAACGGCGCAGCCCGGTCGAGCAACTCATTCGGCGGCTCGTAGCAAGCGCTTGATGGGGCATATTCTCGCCCCATGCGTGGATGGTCCGAGGCCGAGATCCCTGACCAGACCGGGAAAACCGCCCTGGTGACGGGGGCCAACTCGGGTCTTGGACTGCGGACCGCCCAGGTGCTCGCCGGGATGGGCGCCCGGGTGGTGATGGCGTGCCGGTCGCTGGACCGCGGTCAGGCCGCGGCCGAGCGGGTGGGCCGCAACGCCGAGGTGCTGGAGCTCGACCTCGCCGATCTCGCCTCGGTCCGCAAAGCCGCGGCCGAGGCCCGGGACCGGACCGGCGACAAGATCGACGTGCTGGTGAACAACGCGGGCGTCTTCGCGACGCCACACAAACGGACCGCGGACGGGTTCGAGCTGCAGTTCGGCACCAACCACCTGGGCCACGCGGCGTTGACGTGGCTGCTCATGCCCGCGCTCCGCGACGGCGGCCGCGTCGTCACCGTCGCGAGCCCCATGGCCCGCAGCACGCACATCGACCTGAGCGACCCCAACTTCGAGCGCCGTCCCTACTCGATGAGCGCCGCCTACCGCCAGTCCAAGCTGGCCAACCTCCTGTTCGCGTTCGAGCTGGACCGCCGTGCCCGCAAGGCAGGCATCGGCCTGATCAGCACCGCGGCCCACCCAGGCACCGCCGCAACGGACCTCGTGGCGAACTCAACCTCCTTACGCCAACCCATCCCCGTCATCAGCGCGGTCCTCAACTGGGGCATGCACGCCCTTCTGCAGAGCGTAGAGAACGCCGCCCTCCCCCAGCTTTACGCCGCCACCGCCCCGGACGTCCGTGGCGGCGACTACTTCGCCCCCACCCACCTGATGAACCTCTGGGGCCCACCCACCCGCATCCAACCCAGCCCCGCCGTCCTCAACCCCACCACCGCCACCCACCTCTGGCACCTCACCGCCACCCTCACCGGCACCACCCCCGACCCCTCATAACCGACACCAGACCCCGCGTTCGTGCCGTCTGGGTGGCGCTGCCCGTCCGGCGAGGACACTCCCTTGTGGCCGCGTATGGAAACGCCTCCCAGCCAGCGGCTGGGAGGCGCCCGGATCTCAGAAAGGCAGCTGCCGCTGGTGCAACTGCCTCACGAGCGCATCACGCTGCTGCTGATCCGCCTGCGCAGCCAGCGCACTCTCCTTACCGCAGAACACATCCTTAGCGGGCAACGTCCCATTCACCAGGAACGCCGTAGCCACATTGGTGACGCAAGCGTTCTGGGTGAACAGATACGCACCATGCCCACCCTGATCCGCACTCACCAACCGCGCCCGGTCCCCCATCGCCGCCCGCATGGCCACTGCCCCCGGATAAGGCGTCGCCGGATCCCGCAAATTCTGTGTCAGCAACACATTGCTCGGACCACGATCCGAAATCCGCACCCGGGGCTCAATAGGCTTCGTCGGCCAGAACGCACACGGCCAGATGTTCGCGGGAAGGCCGTTGGTGATCGGGTACCGCTTCCGGTCGACCAGCACCTGCCGCTGGTGGTCGGCGATACTTCCCGGCCAGGTCGCGTCGTCGCACACGATGCCCCACAGCGTCGCCGGGAACGACTGATCGACCGGCGCCACCACCGCGGGATCCGGGTTGCCGCGCTTGATCCCCTGCAAACCCTGTGCCAGCACAGGGAAGTTCGCGTCCGCGTACAGCAGACCGCGTGTCTGCGCCCGGACCAGGTTGCCGGTCCAGCCATTGAGCGGCGCCTTGTCCAGCTTCGCGGCCAGCGCCAGATAGGTCTCGCGAACCGCCCGTGGCGAAGCGCCCAGCTCGTAGCTCGCATCCCGTGCTGCGGCCCACTTGGCGAAGTCCTCGAACCGTTCCTCGGTCGCCGGGCCCCATGCCTCCCACACGCTGCGCCAGACGTCTCGCGGGTCGACCACGCTGTCCAGCACGATCCGGTCGGAGCGCTGCGGGAACAACGTCGTGTACACCGCGCCGAGGTACGAGCCGTAGGAGACGCCGAAGTAGGAGATCTTGCGTTCCCCCAGCGCTTCCCGGATCCGGTCCATATCCCGCGCTGTGTTGGCCGTCGTGACGTACGGCAGCCGGTCGCCCGCGTTCTCGTTGCACTGCTTGGCGATCTGCCGCGAGTACGCCACCGATCCGGAGATGTCCCCGTTGGGCGCCGGGTACGGCAGGATCTTGGTCGGATCCTGCTGTTCGGGTGTCAACGCGCAGGAGTTGGGCGCGCTGTGGCCCGTTCCGCGCGGGTCGAACCCGATCAGGTCGTACGTGTCGGTCACGCTGCGCGGCGCGAGCTGGCCGATGACCACCGGCAGGTCCAGCCCGGCGCCGCCGGGCCCGCCCGGGTTGAGCAACAGCACCCCGCGGCGCGTCGCCGGGTTGGTGGCCTTCTTCCTCGAGATCGCGATGTCGATCTTGGTGCCGCCAGGACCGCGGTAGTCCAACGGCACGCTGACGGTCGCGCACTCCAGCGGCAGGCCGGCGCACGGCTGCCAAGTGAGACCCGCGGGAGCGGCGGTGGCGGTTGGTGGTGTGACGAGCGTTCCCACGATCAGGGCGCCGAGTGCCATGACGAGTGGCCGCATTTTTCTCCTCCCCAGGAAAATCGTCGACTGCCTGCCGGAGGCTATTGACCTGCGACGCACCCGCACATCGTCCGCGCGGCTGGGATCGCCCCCTAGGGGTCCGCGTGACACCGGACACGTCTGGACACGGCGTACCCTTGCGGCTGTGACTGTGGCCCCGGAGGGACGAAAGCTGCTGCGTGTCGAGGTTCGCAACAGCCAGACGCCGATCGAGAAGAAGCCGCCGTGGATCAAGACCAAGGCGCGGATGGGTCCCGAGTACACCGAGCTGAAGGGCTTGGTGCGGCGCGAGGGCCTGCACACGGTCTGCGAGGAGGCCGGCTGTCCCAACATCTACGAGTGCTGGGAGGACCGGGAGGCCACGTTCCTGATCGGCGGCGACCAGTGCACCCGGCGCTGCGACTTCTGCCAGATCGACACCGGCAGGCCCGCCGACCTCGACCGCGAGGAGCCCCGGAAGGTCGCCGAGTCCGTCCAGGCGATGGGCCTGCGGTACTCGACGGTCACCGGTGTGGCCCGTGACGACCTCGAGGACGGCGGCGCCTGGCTGTACGCCGAGACGGTCCGCCAGATCCACGCGCTCAACCCCGGCACCGGCGTCGAGCTGCTGATCCCCGACTTCAACTCCGACGACGCCCAGCTCGCCGAGGTGTTCGGCGCGCGGCCGGAGGTGCTCGCGCACAACCTGGAGACGGTGCCGCGGATCTTCAAGCGGATCCGGCCCGGCTTCCGCTACGAGCGGTCGCTGTCGGTGATCACCAAGGCCCGCGAGTTCGGCCTGGTCACCAAGTCCAACCTGATCCTGGGCATGGGCGAGACGCCCGAAGAGGTCGCCGAGGCGCTGCGCGACCTGTACGAGGCCGGCACCGACATCATCACGATCACCCAGTACCTGCGCCCTTCGCCGCGGCACCACCCGATCGACCGGTGGGTCAAGCCGGAGGAGTTCGTCCAGCACAAGGAGACCGCCGAGCAGCTCGGGTTCGCCGGGGTGATGGCCGGTCCGCTGGTGCGGTCCTCCTACCGCGCCGGACGGCTGTACGCGCAGGCCATGGCGCACCGCGGTGAGGCCGTCCCGGAGCACCTGGCGCACCTCGCCCAGCAGGGACCGGCCAGCCAGGAGATCGGCTCGCTGCTTTCCCGGTAGGATTCGTCCCATATGGGGGATTTCACCCGGATGTGGAACCAACGCGCCCGGGTGCGCGTCCATATGGGACGAATGCCTGAATTGGGGAGGGTTCAGTGGCGATAGTGAGTGATGTCCTGGAGTGGTTGCAGGCGCTGCCGCAGCCGGCTCTGGTCGGTGCCACCGGCGGGTTGATCCTGGCCGAGTGCACCATCGGCGTGGGGTTCATCGCCCCCGGCGAGGCCGGCCTGCTGATCGCCGCCACGACCGTCTCCGGCTCGCTGACCCGGTTCCTGATCCTCTGGGCAGTCGTGACCGTCGCCGCGGCGATCGGCGACTCGATCGGGTTCGCCATCGGCCGCCGGTTCGGGCCGTCGCTGCGGGAGACCAAGCTCATCAGGAAGTACGGCGCCGAAGGCTGGGACAAGACCACCGGCATCCTGCGCAAACGCGGGGCGTGGGCGGTGTTCTTCGCGCGCTTCCTGCCCGTGGTGCGGACGTTGATGCCCGCCGCGTCCGGCACCGCGGGCCTGCCGTACCGCAAGTTCCTGCCCGCGGCCGCCGCCGGCGCGGCCTGCTGGTCGCTCGTGCACATCTCGGTCGGCGCGGCGCTGGGCGAGGCGGCCAAGCGGCTCGAGGGTTACCTCAGCACCGGCGGCCTGATCGTCGTCGGCGCGCTCGTCGTGGGGATCGCCGCGTTCGTGCTGGTCCGCAAGCGCCGCAAGGCAAAGGCCGCCCCGGTCGAGCCCGAGAAGGAGCTCGTGGACTAGTCCTCGGCGTCGAAGAACTTCTCGACGAGGTCCCGGGTGCCCTCGTCGGGTGTGCCCTTGATCGTGATGGTGTCCTTGCCGCGCTTGACGGTGATCTCGCGGTGGCGGTCGCGGTTGACGAAGTCCTGCAGCACGCGGCCGAGCTGCTTGAGCACGGGCGAACCGGCGAGGGCCACGATGATGGTCGTGACGGCCTGCGGGTCGAGTCCCTTGGCCCCGGAGACCTCCTCGTGCCCCTCGGTGTCGAAGGTGGCGTCGTCGATGTCCAGGGCGAGCAGCTCGGCCCGCAGCTGACGGGTCAGCCGGTCGGCGATCGCGGGGTCCTCGTCGTGCACAGTCACCGAAATGGAGGTCACCGGGCCACGATATCCGCTGCCCGTACGATGTCCGCCGGTGGACTTCCGGAGGGGCGGGATGACCGAGGGGTTCGTGCCGGGGGATGATGCCTGGCGGGGTGCGTTCCAGGCGCTGGAGTCGGTGCTGGACGAGGCTGTGGCGCGGGCGGATGTACAGCAGGCGTTGGCGGACAAGCGGATTGATGTCACGGTCGCGCGGCGGGCGGTGCGGGACAACAAGGCGGTGCAGGCGCGGTTCCGCGAGGAGCACGCGCGGCGGGGGGCGTTCAGCCTCGCCCCGGACGACGACTACGTCTACACCGACTTCGATGACTACCGGGAACCGTTGACACCGCAGCAGATCGCGCAGGTGGCGGTGATCTTCATGGTGGGGGTCGGGTACCTGTCGCTGATCCGGGCGGCGTGGGCGGCGATGCCGGTGGCGACGCAGGTGTTCGCGGTGGCCGGGTTCGTGGGGATGCTGGCATCGTCGTTGCGGTGGTGGATCGCCGCGGTGCCCTCGATGCGCGAGTTCTTCGGGCTGGCGCCCGAGCAGGCGGCACCGGTGACACGGCGCCAGTACATGCTCACCGTGGTTGTGTTGCCGGAGTTGTGGGAGTTCATCAACGGGCAGCGCAAACCGTTGTACGACACGGTGTTGACCGCCAAGGCGGAGCCCGCGCTGTACGTGGAGGACGACGCGGAGATCATCGTCACGGGTGCGGCGCGACAGCTGCAGCGGATCCTGGCGCGGGCCGAGTCGGGCGCGGTGGCGCTGGCCGGGCCACGCGGGTCGGGCAAGACGACCGCGATCCTTGCGGTGTCACGGGGACTGCTCAACGATCCCGTCAAAGACAAGCCGCCCCTTGCCATCCAGTCGTCCGCACCGGCCAGGTACGACGCCCGCGACTTCGTCCTGCACCTGCACGCCTTGCTGTGCAACGCGATCCTGGCCAGGCTCAGCCCGAGGTTCGCCGACAGCACGCCCGACGGCCGGGAACGCCGCGCGATGGAACGCCGCGGCAAGCGCCTGCGGTGGTTCCGGCGAGGCGTCGTTCTCGTCGTGCTGCTGGCCGCGGCGGTGACCACGGGCCGCTTCGCCTGGGGCGCCTGGCCGTTCGAGCGGCTCTGGCGGACTGTCCAGCAGCTGCCCCAGGACCTGCCCGGCGAGGACATCACAGTGCTCGCGGTCAGCGCGGTCGCGGCTCTTTATGGGGTGTGGGTGGCCGGCGGGCTGGTCTTCGCTGGGCTCAACGCGATCGTCCGGCGGCTCGCGCCGCGCCGGGCGCCCCGGGACGTGCTGTTGCTGGTCGATCTCGCGCAACGGCAGCTCGAGCGGATCCGGTTCCTGCAGACGTACACCACCGGCTGGTCCGGCAAGTTCAGCACGCCGTTGAGCGGTGAGGCGGCGCGCACCTGGTCCGCCCAGCGTGCGGAGCAGCGGCCGACCTATCCCGAGGTGGTCGAGGAGTTCCGGAGGTTCGCCGCCCACGCCGCGCAACGGTTGCGCACGCTGGGGTCGCACGACCGGCTGGTGATCTCCATCGACGAGCTGGACAAGATCGGCGAACCGGAGAGGGCACACGAGTTCGTCAACGACGTCAAGGGAATCTTCGGCGTCCCTGGGTGCCTGTTCCTGGTGTCGGTGTCCGACGACGCGCTGACCACGTTCGAGCGGCGCGGGATCGCCGTGCGGGACGCGTTCGACAGCGCGTTCTCCGAGATGGTCCAGGTGGGCTACTTCGACATCACGGAGAGTCGCGGCTGGATCGCCCGGCGGGCGCTGGACGTGCCGGAGCAGTTCTCGTCGTTGTGCCATGTGCTGTCCGGCGGCCTGCCCCGGGACCTGCGCCGGCACGTGATCGAGATGTTCGACCTCGCCGCCGACCTCGCCGAACCCCGGCTCGCGGCGATCGCACGCCTGCTGGTCCGCCGCGAGCTGGACCGCAAGGCGCATGCGTTCGCGGGCACGGCGAGGACCCTCGACGACAGCCCGGCCCTGTCGGATCTGATGGCCGACCTGGTCACCATCCGGCAGACCGCGGACGTGGCCGGCCTGGTCCGGCTGGCCAACCGGCTCGTCCAGGTACCGGACGGGGACGCGGCTCACCCGATCGGGGCACTTCGGCGGCAGAGCGGGTGCTTCGTCCTGTTCTGCGCGACCATCCTGGAGCTGTTCACCGACGCTCTCGGCGAACAGGACCTGATCGGCATCGACGCGCTGGCCATCGCGCGGCAACAGATGGCGGTCGATTCGCAGATCGCGTGGCGGCTCCTGGTGAAATTCCGCCAGAACACCGGACCGGCCGACTGAGAAATACCCGCACACCGAGGCCGTACGCCCTGAATATGACGGGGCCGAAAGTCCCACGAAAGTGCGTCACCGCAGGTCAAAGCCCTGCAAGATCATATCGGGAGTGGACCGGGCCAGTATGGTCTGCCTATCCATTCCTTCCCTTCCGGAGGCGGTCGATGTCCTTGGTCCGACACTCGCCGATAGGGGTTCTGATCGCCGCGGGACTGCTATTCGCCGGTAAAAATACCGTCATTGTGGCGCTCGTTGTCCTCGGCGTCCTGGCCGTGTTGCTGACGGTGCGGGCGACCGCGTTGCGGCGGTCGGTCCGATGAGGTTCTGGATCGTCGTCCCCGCCATGGACCGGGCCCCGGAGCTCACCGAGACGGTCACGCGGGCACTTGCGCTCGACTCCGCGCAGCACCCGGTGGACGTGCTGGTGGTGGACGACGGTTCGGCCGATGAGACGCCGGACCTGCTGGCGGCCATCCACGACGCCCGGCTGCACGTGCTGCGGCGCGACCTTCCCGAAGCGCGGCAAGGGAAAGCGGACGCGATCAACGCCGCGTACCGGATGATCCGGCAGCGTGCGTCCTGGGACGGCATCGAGGGACAGACGATCATCGGCGTACTGAACGCGGACGGTCACGGCACGCCCGGGATGCTGGCGCACGTCGCCGCCCTGTTCAGCAGCCGCGCGGTCGGCGCGGTGCAGTGCCGGCTGCGAGTCCGCGACCGGCGAAAGATCGCCGGGGTCCTGCAGGACCTGGAGTCGGCGGTCGCGGGGAACGCCTCGCAGCGGCTGGCGGATGCGCTGGGCAGCGTCGAGCTCACCGGGCACGGCCACTTCGTACGGTTGACAACCCTGACCCGGTTGGGTGACGAGCCGTGGTCGGCGGATCTCGGGTTGCGCCTGCACCTCGCCGGTGTCGGCATCCGGTACGCGGACAAGGCGATCGTCAGTCACCCCGCCGCCATGGGCCTGGTCCGGAGTCCGCTTGGCTTGCGGCGCTTGCACTACGTGCGTCCGCTCGTGCGGTCGCCGCGGATCCGAACGTTGGCGTTGCTGGATCACCTCTACACGTTGCTCGCGCCGTGGTCGGCGTTGCCCGTGGCGCTCGCCGTGCTGGGGCTCATCGCGTACGGCGGGGTCACCGGACCGAACGCCATTGTGTTGCTGGCCGTTGTGTCCGGGCCGGGTCTGGCCTGGGGTGTGCTCCACCGGATGCGGTTCGGTGACGAGCCGCTGCGCCGAACCCTGGCCGCGGGCCTGCTCTACCCGCTTCTCCTGGTCGCCACGACCGTCGCGGCCACCCGCGCACTTCGGCAGAAGACCATGCCACAGCGGGAGATCGCCGTCGCCGTCTGATCACCCGGACGTGTGACAAACGTTTGTTCCAATGGGCACACCCGGCTACTACGGTAGGGGGATGGCTAACGGGACCATCCGGGTGTTCCTCCTGGACGACCACGAGGTCGTGCGGAAAGGGGTCGCCGCGCTGCTGTCCACGAACCCGGATATCGCCGTGGTCGGTGAGGCGGGCACCGCCGCCGAGGCCCTTGCCCTGGTTCCCCAGCTCCGGCCAGACGTGGCTGTGCTGGACGTGCGGCTACCCGACGGCGACGGCGTGCAGGTGTGCCGGGACCTCCGGGCGGAGATGCCGGACCTCCCCTGCCTGATGCTGACCTCCCACGCGGACGACGAGGCGCTGTTCGAGTCCGTGATGGCGGGCGCGGCCGGTTACGTGCTCAAGGAGGTCCGCGGCGGCGACCTCGTGCGCGCGATCCGCGTGGTCGCCCAGGGCGGCTCCCTGCTGGACCCCACCGCGACGAGCCAGGTCCTGGCCCGGCTGCGCTCCGGCGGCACCGCCGCCAACGACCGCCTCAACGAACTCACCGAGCAGGAACGCAAGGTCCTGGACCTCATCGGCGAGGGCCTGACCAACCGCCAGATCGCCGAACGCCTCTTCCTGGCCGAGAAGACCGTGAAGAACTACGTCTCCAATCTGCTCGCCAAACTCGGCATGCGCCGCCGAACCCAAGCAGCCGTCCTCGCCACCGAACTCCGCCACAAACGCCGCCCATAACCCCCAAGGGTCACCGCAGCGGCACCTGCCAGGTCAGCTCCGTCCCGGGATCGGCGTCCGCCAGACCAAACGTCCCACCCAGCTGCTCAGCCCGCGTCGCCATGTTCGCCAGCCCACTCCGCCGCCCCGTCTCAGGAACCCCGACACCGTCGTCGACAACGCGGATCAACAGGGTGTCCGACACCGAGATCTCCACGGAGACCTCGGATGCGCGCGCATGTTTGGCCACATTGGACAGTGACTCGCGCAGTACGGGAAGCATCTGCTCGGTGATCTCCGCGGCCACCGCGGTGTCGACCGGCCCCCGGAACCGCACGGAAGGCGAGAAGCCCAGTGCGGGGGTGGCATCGTCCACAGTGGCCAGAACCAGGGACCGGAGACTGTCGATGTCCGACTGCTGCAACGCGAAGACGGTTGTGCGGATCTCCTGGATGGTCTTGTCGAGGTCGTCCACCGCCTGGCGGACCCGGCTCGCCGCGTCGGTGGGGTTCACGGGGATCACCGCGGCGGCCGCCTCCAACGCCATGCCGGTGGCGAAAACCCGCTGGATGACCAGGTCGTGCAAGTCACGCGCGATCCGCTCGCGGTCCTCGAACACCACGACCCGCTGTTGGTCCCGTCTGGCGGCGGCGTACTGCAAGGCCAGGGCGGCGTGCGCGGCGAAGTTGCGCAGCAGGTCGAGGTCGGCCTGCTCGAACAACGGCTCGTTGGCCATGCGGCACAGCAGAAGCACGCCGAGCACCTCGGACCCGGCGGTCAACGGCACGATCGCGGCCGAACCCAGCTCCCGCAGGCCGGACGGCGGCGAGGCACCGGATCCCGCCTGCCACGCGGCCGCCGCGGCGCCGTAGTTGTCGATCAGCAACGGCTCCCCGCTGTCGAAGACCCGCCCGGAGGCGGTGCCCTCCACCTTGATGGACGCCCCCGTCAGCCGGTCCGCGCCCTCCACCACCTCGAAGATGAGCACGCCGGGCTGTTCGTCGTCCGGCAACGCGATGGCCGCGATCGGGGCGCCCGCGACCGTGCGGGCGTGGGAGGCGACCAACGTCAGTTCACGGCCCGGGTCGGTGCCGGACAGGAGGGCCTCGGTGATCTCGTTGGACGCCTGCAGCCAGGCCTCGCGGCGGCGGGACGCGTCGAGCACCCGCGCGTCCCGGACGGCCATGGCGGCCGCGATCGACATCGCGTGCACGGCCTGTTTCTCCAGGTCGCTGAACGGCCCACCGGAGACGTGCAGGAACCCGGCCTGGACCGGGATCGGCACGCTGAAAACGCCGGACGCGGGCCACGAGGGATCCGCCCGCAGCCGCGCGGCCGCTTCCGGGTCCAGCCCCGCGTACACGAAGACGTCCCCCACAGTCAGGACTCCATAGGAGGCATGCGCGAGGTCGACCGCGCCCCGCACGATCTCCCGCAGCACGTCCGGCAGGGCCTTGCCGGCCGCGATCCCGGCCATCACCTCCAGGAAACGGTGGCCGCGGTCCAGATCCGGCTCCATCGCCCCATCATCCACCACTCACCCCGTCATGAGGGGTAACACGCGCTCACGAGGGGACGGGCAGCTCATAGGTGATCAGGCCGTGCCGCAGCGCGATCATCAGCGC
The DNA here is from genome assembly GCF_040675465.1 of Actinocrispum sp. NPDC049592. Classification (NCBI taxonomy): domain Bacteria; kingdom Bacillati; phylum Actinomycetota; class Actinomycetes; order Pseudonocardiales; family Pseudonocardiaceae; genus Actinocrispum; species Actinocrispum sp. NPDC049592. The sequence continues at coordinate 69,066 of NZ_JBFAPA010000007.1, read as the reverse complement.
CTGGGCCCGGCTGGCCGCGCCGAGCTTGTCGTACAGCCGCGCCACGTAGGTCTTGGCGGTCGACCTGCTCACGTACATGGCCAGCGCGATCGCCGGGACCGACATGCCGTCCCGGAGCAGTTCCAGCACCTCACGTTCGCGCGGGGACAGGGCGAACTGGCCCTCGTGGTCCCGCCGCCGCGCCAACGCGCCGAGCAGGCCGGTGGCGGTGAACGAGGTCGCCGCGACGGCGGCGTGCCGGATCGCGCCGAGGACCTCGCCGACCGGTGCGGTCTTCAGCACGAACGCCGAGGTCCCGGTGTCCAGCGCCCGGAACAGCACGTCGTCCTCGCCGACCGAGGTCAGCATGACGATGCCCAGGCCCGGATAACGGTCGCGCAGCTCACGGGCAAGTTGCAGCCCGTCACCGTCGGGCAGGGCGACGTCGATGGTGACGACGTCCGGGCGGGTCACGGAGATGACCTCGCGGGCCTGTGCGGCGGTCGCGGACTCGCCGACGACCTCGATGTCCTGCTGCTCCGCGACCAGGCCGGACAGGCCGTAGCGGGTGAGGGTCTGCCCATCGACGACGATGATTCTGATCGGCATCTCTCGTCCTTCCGGCCGTACGGGTTCACCTGGTAGGTCGACTACGAGACGTCACCGGTTACCGATCGCCAAGGGGTTTGGGACCTTTAGGGTCCAAAGTCCTCACGCCCCCGCGGGCGGTGGCCGAGTCATGGCGAGTCCTTTTCGGACCTTTCGAACGCGTTGCCTCCGGCGCGAAGGCCGAAGGTCCCGGGTAACTGTCCCCACGGCTGTCGGGCGATCGGCGGACAGCCGTCCGCCACCGGGTCACCGAACCCTGACCGTTCGCCCGCTACAGAGCGTGGTGAACGTCACGCAGGCTTGATCACGTCCCCAGCGAGGAGGTGCTCGATGGCAGCGCGGCAACCAGGTCCGCACGGCCGGATCGTGACCGTCACCGCTGCCCGCGCGGGCTGCGGAAAGACGACGCTGGTCACGAACATGGCCGCGGCCATCGCCACCCGCGACCGGCGGGTGTGCGTGGTCGACCTGGACCTGACCGCCGGGGACGCCGCCCCGCTACTGGGCGTCCGGCCGCTGCACTGCGTCACCGAGGCCACCGCCATGTCCGGCGAACTGGTCTCCGGCGCGGTGACGACGCTGGTCACCCCGGTCCGGCCGCGGCTGGACGCGGTGCTGACCAGGGCGGTGCCCGGGCGGACGCTGTCCGAGCTGGTCACGGTCGAACTGCTGGCCGGCCTGGCCCGGCTGTACGACTACGTCGTGGTGGACACGCCCGCGCGGTTCAGCGGGCACGTCCTGGCCGCGCTCGATGTCGCGCACCACCACGTGGTGGCCGTGACGCCGGACCGGCCCGCGCTGCGTGATCTGCGGCTGATGCTGGACATGCTGGATCTGCTCGAGGGTTCGGCCATCCCGAAGTCGGTGGTGGCCAACCGGTTCGATCCGTTCGCGGGCCTGGGCCCCGACGAGATCGAGCAGACCGTCAAGTGCTCCGTCGCGGCGAGCTTACCGTCCACAGTGGACGTCGTCGCGGCGGTCAACAGCGGGACCCCGCTGGTCACCGCGCAACCTGCTCACGAGTACAGCCGGGCGGTTTTCCGGTTCGTCCAGGAGCACATCACATCCGTGAACGAGAAAGGGACCACCCATGCTTGAGCGCATTCGTGAGGCGCGCCGGACGGAGAGCGGCTTCACCCTGATCGAACTGCTCATCGTCATCGTCATCCTGGGCGTGCTGGCCGGGATCGTCGTCTTCGCGGTCAACGGCATCAACAACCGCGGTGAGGCCGCCGCCTGCGACGCGGACTACAAAACCCTGTCCGTGGCTGAGGAGGCCTACTACGCCAAGAACGGTTCCTACGCCGACACCCTCACCCTCCTCAAGACCGGCGGTTTCATCCGGGATGACACGGCGTTGAAGTCCGGCGTGACCCTCAGCCCCGGCGGCGTCGTCAACAAGGGCGCCAAGTGCAGCTGACCTGACCCGAGCGGGGAGGGCCGCCCCCGGGCCCTCTCTGCTGCCAACGACCGGAGGTTTCCACAATGGACGGTCCCGCCCAGGGCAGCGCGATCGACGTGCTGCTCGACGAGCTGTGGCAGGCCGGCGGCACCGATCTCCTGCTGACCGCCGGAATGCCGCCGCAGATCCGCGTGCACGGCTCGCTGCACCCGGTGTACGACACGGACAAGCTCACCGCCGAGGACACCGACGTGCTGCTGGCCGAGCTGCTCACCGAAGACCAGGCGCGCCAGTGGAAGGCGCGCAACGAGTACGACTTCTCCTTCACCTGGCGGGACAACGCCCGCGTCCGCGGCAACGCGTTCAGCCAGCGCGGCCTGACCACGATCGCGCTGCGGATGATCCCCAGCGAGATCCCGTCGATGGAGCAGCTCGGGCTGCCGCCGGTGGTCCGGGACTTCGCGCTGCGCCACCAGGGTCTGGTGCTGGTCACCGGCCCGACCGGGTCGGGCAAGTCCACCACGCTGGCCTCGGTGATCGACCGGATCAACACCGAGCGCGCCTGCCACATCATCACCATCGAGGACCCGATCGAGTACGTCCACCAGCACAAGCGTTCCGCGGTCAACCAGCGCGAGGTCGGTTCGGACACGGCTTCTTTCCCGGACGCCCTGCGCAGTGCGCTGCGCGAGGACCCGGATGTCCTGCTGGTGGGCGAGATGCGCGACCTGGAGTCGATCCGGTTCGCGCTGACCATCGCCGAGACCGGGCACCTGGTGTTCGCCACCCTGCACACCAACGACACCGCCCAGTCGCTGGCCCGCATCATCGACGTCTTCCCGGCCGAGCAACAGGCGCAGGTGCGCGTGCAGCTCGCCGCCGCCCTCACCGGGATCGTCTACCAGCGGCTCATCCCGCGCCTGTCCGGCGGTCTGGTGGCCGCCTATGAAGTCCTGGTCGCCACCTCGGCGGTGCGCAACCTGATCAAGGAAGGCAAGACCCACCAGCTGCGCAACTCGCTGGTCACCGGGCGGCGGGAGGGCATGGTCACGTTCGAGCAGTCGCTGACCGACCTCGTCCGCACCGGCCAGGTCTCGCACGCCGAGGCGGTCGCGCGCAGCCTCTACCCGAAGGACGTGATGGCGTCATGAGGCGACGGCAGCGCGAAGAACAGCCGCGGCCGGTCACGGCACCGGCGGCACCCGAGTGGCCCGCGTTCGAGCCGGCCGAACCGATCGACCTGCGCGCGGTCACCCCCGATCCGGCCGCCACCCGGCTGATCACCGAGGAGCTGGCCCGCGAGCTGGTGGCCATTCCGGTTGCCCTGCACGGAGACAAGGCCGTCGTGGTGATGGCCGAGGCGTCCGCGGCGACGCAAGCCCGGCTGCGGCAGGCGATCGGCCGCAAGCTGGTCCTCAAAGTGGCCGACCCGGTGGACATCAAGCGTGTCATCGGGCTCAGCTACCGTGCGCTGGCCCAGGTCGGCTCGCAGGTCGAGGCGTTCCAGGCGAAGACCGCGTCCCGCAAGACCACCGCCGAACCGGCGGCCGTGACCGACGACGCTCCGGTGGTGAAGGTCGTCGACCTGATCATCACGCAGGCCTTGCGGGACCGGGCATCCGACGTCCACATCGAACCCGGCGACGAGCATGTCCGTGTGCGGTACCGGATCGACGGCGCCCTGCACGACGTGGCCGAGCTGCCGTCGGGCATGGGCCCGGCCCTGGTCAGCCGGATCAAGATCATGGCGAACCTGAACATCGTCGAACGCCGCCGCCCGCAGGACGGCCAGATCAGCACGTCGGTCGAGGACCGCGCGGTCGACATCCGGGTCTCCACAACGGCTGTCGTGGGTGGCGAGAAGGTCGTGTTGCGGCTGCTGGACAAGAGCCGCCCGCTGTTCCGGCTGGAGCAGCTGGGCATGCCCGCCGCGATGGCCGCGAAGTACTCGGACCAGTTGCGTTCTCCCTATGGCATGGTGATCTGCGCGGGACCGACGGGAAGTGGCAAGACGACCACGCTGTACGGGTCGCTCGGTGAGCTGAACAGCCCGGACCGCAACATCATGACCATCGAGGACCCGGTCGAGTACACCTTCCCGTCGGTCAACCAGATCCAGATCAACGAGCAGTCCGGGATCACGTTCGCCACCGGCCTCCGGTCGATCCTGCGCCAGGACCCGGACATCATCCTGGTGGGCGAGGTCCGGGACGCGGAGACCGCGCGGATCGCCGTTCAGTCCGCTTTGACCGGACACTTCGTCCTGTCGTCGCTGCACGCGACGGACGCGGCCTCGGCGCTGCACCGGTTGCTGGACATGGGCATCGAGGGCTTCCTGGTCGCTTCCTCAGTGACCACAGTGCTTTCCCAGCGGCTCGTGCGCCGGGTCTGCACGCACTGCCGCGAGTACTACCGGCCCACCGCCGAGGAACTGGCCTTCCTCAACGAGATCGGCGGACGGCCGCCGGCAGACGGGTTCGTCCGGGGCGTCGGCTGCACGTTCTGCGCGCGCACCGGATACCTCGAGCGGATCGGGGTGTACGAGATGATGCCGGTCAGCGAAGGGATCCGGGAGCTGGTCCTGGCCCGCGGCTCGCACGACGAGATCCGCAAGCTGGCCCGGTACGAGGGCATGAGCACGTTGCGCGAGGAAGGCGCCCGGCTGGTGGAGGCCGGTGTGACCACCGTGTCCGAGGTGCTGCGTTCCATCTATGTCGTAGGGGCCTGACATGAGCGGTCTGAAAGAACTGCTGAACAAGGAGCTCTCCGCGCCGAAGGTCAAGCGCGAGGAGATCATGCACCTGTCCCGCCAGCTCGGCGCGTTCATCCGGGCCGGGCTGCCGCTGGTGGACGCGGTGCACACGCTGGGCGCCGAGGCGCGCAACTCGTCCGTGCGCAAGATGATGGCGCAGGTCGAGGAGGGCCTGCGGGCCGGCGAGAAGCTGTCCGACTGCTTCGACCGGCACCCGAAGATCTTTCCCGAGTTCTACCGGGGGATCCTGCGGTCGGCCGAGCTGACCGGGCGGCTGGACTCGGTGCTGGAGCAGCTGGCCAAGTACCTGGAACGCGACCTGGAGGCGCGCCGGAAGGTCCGGTCCGCCGCGATCTACCCGGCGATGATCGCCGCGATGTCCGTGGTGACCGTAGTCGTGCTGGCCGGGTTCGTCCTGCCGCGGTTCAAGGTGTTCTTCTCGGGTCTGGGCGCGGAACTGCCGTTGGCGACCCGGATGTTGCTGGCGGTCACGGACTTCCTGACCGAGTACTGGTGGTTGTTGCTGTCCGGTCTCGCGGTGCTGGTTCTGGCTGTGTTCCTGGCTTTGCGGAGTGAGGGCGGGCGGTTCGCGCGGGATCGGGTGTTCTTGCGGGTGCCGGTGGTCGGTCACACGGTCCGGTTCGCTTTGGTGGAACGGTTCTGCCGGATCCTGTCGTCGATGGTGAGCGCGGGTGTGACGCTGCCGGAAGCGCTGCGGGTAGCCACGGGATCGTTGCGCAACAGGGTGTTCATGCGGGCGCTCGGGCGGGTTTCCGAGGCCGTGATGGAGGGAGAGGGGCTGGCCGGGCCGCTGGCCGCGACCGGGCTGTTCCCGCCGACCGCCGCGCGGATGATGCGGGTCGGCGAGGACACCGGCACGCTGGACGCGCAGCTGGAGGTCACCGCGCGGTACTACGAGGGCGAGCTGGACTACAAGCTCAAGAAGCTGATCAGCCTGTTCGAACCGACCGTGATCATCGTGATGGGCCTGGTCGTCGGGTTCGTGGCGATCGCGTTGGTGTCGGCGATGTACGGGATCTTCAACCAGGTCGGCGTGCAATGAGATCGGACGAGAGCGGGGAGACCCTGCTGGAGCTGGTGATCGCGGTGGTGATCATGGGCATCGCGCTGGTCGCCATCATCGGCGGGCTGACCACGTCGGTGCTGGTCTCCGACGTGCACCGCAAGCAGTCCACCGCCGGGGCCTACGCCCGCGACTACTCCGAGGCGATCGAGCGTGCGGTCGCCTCGGGTGGCTATGTCGCTTGCGCCTCCGCGGCTTCCTACAGCTCCCCCGCCGGGTTCACCGTGCCCGCGGGCTTTTCGAAGTCCGTGGTCGCGGGTTCGTTGCGGTACTGGAACTCCGGCTGGCAGACCAGCTGCGGCACGGACACCGGGGTGCAGCAGCTGACCGTCCGCGTGGCCTCGGACGACGGGCGCGCCGCCGAGAGCGTCGTGGTCGTCCTGCGCAAGCCATGCCGTCTTTCGGACTCGCTGTGTTGAGGCCGGCACCCGAGCGCGAGGCCGGGTTCACCCTCGTCGAGCTGCTGATCGCCATCGTGATCATCGGCGTCATCACCGTGCCGCTGGCCAACGCGCTGATGGGTTCGTTGCGCAACACCGGTGAGACGTCCAACCGGCTCGAACTCTCCCACGACGCCCAGCTGACCGCCGCGTACTTCGCGAAAGACGTGTCCTCCATTGGTGTCCGGGACTACACCGGGACGCCGGACGCGTCCGGGAACCTGCCGTACAAGTCGTCGATCCAGCTCAACGCCGCTTACAACGCCAACGGGAACACCTGCGGCACAGCGGCTACGCCTAATTCGACGGTGCGCTTCCTTTCTGACAACTGGGACAACTCCGCGTCGCCCGCGACTGTGAGTACGGACATCGTCGGCTACTACCTGAGCGGGGCCGAGCTGCACCGAATCAAGTGCACGGCCGCGGCGACGTCCGATGTGGTCGTCGCACACAACGTCGACGGCACCACGCTTTCCGTGACCTGCTCCAGCACCTGTGACGCGGTCGCCGTCCCCCAGCACGTGACGATCGCGTTCACCCTCAGGAAAACCGGGGTCGACCCGTACCCGGTGAGTGTGAACGGCCAACGGAGGCAGACATGAAACGCGCGCTGCGCGACGAGTCCGGGGCCTCCCTGGTGATGGTGCTGGTCCTGGTGACCGTCATCGCCCTCGGGGTGACCGCGGTGTTGTCGTTGGCCGACACGAGTGTCCGGACCACGGTCGAGCTTCGGGACCAGGCCGCCGCGATCTACGACGCCGACGGGGCCATGCAGACCGCGGTGAACTCCATCCGCAACAGCGACTACCACAACGGCACCGGCCAGAACTGTTTCGGCGGTTCGAACACGTTGACGCTGAACAACTTCTCCAGCTCCGGTTCGGCCTCGGTGACGTGCTCGCCCGATCCGGCCCGCGTGCTGATCCAGTGTCCATCGCTGTCCCAGTGCAACCGGCCCGGCAACGCGATCCTCACCCTGGGCAAGGTGTCCGGTGAGGACGGTCTGCACATCGACCAACCGAACTCCGGCTCGTCGTTCAACGTGCACGGCATCGTGTTCTCCAACTCGAACATCAACGTCACCAGCGGCGCCTTGACCACGAACACCCGCGTCTACGCCCGTGGCGCGTGCAGCGGCACGATCGTCAGCAACCCCGCGCCCTCGTGCAACTACGGCGCCGTCGCGAACCCCCTCGGTGACGACCCCAGCTACTCGCCTTCGATCTCGTCGCCGCCGGCTTATCGTCCGGTGCCCAGTTGCACCGGCACGGTGATCACGTTCGAGCCGGGTTACTACGACGACGCCGTCGGGTTGACCGACTTGATGTCCGGCGGCGGGAGCTGCAAGGACAAGGTGTGGTGGTTCAAGCCGGGCGCGTACTACTTCGATTTCCACAACTCCGGCGCCAACTCCAATCCGGCGCTGCCGTCCGGCACCAATGTGTGGACTGTGGACAGTGGCAAGCTGGTCGCCGGGACGCCGGTGAACAGCACGGGCGCCGTGCTGGCGAGTCCGCCTGCCAACCCCACGATCCCCGGCTCCTGCCAGAACCCGATCAAAGATCCCACCGCGACCGGCGTGCAGTTCATCTTCGGCGGTGACAGCCAGTTCGCCGTGAAGTCGGGCCAAGCGGAGATCTGCGGGACCTACAGCGCGAACAAACCCCCGCTCGCGGTGTACGGCCTGAAGACCGGCTCAGACTCGACGACCGTCACCAATGGACTGACCGCCCCCACGGTGAGTGCGACCAACTTCACCCCGGCCACTGCCGCTGCGGTCGCGAACATCGAGACCACCTATGCGGCCGGGTCTTTCAGCAGCTTTGCCAACGCCGGCAACAGCTCCGCCAACGGCCAGATCAACCTGACCGGCTACCCGGTGTCGATCCCAGCGGGCAGCAACCTCTTGTCCGCCAAGCTCCGCATCGGTCACCGGTTCACGCCGGGTTCGGGCGGCAGCCCCAGCGAGTCGCTGTCCACTGTGGTCACTCCCAAGAACGGGACCCCGTTCACCGTCACCGTTCCCACTGGCACCGCCGCTGGACAGGTCGACAGCCTTGACGTCACGTCCTCGCTGCGGACGTTCACGCACGACTCCGGGTTGACCGGTCTCGACCTGGCCTTCAAGTCCGTGCTGAAGAAGGGCACCACCGACCTCGACGGCATCCAGCTCGACCTGTCCTACATCGCCCCGGCGTTCCGCGCCAACACCGGCTGCGTCACCGCGACCCCCTACACCGGCAACGGCAACGCATCGAGGTGCGCCCTCGTCACCACCGTCAACAACAACGGCAACCAGTTCTACGTCCAAGGCACCACCTACGCCCCCCGGGCAGCGGTGGACCTCACCCTGAACAACGTGGCCGAGCAGGTGTTCCGCTTCGGTGTCATCGCCCGGTCCCTGTGGGTCAAGCTCACCGGCAGCTTCTCCTTCGCCGGGCCCGTCATCGAGGTCCCCGACGACTCCCCCGGCTTCGTCTTCAGCGTCTACCTCAACGTCTTCCTCTGCCAGGGTTCAGGCACCTGCGCCCCCACCGGCACTCCCGCTCTGCGGTCCAAAGTCGCCTACGTGGACGCCGACCCCGTCACCCCCTCCCCCGGCCACCGCCAGGTCGTGGTGCTCAGCTGGTCGACGCCGTCATAGGAAGGTGTTCACGTAGAAGTCCGCCAGTGGGTCCGCGAAGAACAAAGCCACGAACACTCCGGCGATCATGAAGGGGCCGAAGGGGAGGGCGGTCTTGCGGGAGCCCTCGCGGATCGCGATGACGGCGACCCCGGCGACAGCGCCCAGGGCGAACCCGCCGAAAGCGCCGATCAGCAGCGCGGACCACGACAGGTACCCGAGCACCATGCCGATCACCCCGGCCAGCTTCACATCTCCCCACCCCATCCCGGCCGGGTAGGCCAGCACGAGCAGCAGGTAGAACGCGAACAAAGCCACCGCCCCGATCCCGGCCCGCAACAGCGCGGACCAGTCCCCCGACCCAGCGGCGGCGAGCGTCAACAACGCCGCCGAGACGGGGTACGAGGGCAGCACGATCGAGTTGGGCAACCGCCGGTGGTCCAGGTCGATCAAAGCCAGCGCGATCCCGGCGGCGGTGAAGTACAGGTACGCGGGCAGCGCCCAGATGTCCGTCGAAAGGCGCCATGCGACCAGCACGAAGAGCACCCCGGTCAGCGCCTCGACGACCGGGTACCGCACGCTGATCGGCTCGCCGCAGGAGGCGCATCGGCCGCGCAGAACGAACCAGCCGAACACCGGGATGTTGTGGCGGGCGCGGATGGGCGTCGAACAGGCCGGGCAGCGGGAGGGTGGCGACGACAGGGAGATGCCCGCCGGGACGCGGTGGGCCACGACGTTCAGGAACGAGCCGACCGCCAGCCCCAGCAACGCGCTGAACACGAGCAGAACGGCCATCGGCGGAGATCGTACTTGCGCGCAACACGTACCGCGACCGGTCACGTGACGGATGGGCCCGCTGGTCACGAGCCACAACACTGCCCGGGTAGCGACAACCCGAGCAGTGGAGTGTGACATGAGACTGAGGCCCTTGGCCGTGCTCGCGGCGCTGGCCGTGCTGGCCGCGATGGTCAGCCCCGCCGCGGCGGCCCCGGACGGGACCGGCGGCCACGGCCCGAAACCGACGATCGTGCTGGTGCACGGTGCGTTCGCGGACGCGGCGGGCTGGAACGGGGTGATCGAGCGGCTGGAGCGGCACGGCTACGAGGTGATCGCGCCGGCGAACCCGCTGCGGGACCTGCACACCGACGCCGAGTACATCGGCAGTGTGGTTGCGTCGATCCCGGGTCCGGTGGTGCTGGTCGGTCACTCCTATGGCGGCGCGGTGATCAGCAACGCGGCGGTCGGTCACCCGAACGTCAAGTCGCTGGTGTACATCGCCGGGTTCGCCCCGGAGCAGGGCGAGTCGATCTTCGAGCTGACCGGCAAGTTCCCGGGCAGCCTGCTGCCGGCGAACATCCTGCCCCGGCAGATCCCCGGTGGCGGCACCGACGCGTACATCAACCCGGCCAAGTTCCACCAGGTGTTCGCCGCCGACCTGCCGGACAAGACCAGCCGGCTGATGGCCGCCACCCAGCGGCCGATCACGCTCGCCGCGGGCGACGGCAAGTCCGGTGAACCCGCCTGGAAGACCGTGCCGTCCTGGTACATGGTCGCCAGCGACGACAAGGCCATCCCGGCCGAGGCCGAGCGGTTCATGGCCAAGCGCGCCAACGCGCACACCGTCGAGGTCAAGGCCTCGCACGTGGCGATGATCTCGCACCCCGACGACGTCGAGGCGCTGATCCGCGCGGCGGCCCGCTGATCCACTGTGGACGCCTGTCGCGGGCGCGCACCCGCGATAGGCTGCCCATGGCATGGACGACATCATCGGGCGCGAGCGGGACCTGGCACGGATCGGCGAGGTGCTGACCGGGTCGCGGGCGCTGGTCGTGCGGGGTGAGCCTGGGATCGGCAAGACCGTCCTGCTCGACGAAGCCGTCCGCCAGGCCCGTGAGCAGGGCATCCGGGTGCTCACCGCGCGCGGCAGCGAGGCCGAGCGGGAGCTGCCGTTCGCCGGGTTGCACCAGCTGCTGCGGCCCGTGCTCGACCAGGTGGACGCGCTGCCCGAGCGGCAACGGACCGCGCTGGTCACCGCGTTCGGCACGCAGACCGAGCCCGCACCCCTGGACAAGATGCTGATCAGCCTCGCCGTGCTGACCCTGCTGTCGCATGTCGCCGACGCGGGTCCGCTGCTGCTGGTCGTCGACGACATGCACCTGCTCGACCCGGGCAGCGCGGACGTAGTGGCGTTCCTGGCCCGGCGGCTGGACGGGGAACCGATCGGCCTGCTCGCCGCGTCCCGCGAACCCCAGCCGCTGCCGACCCTGATCCTGTCCGCTCTCGACCCCGCCTCCGCCGAGCAACTCCTGGACGCCCAGCCCCAGCCGCCGGCCGGTGACGCCCGCCGCCAGATCCTGGCCACCGCCGCCGGGAACCCGCTGGCGCTCGTCGAACTGGGCCCGTCCGGCGACGACGGGCCGTTGACGGAACGCCTGGAGCAAACGTTCGCGGCCCACGTCACGGACCTGCCCGAGGCGACCCAGCGGGCGCTGCTGATCGCGGCAGCCGCGGACACGACGGACCTCGCGGTCGTGCAGGCGGCGACCGGCGCCGATGTGGACGTGTGGTGGGCCGCCGAGCGCGCCGGGCTGGTTCGGCTGGACCACGGCACCATCCAGTTCCGGCACACGCTCGTGCGGTCCGCGATCTATGGCGCGGCTCCGTTCGGTGCGCGCCGCCAGGCCCACCTCGCGTTGGCCGCGGTGCTTGACGACGACCGCAAGGCGTGGCACCTGTCGGCGGCCACGGTCACGCCAGACGAGACGGTCGCGGCGTTATTGGAAGCGGCCGCGGACCGCGCGTTCACTCGTGGCGCCATGACGTCCGCGATGCACGCGCTGGAACGAGCGGGGCAGCTGAGCCCCGATCCCGATGAGCACGGGCGGCGGCTGGCCAAAGCGGCGGTGATCGCGATCATCGCCGGGGACATGCCCCGCGCCGAGGAGCTGACCAACGAGGCCAAGCAGCTCACCAACGAGCCGGCGACCGCGGTGTGGCTCAGCCAGATGGCCGGGACAGCGGCGACCTTCCGGATGCGTCCCGACGAGGCGTTCACCCTCCTGCTCCCACCCGCGCGGAGGTCCGCCGAGCACGGCCGGATCGCTTACACCGCAGCGGTTCTCGCCGGGATCAACGCCTACTACACGGGCAAGGCCGAGTACCGGAACCAGCTCGACGAGGTGTTCACCGGGCTCGACGCGCCGCCGGAGTTCGTGCGGCTGTGGCTGCTCGGCGCCCTCGACCCGCTCAGCAACGGCGCCACCGTGCGCAACCAGCTCCCCACCGCCGTCGCGCAGGGCGACCCTGGTGAGCTGACCACGTTGGGCAGCACCGCGTTGGTGGTCGACGACACCACCACCGCGATCGCCGTCCTCGACCGGCTCGCCAACCCCGCACGGGAGGACGCGTCGACTGTCCAAGGTGGAACAGCGGCAGCTCACCTTGGGATGGCACTGTTCGAGGCCGGGCACTGGCAGGATGCGAGGCTGACGACCGAGAAACTGGCCGCCGAGTTCCGCACGGACCCCACCCTCGCCAACACCCTGTCGTTCGCGGTACACACCTGCATCGACGCGCTTTCCGGTGGTACGCCGTCGATCACGGACCTGCTCGCCGCCGCCGAACCTGCGGGAGTCACCGCCATCGTCGTCCGCGCTCGATGGGCGGCTGGGATGGCGGCGAGTGATCATGAGGCGTACCAACATTTCCGGGACATGTTCGACGCCGTGGGCGCGCCCGTGCACTACCACCTGTCATACTACGGGATCGCGGACCTCGCGGCCGCCGCCCGGCCTGCCCATCTCGAGGACGCGCGGATGATCGTGAAGAACATCCCCACCCCCGGCTCACCTCGGCTGGCCCAGATCCTCCGACGGGCCAAGGCGTTGCTCGCCGACCCGGTCGACGCCGAACAGTATTTCCTTGCCGCTCTTGAGGATCCGCTCGGCGCGCGGTGGCCGTTCGAACGCGCTCAGCTCCGCCTCGACTATGGCGAGTGGCTGCGCCGTCAACGCCGGATCGCCGACTCCCGCACGAACCTCACCGCCGCCCGCGAGATCTTCGAGCGTCTGGGCGCCGAACCGTGGGCCGAACGCGCCCGCGCCGAACTGCGCGCCGCCGGAATCGCCGTCACCCCCACGAAGGAGCACCCGCTCGCCGGTCTTTCCCCACAACGCCGCCAGATCGTCCGGCTGGCCGCCGAGGGGCTGACCAACCGCGAGATCGGCGAGCGCCTGTTCCTTTCCCACCGCACCGTGGCTTTCCACCTGTACAAGGCTTTCCCTGAGCTCGGCGTGACCACCCGGGCGCAACTCCGTGACATTGTGGACGGTGACGATTGAGACGGGCGGACCTGTTCAAGGCACCAGGATCGGACACCCGGTTCGCAGTACCCGCGACAGCGGGCGAGTGGACCCTGCTGATCGACTTCGTGGACTCCCAACGCACCACACTGCGGTTGAAATGCGCGGGCCTCGACGCCACCGCACTGGCCCGCCGATCCGCGGAACCCTCCACCTTGTCCTTGTTGGGACTCGTCCGCCACCTCGCCGACGTCGAACGCCGTTGGTTCCGCCAAGTCCTAGCCGGAAACCAGGACGCCAAGCCCCGCTTCACATCCCCCGCCAACCCGGACGGCGACTTCGACGACGCCACCCCAGACCCCACCCTCCTGGCCGAAGCGTGGGCCGCCTGGCGCGAGGAGGTCGACTTCGCCGAGGAGTTCGTCTCCCGCGCCCCCACCCTCGACATCACCGGCTTCGACACCTGGCGCGGCGAGGTCTCCCTGCGCTGGGTCCTGATCCACATGGTCGAGGAGTACGCCCGCCACAACGGCCACGCAGACCTCCTCCGCGAACGCATCGACGGCGCCATCGGCCTCTGATCCCCGGGGGCTCCATGGGCTGGGGCGCGGTTCGGTTTGACATCGGTCCCGTCGGCGGCCTCGGCAGGAGTAGCGGGCAAGTCCAAAATTGGGCTCCGCCTGGTGCTCAACACACACCCTTGCGGCCCCAGGGATGCGGTATCCCTGGGGTTATGCGGCGGGGAGGGATCTTCGGGCCGAGTTGGTTCTGGGGCGGCGGTGCGGATCGATGTAGGCAGGCTGGATGAACTGCGGGGTGCCCCGGCGGATGTGGGCAAGTACGACATAGGAGCCGACCCCGATGTCCGGAGGTTCGGACTTGCTGCCCAGCACAGCAGGGAACACGTGGCAGTCGCAGGCGATCCGCGAGCCTCCCGGGCGGTCATGTATCTGTCAGGCCCGACGAGGATACGGTCATCGAGATCCCGCAGCAGATCGTCATAGGAGATAGTGATGGCGACCGGCCTGCGCAGCCCGTTCTTCGTAGGCTTGGAGGGACACAGCACCTCCTGCAGCCCGTCATCAAGATGGGCGAGCAGCGTCCCGCCGACCGTGCCGATGACCGGTGCCAGGCCGAACGCACGGCCGATGCGTTCGTGGAAACCGTGCGGATGGCCGCCCGAGCCACCGGCGCAACCTGTGATTTCAGTGCCGCACAAGGCCATCACCGATGTGGGTGGCCCACCAACGCGAAGCGCAACAGATCCCACCTTCGTGTCCTCATCCCTCTGGGTGGTGCTGCCCGTCCGGCGAGGACAAACCCACCCAGAAGCTAAGACGTGACGGTAACGGCCCCTACAGTGACGCCGTCAAGGGTCCGCACAAAGTCCGGGCCAAAAGCGGTAGCAGGAGTCTGAGCGCCAGGCTTGACCCCCTGAATCTCGGTAGCGATCCGGACAACAGCGTCAGCAGTGATGGCGTAAGCATTGGGCGTGACCAGAGTGCCAGTCGCGGTACGACCAGAAGAATCCTTGGCCTCGCCCCAAAACTCCGAACGGGTACTAGCCCGCCGCCGCTCCCCCGGCCCGCTAACCAACCCCACCAACGCCTTCCCGACCCGCTGCCCCAGCGAAGTCTTCATAACCGGACCAAAAATGCGCTGACCGCTGCTGACCAGTCCGCCCGGCAGACCAACAGCCATGTGCGTAGTGATGTTGGGAATCCCGGTCGAGTGGTACGCAGTAGACACGTCACCCCAAGGCAACGAGATGACCGAACGCGGCCCAGAAGGGAAATGCGCCGTGAGAGTACTGTGCGCCATGGGAACGGACACGATCTGACCGTCCACACGAGCCTGACCGCCAGTGCCCATCCCCTCAACGGTCGTCCGCAAAGTCCCACCACTCAACCCGCCCCCAGCAGAGAAAGCAAGCCGAAGGTGAGTAGCCGAAGGCAAGGCAGCGGCAAGCATCCCAGCCAGACAGTCACTGGGCACAACATCGAACCCCGACCCAGGCAGCAAAACCACACCCGCGGCCGAGGCCTCAGCAGACCGAGCGAAGATCGCCTCATACACATCGATCTCGCCTGTGACGTCCAAGTAGTGCGTCCCAGTGGCCAAACAAGCATCGACCATCGGCCGCGAGGTGGCGGAAAAAGGCCCGGCACAGTGAGCGACGGCGGTCATCCCCTCCAACCCGGCCACAGCCGAGCCGAGGTCGAAGATCCGGTGCGGCAAACCCAACGAGTTCGCCAGCGAGGCGACCTTGGGTGAGCGTCCCGCGAGAACGGGACGCTCGCCGCGCGCCACAGCCAGGCGCGCGACGAGCTCCCCGGTGTATCCGTTAGCGCCGTACACCATCCACGTCATGCACGGCATGCTACCCACGAGTAGCTTCTACGGCGACCCCACTAAGGAGCAGTGCGGTCGGGACGTTCGGTGACCCTGATCCCGTTCACGATCGGGGCACCCGACCGCGAGACGAACCGGACGTTCAGAGTCCCGTCGTCGACCTGGACGAACGTCGACTGCGACAGCGCCGCGAAGCCGCCGACCTCACCGGCGACATCCAGGGCGGGTGTCACCAGCCTGCCCTCGATGATGATGTCGAACAGGCGTGAGTTCGGGTCCGTCCAGCCGAGCTCGGCGAAGTTGAGCTCGACCTGGTAGACGCCCTTGGTGAGCCCGTCGAACCGGTACTCGTAGGCGCCTTCCCGTTGGGTCTGGTACAGCGACTGCTCGTTGGTGCCGGAGATGGCCTCCGTGGTGGACACCACCCTGGACGACTGCCCGAGCCAGCCCTGGCCTCCGGTGGAGTAGGCCTGGTCGGGTTTCCAGGTGTCGCCGAGCGAGTCGACCCCGCCGCTGCCGCCGGCGTCGAGCCCGATCCTGGTCTTCGGCACGATCACCTTGACCGGGATGGAGATCGTCGACCGCTTGGCCGCGTTGGTGACGAGGAAGATCGTCGCCCCGTACACACCCGGTTGCAGGTTGGTCGCGTCGATGGAGATGTCGACCTGTTGCCCGCCACCGGCGCCCAGGCGGCCCGAGGTCACGCTCTCGGACAGCCACGGCACGTCGGAGAACGACGGGATCGGCGACTCGACCAGGTACGCGGTGCTCTTGCCACCGGTGGTCTGCGAGATGACCCACAGGTTGCCGGTGTCGTCGAGCTCAAGGCCCGCCCCGGTGAACGCCGCCGGGTTCGGGTCGGCCACGGTGGCGATCTGGGCACAGGTGTCCGGGTTGACCGCGGTCAGCACCTCGGTCGTGGCGTTCGGCGCGATCCACAGCGCGCCCCGCGGCGAGTACGCCAGACCGGCGATGCCGGCCAGGTTGCCGCCCGGCGAGCACTGGCTCACCAGCGTGCCCGGGTCCGGATAGGACAGACCCTTGACCTTGTAGATGATGCCCTGGTTCCAGCCGCCGATGTAGAACGTGTCATCGTCGGCCCGGTAGGCCAGGCCACGCTGCGAGATCGTCGACCACGGGGCACCCGTGATCGTGCTGACGACCTGCCCGGTGCCGGGGTTGAGGCATCGGATCCCGTTGTCGCCGCCCACGGTCACCGCGCAGAGCAGGCCGCGGGACGGCACGAAGGTCAGGTCGCCCGGCCAGCCACCGAAGGCCGTCGGGAACTGCCGCCCGAAGGTGCCGTCGACGCCGTACTGGGCGATGGCCAGCGCGGTCGCGTCGGTGGCGTAGAGGTTGCCGGCGTTGTACCCGGCGCCCCAGCCCGTGGTCAGTTCGTTGAGCGGGAACTGCTTCAGGACGTTGCCCGGGGCCATCGGCTCGTTGTTCGCCTTGACGGTTGCCTTGGTGCTCACCGGAAGGCCCTGCGAGGTGCTGGCGTTCGGGTTGAAACCCTTGGGCAGCACGGTCTTGCGGGCGGCCTCCGCGGCGGGCTCACCGAGCGCACCGCCGGACACCTCCTTGAACTCCCAGGTTCCGGTGGCACTGCCGGAGTTGCGGACGGTCAGGGTGCGCTTGCGGGTCTCCCCGGCCGGCACGATGACCTCCAGCGACGCCGGGTTGGCCTCGAAGTTCGGCGTCTTCAAAGCGAAGTCCTGGGTCAGGACAACGCCTTCCGAGCCGATCGTGAGGTTCGCCCGTGCGGTCTCGTAGCTCGCCCGCGCGGCCACCACGGTGAAGCTGCCCAGCGCGACCTCGGCCTGGTAGAAGCCGGACGTGTCGGTCGCCGCGGTGACGGTGCTGCCCGCACGCTGCAGGCTCACCGTGCTGCCCGCGATGGGCTGCTTGTCGTTGGCGTCGGTGATCGTGCCGCGGACCAGGCCCGTGTTCGGCACGCGCGCCGAGATCGCCACGGAGTCGGTCAGGTGCGGCTTCTTCACCGAGTACGCCAGTGCGACGGTGCCGGCCTCGTTCTCCAGGCCGACGGTCGCGCCCGCACCGGCCTCGGCCGGGTTGGCCTGGTCGATCCCGTTGTACTGGATCTGCACGCGGCCGCCCTCGGTGACGATCAGCTCGATCGACAACCGGCTGCCCGGCGCCGACTTCACCGTGACGTTGCGCCATTCCACGACGAACCGGCGGTTCGGCGCGGCGCCGTCGGTCGCGGTGCGCACGCTCGCGGACGCGTCCACCACGAGGTCGTCCCAGAACGCGTAGATCGCGCCGTTCGGGGCGGTCGGCGACGGGATGGTCCCGCCGGGCAGACCGGTTCCGGCGAACGCGAGGTAGCCGTCGGTGTGCACGGCCGCGCTCTTGTAGGTCTTGCCGTAGAACGTCACCGGGAACGGCAGGGTGACGTTCGTGGAAGCGTTGTCACCGGTCAGTGCCAACGCGGTCGGAGTGTCCACCCAGGACGGTGCGACATGCCGTGGCGTGTAGCCGTAGGCGTCGACCTTGGGCTGCAACACGAAGTCCGCGGTCACGTTCCCGTTGACGACAACCGTCTTGCGCGACGGCTGCAGCCAGCGGCCGTAGTCCGCGGTGATCTCGTAGCTGCCCGCGGGCACGTTCGCCAGCGTGTACGTGCCGGTGGCGTCGGTCTTCACCGCGGCGATCGGCACACCGGTCACCGAGACGTCCGCACCGGGCAGCGTCGTCCCGTCGGCCGCCTTGACGACGCCCTTGACGGTGAAGCTCGGCGCGGGCGGCAGGTCGAAGTCGGCGATCTGCGGCTTGCCCTCGATCACCGTGACCTTGGCCTGCTTGGTGGCCAGGCCGAACTTCGTCGCCGTCACGGTGTACTCGCCGACCGGGAGCTTGTCGGCGAGGTACTTGCCGTCCGCACCAGTGGTCTTGACCACCGACGACGGGCCGGCGAACGTGAGCTTGACGTCGGCGGCGGGCTTGCCCGCGCTGGTGACCGTGCCGGACACGGCACCTGTCGGGCCCTTCGGCGCCGCGGTGACGAGCGCGAAGGCGTCGAGCTTGCCCTCACCGAAGACGTTGTTGTTCTCCGGCGCGCCGCCACACTGCGAGTTCGGCGTGTCCACCGCGGTCTGGTTCAGCAAGGCCTTGGTGGCGTTGATGTCCCCGGCCAACGAGGGCGCGGCCGACCACAGCAACGCGACCGTCCCGGCGACATGCGGGGAGGCCATCGACGTGCCGCTCATCGTCCCGTAGCCACCCGACCCGAGCGACGACCGGACGTTCACGCCGGGCGCGGCGATGTTCGGCTTGACGATCCCGCCGATGCCAGGTCCACGCGACGAGAAGCTGGCGATCGTGCCGTTGATGTCGTACGCGCCCGCCGAGTACGAGATCGCGTAGTCGCCCGGGGAGCCGGAGCTGTTGCAGCCCAGGGCACCGCTGTTGCCGTTGGAGAACGCCGGGAAGATGCCCGCCGCGATCCAGGTCTGCACGGTCTCCTGGTACCAGGTGTCGTTGCCGCCACCGCCCCAGGAGTTGTTCACCACGTCCGGCGCCAGGTCCGGGCGCGGGTTCTGGTTGTTGAGGTCGGTCGGCGCGACCACCCACTGGCCCGAGGCCAGCAGCGAGGTGTCCGAGCAGGAGCTGGACTCGCAGCCCTTGGCCGCGATCCACTTCGCGCCCGGCGCGACACCGATCTGGTTGGCGGTGCCGTCGTCGCCGACCATCGTTCCCATGGTGTGGGAGCCGTGGTTGTTGTTGTCACACGGGGCCAGCGACGGGTTGCCACAGGCCTTCGACGGGTCGAACCAGTTGTAGTTGTGGTCGAAGGTGCCGTCGCCCTTGTTGCCACGGTACTTCCCGACCAGGGCGGGATGCTGGTAGCTGACGCCGGTGTCGATGTTCGCGACGACAACGCCCTCACCGCGGTCACTGAAGTCCGACCACACCTTGGGAGCGTTGATCTGGCTGATGTTCCACTCGACCGCGTCGATCTGGGCCTCGGTCTGGCCGGGGCTCGGCTGCGGGATCTCGTGGAACCGTTCCGGCACGATCTGCTTCACCTCAGGACGTGCCGCGATCTCGTCGGCCAGTGCCGCGTCGCCGCCGGTCACCTTGATGGTGTTGACGATCCAGAACGGCGTGAACTGCGCGCCCCGCGCGGTGAGCAGGTCGCGCAGGCCGGCCTGGGTGCGGTCGGCGAACGCGGTCTTCGCGGCGAAGACGTCCTTGGTCCGCTGGGTTCCGGCCCGCCCGGTGGCGGTCACGGTGGTGAGGTTGGCCTCGGAGTTGAGCACCACGAAGAAGGTGGCCGAGCCGGACTGGGTCAGACTGCCCTGCACCACCTTGTCGATCTTGGTGGCCGGGTCGGTGACCGGAGTGCCGCTGTTCGGAGCAGCGGCACCGAAAGCATTGCTCGAATACACGGTCGCAAGGACGAAGGCGAGGACGACGGTCAATGCCGCCCGGAGTGTCCCGCCGCTCCGTCTACGCGTGGACATAGTTCTCCTGACTCACGGTTTCACCCGTGAAAAGGCCGGGGTTACGCCATTCGCCGTAGCCCGGCGGAAAACGTGAACAGACCCTCCGACCTGCGCTGACACCCCCAAATCCGATACGGCTCCGACACGGAGGATCTTTCGGATTGTGTGCAGTCCGATACGCTCCGCTCCATGGCTCTCGGTGGCGGACTGATGACATGACGTGATTCCGTCACGTTTTCTGGCCGGAAAACGAAGTAGCAGGAAAAGAACCAACCACGGGGGTGCCGATGCTCGAGGTGGCCGGTCTCGACGGGGTCGCGGAACACGCCTACCGGATGTTGCTGCGGATGCCGACGGCCACCGGCGCCGAACTGGCCGAGCAGCTGGGCACCTCGGTCGCCGAGGCGACGACCCTGTTGCTGGCACTGGAATCCCAGGGCATGGCCTCCCCGGTGAGCGGGCCACCGCCGCGATACCGGGCCACCCCACCGGATCTCGCGCTCGGGCCGCTGGTGCAGAGCCGCGAGCAGGAGTTGCAGGAGATCCGCGCGCGCATCGCGCAGCTGACCGACGAGTACCGCAGCCGCACCGCCCTGCGTGGGGCGGGCGAGTTCATCGAGCTGGTGCACGGCGCCAAGGCGATCGCCCAGCGCGTGGACCAGTTGCAGCGCAGCGCCCGCAAGGAGGTCCGCGGGCTCGTCAAGCCGCCAGTTGTCGCAGTTTCCGCTGAGGACAACGAGGTTGAGTTCCAGGCGCTCGCGGTCGGCGTGCGCTACCGGGTCATCTATGACCGGCAACTGTTGATGCTCAACGGCGACCCGTACATGGTCACGCATGCGGCGCAACAGGGCGAGGAGGCCCGGATCGCGGTGGACCTGCCGTTGAAGCTCGCGATCGCCGACGACGACCTCGCGTTGGTCCCAGTGGCGCAAGCCCAGTCGGACGGCGAACCTTCGGCGGTACTCGTTCACCCAAGCGGACTCCTGGACGCGCTGGCCGCGCTTTTCGAGACCCTGTGGGCATCTTCCACACCACTGTTGATCGGCGCCAACGGGGAGCTCGACGAGGACCGCACCAGCGACGAGCCGACCCCCGGCGACATGCGGCTGTTGTCGTTGCTGCTGGCCGGTCTCACCGACCAGTCGATCGCCGCGCAGCTCGGGCTGAGCACACGCACGGTGCAGCGCCGGTTACACGACCTGATCAAAATCACCGGTGTCCGCACGCGCGTTCAGCTGATCTGGCAGGCCACCAAGCGCGGTTGGATCTGAAACCGGTGTTTTCGCTCTGACCGAGTAACAAAAGCCCCGAAGGGCGCGAGTACGGCGTAGGGCCGGCACGCGTCGCGCTCGGAGAGGGGCGTGTCAGATGTGGACACAGCTGCGGAGATCGCGGAAAACCGTTGCCATCGCGGCAGTTTTCAGCTTGGTCCCGCTGGTGGTGATTCCCCCCACGGCACAGGCGTTACCGGCCGGGTTCACCGACCAGACCATCTTCGCCAACCTCGAACAGCCGATGGCGGTCGACTTCGCCGATGACGGCCGGGTGTTCGTGGCCGAGAAAAGCGGTCTCATCAAGGTTTTCGACGGCCTCGGCGACCCGACCCCGACCGTGTTCGCGGACCTGCGAACGAAAGTCTTCAACGAACACGACCGGGGCATGATGAGCCTCGCCCTCGCGCCGGGGTTCCCCAACGATCCGTCGGTGTACGTGCTGTACGCGCACGACGCCGCGATCGGCGGTACCGCGCCCCGCTGGGGAACACCCGGCGCCACCGGCGACTCCTGCCCCAACCCGCCCGGTGAGACCGGCGACGGCTGTGTCATCTCCGGCCGTCTGTCCAAACTGGACCTCAACGGTACCGAGCAGGTGCTGATCGAGGACTGGTGCCAGCAGTACCCGAGCCACTCGGTCGGCGACCTGCAGTTCGGCCCGGACGGTTATCTGTATGCCAGCGGCGGTGACGGCGCCAGCTACGTGTTCGCCGACTACGGCCAGGACGGCAACCCGCTCAACCCCTGCGGCGACCCGCCGGTCGGCGTCGGCGGGACGCAGACCGTGCCCACCGCCGAGGGCGGATCCCTGCGGTCCCAGGATATCCAGACGCTGACCGACCCGACCGGCCTGGACGGCAGCATCATCCGGATCGACCCGGTCACCGGTCAGGGCGCCCCAGGCAACCCGATGATCAACAGCACCGACGCCAACGCCCGCCGGATCATCGCCACCGGCCTGCGCAACCCGTTCCGGTTCGCGTTCCGCCCCGGTACCAGCGAGATCTGGGCCGGTGACGTCGGCTGGGGCACCTGGGAGGAGATCGACCGGGTCGCCAGCCCGACCGACGGCAGCATCGACAACTTCGGCTGGCCGTGCATGGAAGGCAACCAGGTCAACGGCGGCTACAACTTCGGGCTGAACCTGTGCAACCGCATCTACAGCGGTGCCGTGCCGACGGTGACGCCGCACTACACATACAACCACGGCGATCCGGTCGTCGCGGGCGATGGCTGCAACGGTGATGTGGGTTCGTCCATCTCCGGCACGTCGTTCTACACCGGTGACTCGTATCCCGCGCAGTACAAGGGTGCCCTGTTCTTCGCCGACTACAGCCGCCGGTGCATCTGGACGATGTTCCCGGGCAGCAACGGCGTTCCGGACCCGGCGACCCGGATCGGGTTCCGCAACAACATCTTCCCGGTCGACCTGAAGACCGGCCCGAACGGTGACGTGTTCTATGTGGACATCGCGCTGGGCGAGGTGCACCGGATCCGCTACAACTCCGGCAACCAGCCGCCGACCGCTGCGATCACGGCCACACCCACCCAGGGTTCGTTGCCGCTCAACGTGTCCTTCAGCGCGGCTTCCTCCAGTGACCCCGAGGGCTCGGCCCTGACGTACGCCTGGGACCTCGATGGCGACGGCAACTACAACGACGGCACCGGGGCCACGATCAACAAGACGTACACGACAGCCAAGGTGTACAACGCCTCCGTCCGGGTCACTGATCCCGGCGGGCTGACAGACGTTGCCAGCAAACGGATTTTCGCAGGCACGACTCCGCCGGCAGTCACGATCGCCAACCCCGCGACGTCGTTCACGTGGGCCGTCGGTGACACGATCAACTTCAGCGGGTCGGCCACCGACGCCGAAGACGGGCCATTACCCGCGTCCGCGCTGAACTGGCAGGTGATCCTGCACCACTGCCCCACCATCGACAACTGCCATGAGCATCAGCTGACGACGTTCAATGGCGTGTCCAGCGGCAGTTTCGACGGTCCGGACCACGAATACCCTGCCTACCTTGAACTCCGGCTCACCGCCACCGACAGCACGGGCGCGACGACCACGGCCAGCCGTCGCCTCAACCCGCGCGTGTCCACGCTGACCATCGAGACCAGCCCGCCCGGCCTGACCACGACGTTGAGCGGCAAGGCCGGTCCGGCGCCGTTCACCGTCCAGGCCATCGTCGGCTCGCACCTGACCTTGTCCACCGCACAGACCCAGCAGGTCGGGGTGAACACGTACGAGTTCCAGAACTGGTCCGACGGTGGCGCCCGCGTGCACGACATCTTCGCCGACAGCGTGGATCGCACGTACAGAGCCAACTTCGCACGTGTCTCGGGCGGTGATCCTTCGCTCGTCGCGGCCTACAGCTTCGATGACGGTGCCGGGTCCACAGCCATCGACCGCACCGGCCGTGGCCACACCGGGACCTTGTCCGGCGCGACTTGGAGCGCTGGCCACACCTCCGGCGGCTTGTCGTTCAACGGTGTTGACAACCTCGTCACCATCGCCGACGCCGCCGATCTCCGGCTGTCGACCGCGATGACGTTGTCCGCCTGGGTCAAGCCCACGGCCAATACCGCCTGGCGGACCGCGATCCTGAAGGAGAGCCCCGGCAACCTGTCCTACGCCTTGTACGCGTCCGGCCCGGGTATTCCGTCGAGCTACTTCATCAGCGGCAACGAGAAGTTCGTCAACGGCACCTCGCCACTGCCGCTGAACACGTGGTCGCACCTCACGGTCACGTACAACGGCAGCACAATGCGCTTGTACGTCAACGGTTCCGAGGTCGCCAACGCGCCCGTGACCGGCAACATCGCCTCGTCCACGGCGCCATTGCGGTTGGGCGGCAACCTGATCTGGGGCGAGTACTTCGCCGGCGAGATGGACGACGTGCGCATCTACAACCGCGCGCTGTCGGCCACCGAGGTCTCCGCCGACAAGGACGTCCCGGTCGCAGGCGACGGCATCTCCCCCACCGCACCGACGAACCTGGCCGCGAACGGCGGCGTCGGCACCACGGCCCTGTCGTGGACCGCCGCCACCGACAACGTGGGCGTCACCGGCTACGACATCCATCGCTCTACTACCAACGGTTTCACCCCGAGCGCTGCTACCCGCATCAACACCGTCACTGGCACCACTTTCACGGACACCGGCCTCGCCGCGGGCACGTACTACTACCGTGTCATCGCCCGTGACGCGTCCGGCAACACCTCGGAAGCCTCCAACCAGGCCATCGCCGCCGTCACCGGGGACACCACCCCGCCGACGGTGTCGATCACCGCACCTGCTGGTGGGTCCACTGTGTCCGGTCCGATCACGGTGTCCGCCAACGCGGCCGACGCGGGCGGGATCGGTGGTGTGACGTTCAAGGTCGACGGGACCACGATCGGCACAGAGGACACGACGTCCCCGTACTCCATCTCTTGGAACACAACCACGGTCGCCAACGGTTCGCACACCTTGACCGCCGTGGCCCGTGACTCCGCGGGCAACACCACAACGTCCGCGGGAGTCACGGTCACCGTCAACAACACCGTGGCGCCTTCGCTCATCGCCGCGTACAACTTCGACGAGGGCGTCGGGAACTCGTTGACCGACCGCACCGGCCGCAACCACACGGGCACCATCGCGGGCGCGACTTGGACGACCGGCAACACCGGTGGAGCCTTGTCGTTCAACGGAACCAGCGACATGGTCACCGTCGCGGACGCCAACGACCTCGACCTGACCTCCGCGATGACCCTGGAAGCTTGGGTCCGGCCAACCGCGACAACCTCCAACTGGCGCACGATCATGTTGAAGGAGCGGACCGGCGGCCTGACCTATGCCCTCTACGCCGACAACGCCGCCTCCCGCCCCACCAGCTACCTCACCATCAGCAGCGCGGACCGCTCCGTCACCGGCCCCACCGCCCTGCCCGCCAACACGTGGACCCACGTCGCGGTGACTTACGGCAGCGGCACCTACCGCTTGTACGTCAACGGAACCGAAGTCGCCAACGCCGCGGTCACCGGCAGCATGGCCGCCTCAACCGGCGCCCTGCGCATCGGCGGCAACAACATCTGGGGCGAGTTCTTCACCGGAGCCATCGACGACATCCGCATCTACAACCGAGCCCTGACCGCCACCGAAATCCAGACCGACCGCACCACCCCAGTCCAATAACCCGCGTGTCCCCCGTTCCTCCGCCGTGTGTCCCCCTTTCCTCCGCCATGAAATCCCCGCGGACGAGTCCAAGGTGGAACACACCCCGGACGAACGGGGGACACACGGCGGAGCAAAGGGGGACACGCGGGTGGGTCAGGAGGGGGTGAGCATGGCTTCGCAGCTGCGGATGACGACTCGGGCGGCGTCTCGTTCGGCGCTGCCCAGCAATGGGCTTTCGGACTGTTCACGCCATCTGCCCAGTGCGTCGTAGATGGCCGTCCGGATTTCCGGTTCGGTGGGGGTTCGGTCGAAGCCCAGGCGCGCTTCGAGGTCCGTGCCGTAGCCGCCGATCAACCGTTGAGCCTCACCGTCGAGCTCGTCCGGCAACCGCGTCCGCCCGGACAGCAACCCGGCCAGCAGCCGCAGCTCGTGAAACTCATGCGCCCCAGCGAGAACCCGCTCGACGTCGGTGACCAGCTGGCCCGCACCCGGCCGGGGTTCCATCCGCAACACCACATCCAACCCCAGCAAGGCCGACCGCGCCTTCAAAACCTCCCGCCGGTCCACGAACAACCGCCGGATCGAGTCCCGCAACTCGTTCAACCCGCTGCGCTGCACCAGCTCCTTGCCCAATTCGGCCGGCGTACCAGCGCCCTGCCGGATCAACGCGGTGGCCAGCCGGATCCCCGACAACCCCAGCCGATCCGCCAGCTCCCGCCGAACCCCAGCGGAAACCGAATGCGGGGACCGCGTGAACCGGTCCGCGGACAACAACAATTCCTGAGTCTCCGGCGCCACTGCCAGGGCCGTCAGATCCTGGTACTCGGAATCCGTCAAAGTCCGTCCGACCTGACCCAGCAACCCAGACACGGCAACAACGTTCTGGCACAACCCCCGCACCCGGGCGTCCTGCCGATGCCGGCGCGCGATCTGTTTGGCGGTGGGCAAGGCGTCGATGCGGCCGCCGCCGGTCTCGTCCGCACGCGACAACACCAGCAGCGCGTTCACCGGGGCCGCCCGCGCCACCGGATGGTCCTGAATGGACTGGAGGAACCGGACGTCCATCACGTGCACCTGAGGTGTCAGGTACAGCAACGCATCCGCTTCAGCGGCGATCTGCTCGGAGATCTCGCCGGCGATCGGCGGGGTGTCGATCAGGGTCGTGTCCCGCAGCACCCGCGCCGGCCAGTCCACCACGATCCGGCTGATCTGCGAGGAGGCGTACGAGCTGAGGTCGATGTCCATCCGGTGTCCGACGCGCGCGACCGGCGGGTCACCGGCCGGGCCGTTCGGCATGTACACGGTCGCGTGCGGCTGCGGTCCGTCCTGGTACCACGTGAAGACCTGCCCGCCGTCGACCACGATCGGCGCGACCTCGTCACCGATGACAGCGTTGACAACGGTGGACTTCCCCACGCCCGGCCGCCCGGCGACCGCGATCCGCAACGGCGAGTCGAACCGGCTGATGTGGTGCCGCAGCCAGTTCGAGGCACGCGGACTGTCCTGGTACAACCGCAAAGCCTCGTGCAGCAAAGACCAGACAGCGGAGTCGAGCGTCACGCGGTGATCCCCAACGGGTTCTTCGAAGCGGCGGGCAGCGCACCGGCCACACCCTGGATCTGGCCGTGCAGCGCGGTCAGCTTGGCCAACGCCTGACGCAGCTCTTGGTTACGCCGTTCCCGCCGGGTGGCCTCGACCTGCGCGGCTCGTTGCGCCGCGGCGGCCTCGTCGGCCAGCTCCTGCTGGATCTCCTCGGCGACCGCGGTGAAGTGGTCGCGCAGGCCGCGCTGGATCCGCCGCGAGGCGTCCTTGCAGTCCTTGGAGAACCGCAGGAAGAAGTCGTCGACATGGCGCTGCGCCGCGGATTTCGCCGCGGCCTGGCGGCGCTTGAGCCGTGACTCGCCCTCCTCGCCGATGCTCTTGCCGCCCAGCACCGCGCCCGCGCCCAGCGAGATCGGGTTGATCAGCGGCAACCCCGCGAGACTCGTGATCAGGCCGAACATCAGGACACCGCCGTAGGATCCGCGCAGGCCGGTGAAGATCCGTTGCCCCGGGCTGAACTTGTCCAGCTTGGGCATCTCCGGATCGTTGGGCTCCATGTCGGCGTCCGCCGGGATCAGCGACGGCGGCACGACCTCCTGGCGTTCCGGGAAGATCTCCGACACCTTGTCCGCGATCCACCAGGCCCGCTCGACCAGCCAGGAGAAGTTCGTCTCGGCCGCCTCGGTGAGGCTGTCGGCCAGCCAGCCCTCGAACTGCTCCCAGGTCCTGGCCGGGTCGGCCTCGTCGAACGCCTTGTCCACCTCGCGCAGGATCTTGCGGGTCCGGTCGCGCAGGTCGTAGTCGAGGTCGGCCATCATGTCGGCCATCTCGTCGGCCAGCAGGGTCTGCCACCGGGCCGACCGCCGCCGCAGGTCGGCCATCCGCTGCTGGATGTCGCGCAGCTCGGCCACCGCGGGCGAGTCGGTGCCGTCGGACCGCACGGCGAGCTCTTTGTTCAGCTGTCCCACCAGTTCCGCGATCGCGGTCCCGGTCATGGTGGCGAAGTTGTGCCGCGCCACCGGAGCCGACGCGGTGGCCAGCACGTCGGTGCGCAGCCGTTCGATCAGCTCCGGGAACCCGGACTCCGCGTTCAGCGCGGTGTCGTCGCTTTGCGCGGCACGCAACCGCAACGCGGACGACACCGGTACGACGGCGACCTGAACCCCGGCCCTGGCAAGGTGTTCGCGGTTGCGTTCGGCCACGTTGCGCCACCGCGGCGCCAGGTCGATCTTGGTGAGCACGAGCACGATGGTCGGGCACAACCGCCGCACCTGGGCCAGCAGCTCCAGCTCGGTCGGCGAAAGCTCCTGGGTGGCATCGGAAGCCAGCAGCACGGCGTCGGCGCCGCTGAGCGCGGCGAACGTGTTCTGCGCGCGCAGCTGGTGCAGATTGCCGATCGCGGGTGTGTCGATCAACACAAGGCCCGCGGCGAGCAGCTTGCGCGGCAGCCGGACCTCAGTGGTCACCGGGTCCCCGCCGCGGCCGGTCGCCTGGTCCACCGGGATGGCCTGCCGCTGCGGCGCGGCCTCCGTGCCGTCGTGCAACAGCCTTGCCGCGGAAGGCTTTTCCGCGTATCTCACGATCGTCGGAGCCAGCGTGGTGACGTCGTCGCCGACCGCGCACACCGGCGCGGCCACCAACGCGTTCACCAGCTGGCTCTTGCCCTGGTTCGCTTCGCCGATCACCAGCACCCGCAGCTGCGGGTCGAGCAGCTGAGCCCGCTTGGCGCGCAGCCGTTCGGCCAGGTCAGGCCGGTGGTGCCGAACGGAAGCGCCGATGGTCTCATCGAGCACCTCGAGCCAGGTCGCCACAGTCACCCGAATAGTGTGCCTTGCTCGACCGTTCGGGTGAACCCCTTGTGGTCGAAAGACCACTGGGAGTGGACGTGATTCCGGCCCCCGGCAACCAGCATCGGCGCTGCTAGACAGTTCGGGACTTACGGACGAGAGCCGGCTGAGATTTGATCTCGTCCGCCCGTTTTTGTCGGCGCCGCTGAGCAAGCTGGCAGTCGGGGGCCGGAGGCCAACCCGCCCGGCCGCGCCGCGTGCACTCCTCACGCGCGCAGCCAGGTCTCCGGGCGCCGGGCCGCCCCCCGAGGGTTGCCCGGCGTCCAGACAGAGAGGGTCCTACAGACCCAGGTGGAGATCTGGTGCGAGGTCGTGGACCGCGTCCGTCACCGGGTTGTTGTTGATCACGTGGCCGAGACCGGTCTGGTCCACCACGTCGCCGACCACGCTGTGCCCGGAGGCGTCACCGATCGGCAGGTTCGGCAGCTGGGGCACGTCGACCGGCAGCTGCGGCAGGTGCACCGGCAGGTGCGGCAGTTCGACGGGCAGCTGCGGCAGGTGGATCGGCAGCTGGGGCAGGTGGCTGCCGAGGTCCGGCAGCTGGCCCGCCTGGGCACCGTCGACGGTCTGGTTGGCGACCTCCTGGCCGGCGTCCACGGCGTGGTTGACGTGGTCGGTCGGCAGCGCGGGAAGCGCGGGCAGCTGCGGAACCTCGACCGGCAGGTGCGAGGTCACGTCCGGCAGCGAGGGCAGCCCGGGCAGACCCGGAACCTGCGGCAGCACCGGCAGGGCGGGAACGGCACCGGCGAGGGCGCTCGCGGCGGCGGTCGGGTCGGCGAGGCCCTTGGCCAGCTCGCCCGTCTCCGGCAGCGCACCGGTCACCTCACCGAGTGGCAGGTGACCCACCAACCCGGTGACATCGTCGAGCTGCGGCACGAGGTTGGTGACATCGCCGACACCCGGCAGCCCACCAGCCAGCCCAGTCAGGTCACCCACACCGGCAAGACCACCGGTCAGGCCCGTGACGTCGTCGAGCTGCGGCAGGCCGACACCCGACGCGGCACCGGTCAGGTCACCGACACCCGGCAGGCCATGGGCCAGGCCGGTCACACCGTCGAGGTTCGGCAGGCCCGCGCCGGACACCACGCCGGTCACGTCGTCCATGGGCAGCCCGGCGCCGGAAACGGCACCGGTCAGGTCGCTCACCGGGAGGTGGCCGGCGATGCCGGTCACGTCGTCCAGGTCGGGCAGGCCCGCACCGGCGAGGCCGGGCACCATGCCGGTCACGTTGCCGAGGTCCGGCAGGCCGGGCAGCGACGGGGCCATCCCCGCGAGGCCGTTGAGCTGGTCGGCCAGGTCGATGTCCGGGGCGCCCGGGACGCGCAGGGTGGCGTCGTCGACGTACAGCTTGCCGTCGGCGAACCCGGCCTCGACCGCGCCGACACCCGGGAAGACGCGGGCCTCGAACTCGCCGTTCTGGAACTCGCCGCCGACGCCGAAGTCGCCGACCGCGGTGTCCACCACGTGGGCGTAACCGGCCACGCCGACGCCACGGTCGTCAACGGCGACCTCGCCGGCACCGTCGAACCCGGCCAGCGGGGTGGTGCCCTCGGCCTTGACCCAGCTGTCGGCCAGGCCGGCCGCACCGTCCAGGGTGAGGCTGCTGGTCATGTCGCTCAGGTCGCCGCTGCGCACCAGGTCGGTGACCAGCGGGATGACGTCGTGCACGTCGCCCGGGGTGATGTCGTGCAGGCCGGCGGCCTTGAGGCAGCCGGTCGGGTCGAGGTCGAACGCCTGCTGGGCCGACGGGTCCCGCAGCAGGTTGAGCACGAAGTCGTGCAGGTTGAGCTCCCCGCTGGGGGCGGCGGGCTCGGCGGCGGGCGCCGGCGCCGGGGCGGCGGGGGCCGCGGGCTGGGGGTCGTCGTGAACCAAGGGGATCTACTCCTCGAAGGGACGTCTACAGGGACGACCGGAGCGCGGTCCGGCAGTGCCGAAAAGCTATGTCCGGGGGGCGCCCCCGGACATCGGTGATCACTCCTAGTCATCTGGCGCCCCCATCGGGTTTACTGACCCCTCCCCCATTAGGGGGACTAGGGCATCCCCCTATTTGTCGCGTCCCCGTTCCCCACGGCGGTTGCGGGTTTGGTACGAAGATGTGACCCAAGTGGGTGAAACCCGAACGAGCGAGGAGACCTCCCTGCATGCCATACGTCCTTGGCATCGACGTAGGCACCAGTCGAACCGCGGCGGCCGTGTCCCGGCAGGCGGGCTCCACCTGGGGCGACGCCGAAATCGCCCAGCTGGGTGAACGCGCTGCCAGCATCCCGACGGTGGTGTACTTCGCCGCGGACGGGACCGTCCTGGTCGGTGACGCGGCCCACCGGCATGCCACCTCGGACCCCGCCAACGCCGCTAGGGGATTCGCGCGGCGCATAGGTGACGAGGTTCCCCTGATGGTGGCGGGCGAGTCCTGCACCGCCGAGGCGCTGACCGCCGTCCTGGTCCGGTGGGTGGCCGACGAGGTCACCAAGGCCGAGAACATGGCCCCGGAACACATCGTGCTCACCCATCCCGCCGACTGGGGCTCCTACCGCAAGCGCATGCTGCACCGGGCGCTGCGCCAGGCGAACCTCGACAAGGTCACCTTGCTGCCCGAGCCGATCGCGGTCGGCGAGAGTCACGCGGCTTCGCACGATGTGGTGAACGGGCAAGCCATCGCGGTGTACGACCTGGGCGCCGGAGCGCTGTCGTGCGCGGTGGTCCGGCGATCACCCTTGGGCACCTTCGAGCTGCTCACGTCATCCGAAAGTGTGGAACCCAACGGCGGCGACAGCTTCGACGACGTGATCTTCGACCACGTCCGCGCCGGGGTGGACATCGACATGGCCGACCCGGACGCCTGGGCGACCCTGGCCCGGCTGCGCGAGCTGTGCACGGCGGCCAAGGAGTTCCTCACCACCGGCACGCAGACCGCGGTGCGTGAGATCGAGGTGACCCGCGCGGAGTTCGAGGACAAGATCCGCACCGCGGTCGAGGCCGGCATCGAGGAACTGCTGCGCACCATCCAGTCCGCCCCGGTCCGCGCCGAGGACCTGGCCTCGGTCGTGCTCACCGGCGGGTCCTCACGGATCCCCCTGGTCACCGAGCTGATCGTGGGTCAGCTGCGCAACCAGGTGGTGCTGTTCCCGGAACCCGACCAGGCCTGCGCGCTGGGCGCCGCGATCGCCGCCCAGCGCCTGGTCCCGGCGTCCAAGCCGGTGGTCATCCCGGACGACCCGTTCGAGGACGCGCCGCCGCCGGACCGCCCCGAGGTCGACGTCGCCCCGCTGGACCTGCCGCGGCCGCGGTCGTTCCTGCGGCTGATCACCGGGATGAAACCCGCCGTGCTCGGCGCCGCCGGGGCCGCGGTGCTGGCCGCGGGCGTGGCGCTGACCTTGTACCTGCGCCCCGACCCACCAGCTCCCCCTGCGCCAGCCGCAGGAACCTCGACCGTAGTGAACTCCACGTCAGCACAACAGACAGGCGAGGGCGGCCGTTGAGCCAACGAACAGCGACTCGAGCACGTACCGGGCACGTCCTGGACGAGCAGGCCGGCAGAGTGCTGGCCGCCGTCGAGGCCGACCCCAGCGCACCGGTCGCCGTTGCCATCGTCGCTCCCGGTGGCTATGGCAAGACCACGTTCCTCCGCGCGCTGCGGCGGATCTACGAGAGCGCGGGCGTCCGCGTCGCCGACCAGCCCGGCCAGGACTGCGCGGTCCTCGTCGACGACGCGCACACGCTGCCCGAGGACAAACTGGCGGCGCTGGCCACGGCGTCCCGGCTGGTGATCACGCTGCGCCCATGGCCGCGGTCGCCGGCGCTCACCGAACTCACCCGATCGGTGGGTTCCACGGTGATGCTCACACCTTTGGATCGTTCTCAGGTGCGCACGCTCGCAGCGGGCGTGTTCGGCGCGGCGCCAGCCCCCGAACTGGTGGAATTCCTGCATACCCAAACGGGTGGTGTGCCCGCGTTCGTGGACCGGGTGGTCAAGGCGATGGGCACCCGCCCGGCGACCGAGCTCCCCGAGGCCGCGCTGGCCGCGTTCCGCTACGACTTCGACCTGCTGGACGCGGACGTCCTGCAGTACGTGCTGGCCGCCCAGGCCGGCGCCGGTCTGCGCACGGACTTGCTGGCGTCGCTGCTTGGCAGCGATGCCAACGAAGTCGTGACCGTCATGGAGGCGGCGCGCGCGACCGGACTGCTCGGCCACGACGGTGCGCTGCTGCCGATCTGCCACCGGGCGATCAACGCGGTGATCCCGGCCGAGCGCGGACTCGCTGTGCGGCAACGACTTGCCGAGTTGCTGCTGGAACGCGGCGAGTCGGTGCTGCCGCTGGCGCGGTCGTTGCTGGGCAGCGGGGTCGGCGGAGCCGGTGTGGCAGCGGCATTCCACGCCGCAGCCACCGAGGCCCTGACGGAGGACCCCGCGCTGTCAGCGAAGTTGTTCGCCGCCGCGGTGGCCGCCGGTCGTCCGTTGGTGAAGTCGGCGTCCGGGTGGGCGCGCGCTTCGGCGTTGGCCGGCGACCTCGATTCCGCGCTGCGCCTGGCCGACCAGGCCATTTCCGGCGAAGACCCGGCGGGCCGGGCCGACGGCGCCCGGGTCGCGGCGACCGCACTGGCCCATCGCGGCCAGCTCGGCCGGTCCGCGGAGTTGTACCGGTGGTCCGGGGACAGCTCGTTCGCCATGATCGGGATGATCGGCACCGGGTGTCTGGACCAGGTGCCCGCACCGCCCAGCGACAAGCCGCCGACGCTCCTGGACGGTGCTGCTTCGCTGATGGCCCAAGGGGTTCGTGAGTCGGTGACGGGCAGCCCGGTGGAGGCGTTGTCCGCGCTCGTACGCGCAGCCGGCCTGCTCGAACCCGCGGGCCGCGGTGTTCTGCTCCCGGACAGCCCGGCGGCTTTGGCCGCTTTGGTGGCTTTGCAGTGCGGTGAACTGGGTGTCGCGGAGTCCGTTCTGGACCGTGCGGTGGCCGCGAACATGGGCGGCCCGCTGCTGGCCACCCGGCACCGGTTGCTGCAGGCCTGGATCTGCATGATCCGCGGCCGGCTCACCACCTCAGCGTCCATTTTGGCCTCCACCAGGCCGCGTGAACCCCGGGACTGGCTGTTCGCGGTGGCCCTGGAGGTCGGCCTGGCACGGCGGAACAGCGACGTCCAGACGTTGCGGCGGATCTGGTCGCAGGCGTGTGATGCCGTTGTCCGCCACCCGGTCGACCTGTTCACGCTCCTGACGTTGGGCGAGTTCGTGGTCGCGGCGGCGAAGCTCGGCGACGAGGCCCGGCTCGGCCCGCACCTGCTGGAAGCAAAGGCGTTGGCGGCCCGGCTGGGTGACCCGTCGTTGTGGCTGGCCTGCTTGCACTGGAGCAACCTGCACGCGGCGATCGTCGCGGAGAAGCCGGCGCAGGAGCACGTCAAGGCGCTTTCCGGGAACCCCAGCGGGTTCGGGCAGCGGCTCGCCGAGGCCGCCCAGTGCTGGCTGGATCTGATGGCGGGCAAGGTGGATCCGGTGCGCGCCGAGTCGGCCGCTCGCGGCCTGCACGACGCGGGCATGTGGTGGGACGGCGCCCGGCTGGCCGGTCAGGCCGCGATCCGCACGTCCGACCGCAAGGCCATGGTGACGTTGTTGGACTGCGCGCGGGAACTCCAAGGACGCCAAGCCGCAGCCGATCCGGCCCCGCCGACCAGCGCGGAAAGCCCGTTGAGCGAACGGGAGCAGGAAGTCGCCGCGCTCGTCCTGCAGGGCATGACCTACAAGCAGGTCGGCGACCAGCTGTTCATCTCGGCGAAGACGGTCGAGCACCACATGGCCCGCATGCGCCAACGCCTCGGCGCCACCAGCCGCAGCGAGCTGCTCAACCAACTACGGACGCTGACCGCTCGGTCACCCGGATCAGCCTGACCCCCGGATGGCGGTCCGCATACTCGCGGACCGTCATCCTTTTTCGCTCGAACTGGGACCAAGCCCACCAAATCGGGTGATCCGGTTCGAACAGCCCACGGAACTCTTCGCGATTGCCGTTGTACAGCTCGGTCCGCGAGACCAGCCGCCAGATCGTCCGCCGCACCACCCTGGCCATCACCAGGCTGCGCGGAAGGTCAAGCCAGACAACGGTGTCCGCCCGTGTCCACAACAGATCCCCGAGATACCGGTGGTACTGGTCCTCGGCGACCCACCGGTCCTGTGCCGCGAACTTCGCCACATCCGCCTCGAACTCCGGACGTTTCACCCATCCGGGACCGTGGTGCAGGGCGTCCATCTCGTAGTGCGGCATGCCGAACCGCGCCGAGATCCTGCGGGCCATCGTCGTCTTGCCCGCCCCCGTACTGCCGGCGACCAGCACCCTGTCCATGGTTCGAGCCTAGGAACAGCGGCAACGGCTTTCCGCCGGATGATCCATTCCGCGCGCCCGTTCGGATCATGGTCGCGCCGCGGACCCGCACGATGAGGCGGCTCACAAGGCAAATCCCGCGCTCGCCGGGGCGTTCGCGGGTAGGGTCCGGGCGTGCGGGCGCGGGGGGCTCGGCCAGGAGGGGGATCTCATGGGGGTCTCGCTGTCGCCGATGTCGGTCGCCCGCCGGCCATGGCGTCAAGAAACACGGAGAAACTCAGTGAACCGGTCTTACCGAAGACTGTTAGTCGGTGCGGTGGCTGCGCTCAGCCTGATCAGCCTGGCGCAACCCGCTGTCGTGGCAGCCGCACCGGCTCAGCCGCCGACGGTCGAGAACAAGGGGGCCGACACCAAGGTGGACGCCGGCCGGCAGCGGGCCAACGCCGACGCCGCCGTGACGGCCGCCCGGCAGCTCGCCGCCTACCAGGACGAGTTCATCGCGCTCGCCGCTCCCGCCGCCCAGCAGGTGCAGACCCAGTACAACCTGCCCGCGTCGGTGACCATCGGCCAGGCGATCCTGGAGTCCAACTGGGGCCGCAGCACGCTGTCGGTGAACGACAAGAACTACTTCGGCTTCAAGTGCGTTGATGCGAACACCCCGGGTCCGATCGCGAGCGGCTGTCACGCGTACACCACCCAGGAGTGCACGCCCACGGAATGCCATGACACGACCGCGTACTTCCGGGTGTACTCCTCGATGACGGACTCGTTGCGGGACTACGCGCGACTGCTCACGACCGTCGCGGCCTACGCCCCGGCGCTGCCGTACCGCAACGACCCGAACCGGTTCATCCAGGAGGTCGCCAAGAAGTACGCGACCGACCCGGACTACGCCACCAAGGTCATCAACGTGATGACGACCTACAACCTGTACGGGTACAACAGCGTCTCGGTGTCGACTGTGGTCGCGTGGACGCAGTTCCTGCAGGTCTACGGCCGGGGCATGCCGAGTGCGCACGCCTATCAGCGGCCTTACTCGCCGTCGCAGGGCTGGCTCGATTGGGTGGACCTCGGGGGCGTAATAGGGGGTACTCCCAAGGCCGTCGAGTTCCAGAACAACCTCTACGTGTTCGCGGTCGGGTCGCCGGACCGCCACCTCTACGTGAAGGTGTATAACCCGTCGCTCGGTTGGGGGTTCTGGACCGACCTGGGCGCCACCGTCGACGGCACCCCTGTCGCTGTGCCCGCGGGCGACAAGCTGCACCTGTTCCTGCGTGACTCGTCGAACCTGCACCTGGTGCACCGGGTGCTCGACGGGACGACCGGCACCTGGGCCGATTGGGAGGACCTCGGCCAGACCCTCGGTGCGGCACCGTCGGCGATCCTGACGCCCGCGAACGAGGTGCACGTGTACGCCGTCCAGTCGCCGAGCGGCCACCTGCTGCAGCGCGTGTTCAAGACGGACACCGGATGGGGTGACTGGGCCGACCTGGCCGGAACTCTCGACGGCACGCCAGGTCTGGGGCTACTGGGTTACAAGCTGCATGTCGTCGCACGGGACTCAGCGACGCAGAGCGCGACCGAGCGGGTCCTCGACCTGGTGACCAGTACCTGGGATCCCTGGCAGAGCCTGGGTGGGACGGTCGGCACCAGCCCGACGGTCGTGACCTACCAGGACACTGTGCACATCTTCGTCGCGGGTGTGCCGACCCAGAAGATGTACCAGAAGTCGTTCAACCCGACGATGGGCTGGACCGACTGGGTCGACCACGGCGGCAGCATCGCCGGCAGCCCCGCGGTGACGCAGTACTTCGCGCAGCTGCAGGTGTTCGCGATCGGAACCCCGTCCTACGGCCTCTACCAGCGAGCCTTCACCCCCGGCTCCGGCTGGACCGGCTGGGCCCCCCACGGCGGCACAATCGGCTGATATCCATTCCCTCAAGGACGTGCGGGTCTCATCGAGACCCGCACGTCCTTTTTGGTCGCTAGGCGGTGAGGCCGAGAGCGTCCGGCAGTGCCTCGGTGTGCACGATCGTGAGCTGGGAATTCGCCCGGGTGAGTGCCACGTACAACAGCCGGAGGCCGGTTTCGCCCATCTGGATCACTCGATGGGGGTCGACGATCACCACACAGTCGAATTCCATGCCTTTGACCGTGCCCACCGGGATCAGCGCCAGCCTGCGCTCGCGGTCGATCTCGTCGCCGTTCACCGGGTCCACGCCTTCGGCCTTCAACGCCTTGCGCAGGGGTTCGACATCCGGGTCGGCCGCGATGACGCCGACGCTGCCCTTGTCGATCGGTAGCTTGTGGACGGTCTCGGCCAGGGTTCGCGCGACGGCCTTGAGGTTGGCCAGTTCGATGACGTCGACCGCGTCCGTGGCCTGCCGTGCGGAGGTCGTGGTCGGCAGGTCCGGGGCGATCTCGCCGAGCAGCCGGTTGGCGATGTCGAGGATCTGTTGCGGGACGCGGTAACTGGTGTTGAGGGTGACGATTTCGCCGGGGTGGCCCAGGGTTTTCAGGATGTCCTGCAAGGACGGCAGTCCCCACGGGGTGGTCTGCTGGGCGAGGTCGCCGAGGATGGTCGCGGTTCCCGCGCACCGCCGGGCCACCGCGCGGAGTTGCATCGCGGAGAGGTCTTGGGCTTCGTCGAGGACGACGTGCCCGAACGTCGGCGGCTCGTCGAGGAAGGCGGCGATCTCGTCCAGCAGGACGTGATCCGCGCGGGTCCACTTCGGCCTGGAGTCGCTGTGCAGCGCCTGCTGCTCTTCCTCGGTCAGCACGCCTTGCGCGCACTGGGCGAGGTACTCGGGGTCGGTGTAGAGGCGGGTCAGCAGGTCTTTCGGTTTGAGCGCGGGCCAGATGCCCTCCGCGAAGAGGCGGGACTGCTTGCCGCGGGCGATTTTGCGGGTCGCGGTGTCGCTGAGAAACCGGCCGCGCAACTCGAGTTTCCGGCGGACGCGGTTGGCTATGCGTTCGCGCAGGGCGTCCCGCGCTTCGCCGAACGGTTTGCGGTCCTCGATCAGGTCCCGCATGAGGACCTGGACTTCCTCGGGGTGGACGCGGATGTACGGGCTGGTCTCCTTAACGACGAAGTCCTCGGCGGGTGTGCTGACCGAAGCCCACAATGCCCGTTCGAGAACCGTCGCGAGCCGCGCGTCGCCTTTGAGTTTGGCCAGTACAGGATCTTCCGATCGGGCTTTTCCGCGCCGACGAGCCCAGCCACCGACACGTGTTTGCACTCGACCTCGCCGAGCGCGGGCAGGACGCGGGAAATGTAGTGGATGAACTGGTCGTTGGGCCCGATCACGAGGACACCCTGACGACGCACGTTCTGGTGTTCGAACAGGAGGAACGCGGCCCGGTGAAGTCCGACCGCGGTCTTGCCGGTGCCAGGCCCGCCCTGCACGACGAGTGAGCTGCCGGCACCCAACCGGACGATGTGGTCCTGGTCAGGCTGGATGGTGGCGACGATGTCGCGCATCGGTCCGTAGTGCGCGAGCTCGATCTCGCGCTGAACGAACTCGCTGATCCCCTCGCCGGTCATCTCGGCGAGCAGCTCGTCGTCGAAACTGGTCAGCTCATTGGCGTCATCGAACCCATATCGCCGCCGCTTGACGACCTCCATCGGCTCGGCAGCGGTGGCCCGGTAAAACCTCGCGGCCATCTCCGTCCGCCAGTCGATGACCGCGGGCTCATTGTCCCCATCGCCGACATACCGCCGCCCGATGTAGATGGGCCGCGGCAACGGCCCGTCGATCCGCCCGAAAAACAGCGGAGCGTCATCCCGGTCATCCAGCTGGAACGCCCGCCGGTACAACCACGCGATCATGTCCTCGTCATCACCCCGGGCCACCAACCGATCCGCCGACGCGAGCATCTCCTCCCGATCCCGCCGCAACCGTTCCCGCGCATACACCAACCGCGCCCGCTCAACCCCCAACTCATCAGCAGACACACCAAACCACCCCCAGGAAGTCACGGATTCAGCCGCCCACCCTCCCACAGCGTCGATCTCACGGCACCCCAATTAACCGGGCACCCATTGACCGGCGCGCCCTCGGGCCACCGTAATTACCCGCGATCACATCGAGGGAAAATCGTCGTTCGACGAACGTGTCAAGTGGACAATCTGTCACAATCACGCATCCCCCGGGCCCAACTCGCTAACTCCGCGACCGCGCTCACGACGTACGCGACGAAGCAGCAAGCGTGTTCACCGGCACAGAAACTTCTCACGAAGATCGTCAAACTGCGAAACACAACCGAAAAAACAACCTGTGCACAAGGAACGTCCTGGTAAACAGACGAACCACCGAGCTCGGATGTTCGAAGATCATTCTCATCCCAGACAGCTAAGAGGGCGAATGGACCAGAACAGGCACCTTCAAAGCTCGCGACAAGCACGCATGTCGGTCCGGCTCATCGCGTGTGTCGTAGTTTCCCTGGTCACAGTGGGCGTGGTGATCATCATTGTTGCCTCGAGAGGAAGTTCCGCGCTCCCCGCACAACGGACAGCCACAGGCAATACGCCATCGTTCAGTGAGGAATTATCTTCCCATGTCGCGGAAAAGAGAACATCCGGCCTGAGTCGCGTCCAATCAACCACAATGCCCTCCGTCGCGCTTCGCTCTAGCCCCAGCCAGCCGCCATTCGGCACGTCCACAGCTGTCTGCTCGCCGCTGACCACGCTCCCCAATGGGACGCAGGTTCAGATGCGGTGCTGGGAGGAAGGCAACGCGCCCGTCGAAGCCGA
The DNA here is from genome assembly GCF_040675465.1 of Actinocrispum sp. NPDC049592. NCBI lineage: Bacteria > Bacillati > Actinomycetota > Actinomycetes > Pseudonocardiales > Pseudonocardiaceae > Actinocrispum > Actinocrispum sp. NPDC049592. The sequence continues at coordinate 29,163 of NZ_JBFAPA010000007.1, read as the reverse complement.
CGACCCCAGCAAGCCCGGGCCCATTTCACGCAAATGGTTCTACGTGACCATTGCGACGGGAGAGCACACCGGATGGTCGGGTTACGTCCACGCGGATCTGGTCAAGGAGCAGATCGACGAGACGCCGCGCTGCACCAAAGCAATCATGGACGCCTACCCGATGGGCGACTCCCATCCGGCTCCGCCGATTCGCTTGGTGTTCAAGATCGTGGGAACCTGCACGACCACGGGTGGCACACTCACTGCCCAGTCATCAGGTTTCGCCCCAGGTGGTGAGTACGCGATCGGCGCCGCTTACCCGGATGGCTCGACATATCCGCTTCCGCAGAGGTTCTACACGGTCAACAGCGACGGTTCGGTGAACTGGCACTGCCCGACGCAGATGCGCGAGGACGGCCACAAAGCGTACTTGTCAACGGTCCCCGAGAACATGTGCCGGACTCGCGGATGCGCCCTGTCCGGAACCGAGATGGGCACCGGTGACCAGGTGACCGTCGATTGCGTGACAAACGGCGCTCGCACCACCAACGGCCAAGACAACAGCCCCGTGGACGACGGCAACCCGAGCCTTGCGAGCAGCACGCGATGGTACCGGGGCCACCGCAACGGGCAGACAGGATTCATCTCCGAGGTGTGGATCGCGGCACAGCACCGTGGCCTCGGACTCCCGCTCTGCTGAGTTCCACCGAACACAAAGCCAGAAATATACAAAACGACGACCAGCAACGCGAGGGCCGAGTGAGCACTGGTTCGCCCGAACAAAAGGAACAACCACCGACCAAGAACGAAGACGGAAACGCGGAGAAGAACAAAACCGCCCGATACGGCATGATCGGCGTTATCGTTGCCGCCGCAATCGCAGCAATAGCGGCCATCTCCGCCGCCATGATCAGCAAATCGCAACCATCATCTTCCACTTCCGCCGCACCATCATCGACCTCCGTCCCCCAGACCACATCCGTATCGACCGGTACTCCGCCCTCAACGACAGTGGCCACGACGTCGTCCGACGCCGGACGTCACACGTTTCCCGAGACGGCGGGAAACAGGAAAGGGAGCCTCACTTTCCGCGACAACAAGGGCTCGGCCTCGGGCAGGGGTTCAATTCCCTACAACACGACCGTTCAGGTGGAGTGTTACGCCGAGAACTTGTCGGATATGGCCAGTATCAACGTCTTTTACAAGATCTCCGGCGGCACATGGGACAGCCTTTACGCACCTGCCAACACTTTCATGAACGGTGACGCCCCCGGGACGGCCGGAACCCATGACATAGATCCAGTTGTCCCGCCATGCCGTTAGCGCTCAAGCAGTTGTGAGGCACAATGGACGACAAGAAGCCGCCGTCGGAGACCAAAAGATCGCGCCGAGCGATACTGTTGACGGTCGCGGCGGTCGCAGCCATCGCGATATTGGCCGCGCTTCTCATGTGGCCGCACGATGCCACTCATCCCGAGGATCTCAGCATGGACCAAACACCATCGGGACGAGCGACACCCCCGTCCACCAGCCAGGCGGATACCGGCCCACAACCCACACCGCCACCCGAAACACCACAGCAACCTCCCACCCTGCCGGCAACACCAGCCCCCGGCACCCAGAAACCAACGGGAACCGGTGCCCACCCCACCAGCCGAGGCACAGGCCCTGGCACCGGCTCCGGCGGTGGAGGCCGGAGTGGTGTGACCATCTCTGATCCGCCGAGCACCACCTCGACCTCAACCGTGCACCCCAAAACGCACGACGAGGTCGGAGCAAACCACAGCGGCTCCAAGACCTTCACTGACACCAAAGGAATGAACCAGGGCCCGAACACCATCTCGTACGGCCAGACGGTTCAGGTGTCCTGCAAGGTCTACGACGACACAATGCCCTCGGCGAACCCAGACGGCTATTGGTACCGAATAGCGTCCCCACCGTGGAACAACAAGTACTACGCAGTCGCCAACACCTTCGCCAACGGAGACCCCCTAGGCGAATCGGGCCCAACAAACACCGACCCCACAGTCCCAAACTGCTAGCTCCACCCCAAACAACCTGGAGCACCATCGCCCACCACCAAAAGCGCCCTCGTCGAGCGAGCCCTGCGATCGGTGACGTGGGAGCGATCCGCAATTGCCCGTAACGGCCCGCCAAAGCGGCGCCCGTCGGGCGAAGCCCGCCATCGGGGGGCTTGGGGGTCGTCCCCCAAAAATTGGACGGACGACCCGGCGAAAGTGCGAAGCACTGAGCAGGGTCGTCCTGAGGATGTGGGCGCAGCAGGGTTCGAACCTGCGACCCCTTGCTTGTAAGGCAAGTGCTCTTCCGCTGAGCTATGCGCCCGGGTGGCCGGGCCGGTGCTTGCGGACCGGCCGGCCTGATGTCTAGATCATGCCAGTTCTGTCACGGCTTTTTTCCAGGCCGACTGGTCGCGGGGCTCGCCGGGCTGGTTGACCTCGGCGAAGCGCACGACGCCCTGCTTGTCGATGAGGAACGTGCCGCGCAGGGCCATGCCGGCGCCCTCGTTGAACACGCCGTAGGCCTGGGCCGTCGCACCGTGCGGCCAGAAGTCGGACAGCAGCGGGAAGGTGTAGCCCTCCTGGTCCGCCCAGGCCTTGAGGGCGAAGGGGCTGTCCACGGACACGCCGAGGACCTGCACGTCCGCATTGGTGTAGTCGGCCAGCTCGTCGCGGGCCTGGCACAGCTCGCCCGTGCAGATGCCGCTGAAGGCGAACGGGTAGAACACCAGCAGCACGTTCTTCTCGCCCTGGAACGACGACAGGCTGACGTCCTGCTTGTTGTAGTCCTTGAGCGTGAAGTCCGGGGCCTGCGAACCGACCTCGACCGCCATGCTTCCTCCCAGCGCGTACGCATCTTCTGGTCGAGGCCAGCCTAGTACGCCGCCTGAGCGTCCAACCCAGGCGGTCGCCTTGTGGGAACGTCAGCGCCGGGTGCTGGCCGACTTGGGGGATACGAGCCGGCTGCCCATCCAGTCCTCCCCCACGCTGATGTTCGAGGTCTGCGCCATTCCCGCAGTCGACACGGCCTCGGCGATCTCACTCGGCTCGACGTGCCCGTCCCGGCCGTTCTTGGGCGTCAGGACCCAGATGACACCCGCGTCAGCGAGGGGTTTGCGCACGTCCAGGAGTGTGTCGGCGAGGTCGCCGTCGTCTTCGCGCCACCACAGCAGCACGACGTCGACTACTTCCTGGGCTTCCTCGTCCAGCAGGTCACTGCCACTGCGATCCTCGATCGCGGCGCGGACCTCGTCGTCGACGTCCTCGTCCCAACCGATCTCCTGGACGACTATGCCTGGCTCGATGCCAAGCTTCTCGGCGACGCCTACTTTGCCGGCGTCTCCCGCGGCCACCACGGCTCCCACTCCTCCAACTGACCCGATGCGGAACCGGAAGGCTCCGCGTGTTAGGCGATAGCGAACACTTTCAGTACCCAAGTGCGCAACCGTCCACACCGGGATAAGCCCCAACTGTGTCCATGCCCGGGTCCAAGTGCGCGCACACTACGGTTGCCATGTGTCCGTGCCGGGTAGACGCCCTACCACCTTGGCGAGTGTGGTCCACACCGCCATCGGGTTACTCACCAGTAGTGATGACGTGCGCCTGGATCGGGACGAACATTGGCACTGAGGCACGCCTACCGGGTTGAATTGTTCGTCCGGCCGGCTTGAAACACCATGACATACCAGGCGAGGAGATCCCTTGGCCCCGCAATCGAACAACAGCAGCACGGGCACCCCGAGCAGGGTGCACGTCATCCGCGACGGCCTCGCCGCCCACCTGCCGGACATCGACCCGGAGGAGACGTCGGAGTGGCTCGAGTCGTTCGACGCCGTGCTGAAGGACGGCGGCCAGCAGCGAGCGCGCTACCTGATGCTCCGGCTGCTGGAGCGCGCGCGTGAGAACCGCGTGGGCATCCCGTCGCTGACCAGCACCGACTACGTCAACACCATCCCCACCGAGCAGGAGCCGTGGTTCCCCGGTGACGAGGAGGTGGAGCGCCGCTACCGGGCGTGGATCCGCTGGAACGCCGCCATCACCGTGCACCGCGCGCAGCGCCCCGGGGTGGGCGTCGGCGGTCACATCTCGACGTACGCGTCCAGCGCGACCCTCTACGAGGTCGGTTTCAACTGGTTCTTCCGTGGAAAAGATCACCCGGGCGGGGGTGATCAGGTCTTCTTCCAGGGGCACGCGTCGCCGGGCATGTACGCCCGCGCGTACCTGGAGGGCCGGCTGTCGGAGGACCAGCTCAACGGGTTCCGCCAGGAGTACTCGCACGGCGGTCCCGGCGCGGGCCTGCCGTCGTACCCGCACCCGCGGCTGATGCCGGACTTCTGGGAGTACCCGACGGTGTCCATGGGCCTTGGCCCGATGAACGCCATCTACCAGGCCCGGTTCAACCACTACCTGCACGACCGGGGCATCAAGGACACGTCCGACCAGCGGGTGTGGGCGTTCCTGGGTGACGGCGAGATGGACGAGCCGGAGTCGCGCGGCCTGATCCACGTGGCCGCGAACGAGGGCCTGGACAACCTCACGTTCGTGATCAACTGCAACCTGCAGCGGCTGGACGGCCCGGTCCGCGGCAACGGCAAGATCATCCAGGAGCTGGAGGCGTTCTTCCGGGGTGCCGGCTGGAACGTGATCAAGGTGATCTGGGGCCGCGAGTGGGACTCGCTGCTGCACGCCGACCGCGACGGCGCCCTGATCAACCTGATGAACACCACGCCCGACGGCGACTACCAGACCTACAAGGCCAACGACGGCGCCTTCGTCCGCGAGCACTTCTTCGGCCGTGACCCGCGCACCAAGGAACTGGTCACGCCCATGAGCGACCAGGAGATCTGGAACCTCAAGCGCGGCGGCCACGACTACCGCAAGGTCTACGCGGCCTACAAGGCGGCCACCGAGACGCACGGCCAGCCGACGGTGATCCTGGCCAAGACGATCAAGGGCTACAACCTCGGCACGCACTTCGCCGCGCGCAACGCCACGCACCAGATGAAGAAGATGACCCTGGACGACCTGAAGGGGTTCCGGGACACGCTGCGGATTCCGCTGTCGGACGCGGACCTGGAGAAGGACCCGTACCTGCCGCCGTACTACCACCCCGGCCTGGAGTCCCCGGACATCCAGTACATGCTGGAGCGGCGCCGCCAGCTGGGCGGGCACGTGCCGGAGCGGCGGTCCAAGGCCAAGGCGCTGGTGCTGCCGGGCGACAAGGTCTACGACGTCATCCGCAAGGGCTCGGGCAAGCAGGAGGTCGCCACCACGATGGCGTTCGTCCGGCTGGTCCGCGACCTGGCCAAGGACCCCGAGATCGGGCCGCGGATCGTGCCGATCATCCCGGACGAGGCCCGCACGTTCGGCATGGACTCGATGTTCCCGACGCAGAAGATCTACAACCGGCTCGGCCAGCTGTACACGTCGGTGGACGCGAAGCTGATGCTCGCCTACAAGGAGAGCGACACCGGCCAGATCCTGCACGAGGGCATCAACGAGGCCGGCTCGACCTCGTCGTTCACCGCGGTGGGCACCTCGTACGCCACGCACGGCGAGCCGATGATCCCGATCTACATCTTCTACTCGATGTTCGGGTTCCAGCGGACCGGTGACGGCCTGTGGGCGGCGGCCGACCAGATGGCCCGCGGGTTCGTCCTCGGCGCCACCGCCGGGCGGACCACGCTGACCGGTGAGGGCCTGCAGCACAATGACGGCCACTCGCTGCTGCTGGCAGCCACGAACCCGGCCGTCGTCGCGTACGACCCGGCGTGGTCGTTCGAGGTGGCGCACATCGTGAAGGACGGCCTGCGCCGGATGTACGGCGACCAGGCGGAGGACATCTTCTACTACCTCACCGTCTACAACGAGCCGTACGTGCAGCCCGCGGAACCGGAGAACCTGGACGTGGAGGGGCTGCTGCGCGGCCTGTACCACTACGCGGACGCACCGCAGGGCGACGGCCCCAAGGCGCAGATCCTCGGCTCTGGCGTGGCCATGCCGTGGGCGCTGAAGGCCCAGCAGCTGCTGAACGACGAGTGGGGCGTGCAGGCGGACGTCTGGTCGGCGACGTCGTACTCGGAGCTGCGGCGGGACGCGGTCGAGGTGGACCGGCACAACCTGCTGCACCCCGAGGCGGAACCGCGCGTGCCGTACGTCACGCAGGCGCTCTCGCAGGTCAACGGCCCGATCGTGGCGGTGTCCGACTGGATGCGCGCCGTTCCGGACCTGATCCGACCGTGGGTGCCCACCGACATGGTGACCCTGGGCACCGACGGGTTCGGCTTCTCCGACACCCGCCCGGCCGCCCGGCGCCACTTCCTGGTGGACGCCGAATCGGCCGTGGTGGGCGTGCTCGCGGCGCTCTCGCGGCGCGGTGAGGTGGACAAGTCGGTCGTGGTCGAGGCGACCCGGAAGTATCAGCTGGACGACGTGTCCGCGGCCGGCCCGCAGACCTCGGACCCCGGTTCGGCCTGATTCCGAGCAGTGGACTGGCCCTCGCTTCGTGCGGGGGCCTTTCCCGTTTCCGGGGCCTTCAGCCACACCAGCAGTGACAGCAAGCTGACGACACCCGTCACAGCGAACGCGCCTTGGTACGACCACGCGTCGGCGATGGCACCGGCTGCCAAGGGCCCCACAATCGCCCCCAGGTCCGCCGTTGCCTGGAACGCTGCCAGCACAGCGCTTCCGCGTACACCGACGCCGATAACGTCGGCCACAGCGGCGCTATGACCGGGGTTCAGCAACCCAGACCCTATGCCGGTCACCAACGAAGCCACCATGAACAGCGGCACTGACGGCGCAAATCCCATGGCCAACGAGCCCACGGTGAGGACGGCAAGTCCTGCGATGGCTACGGGTTTGCGTCCTCGCCGGTCGGCCAGCCGTCCCGCGATCATCAGGAACGACGCGGTCCCGACAGCGAACGCCGACAACGCCAGCCCCACCAGGGTCTCGCCCTCGTGTAACTCCAGCACTACGAACAACGGCACCAAAGCGAAGCGGACGCCGATGACCGACCACCCGTACGCGAACGACGAGAACAGCGCCGCGATGTAGGCCCTGTTCCGCAAGGCCACGCGAACCGTCAGCTCTGGCAGATCGCGCGTCGCCGAGGGCGCGGCCAACGGCGACTTCCGCAGGAACCACCACGAGAATACGGCGGCGCCGAACGTGGCCAGTCCGTAGACCACGAACGGGAACCGCGTCGACACGTTGGCCACCACGCCACCCACCAAAGGCCCCGCGATGTTGCCTAGCAGGAAGCTCGTGGCCCACATGCCCGACACGCGTCCGCGCAGTCCCACTGGCGTTAAACGCAACACCAGGGTCTGTGCGGACACCGTGAACATGACCGAGCCGATGCCGCCCAACGACCGGAACAGCAGCAACTGCCAGTACGACGACGCCCACGCGCACGCCGCAGTGGCCGCAGCCGCAAGGATCAGCCCCGTCACGTACACGGGCTGTTCCGAGAGTTTCGCGACCAGCCATCCGCCCGCGGGCGCGAAAGCCAGCCGTACCACCGAGAACGCGCTGACGACGAACGCCGCCGCGGTCACGCCGACGTTGAAGCTCGCCGCGAGGGACGGCAGCACGGGCGAGATGACGCCGTAGCCCACGGCGATCAGGAAGATGGCGCCCAGCAGGATCCAGACCTCGCGGGGCAGCCGCTCCCTCACCAAGTCGGTGTGCCGGCGACCAGGTGGAACTGGGCTCGCCCATCAAGAAGCAACGGCACCAAGGCCTGCGTCACTGGGACGAGCCTGCCGTCGTGCCATGGAACTGACCACACACCATGCAGTATCAGCTTGTCCTTCACTTGCGCGTACTGCTCCGCGGTCAACGTGTATGCCCGTGGTGCCGGGGCCACCTGAGTAGGTGGTTGGTTGTCCGCGCCGTCGAAGTAGACCTGCTTCGGCACGGTTACGCGGCTGAGAGTCGTCGCCGTCTCGACCTGGACGCGTCGTTCGGTGATGAGCTTGAACGTCGCCGCGACAGCGGAGAGGTGGGACTGCACGCGCTGCTGGGGTGTGCGGGAGATGTTGGTTTCCACTAGCAGGCCCAGAGAGTGCTTGAGGCCTGCCGTGTTGCGGAGGATGCGTTCCTGACCGTCGCCCGCGATCTGCTTGATCGGCTCACCGGTCACCGGGTCGGTCCAGATGCCGTAGACACCGGAGGTGTGCCCGCCAACCTCCACCGCGGGCTTGATGTACTGCCGTGACAGGATTTCCGCCTCGTCGTGCACGCGTTGGGTCGCGTTGAGGTTGCGCGGCCACAGCCACAGCACGTCCTTGTCGTAGTACAACGGCGTTGGCCCGAACTCGTGCAAGTCGTGCACCACATCCGGCTTGTAGTCCCGGATCACCGCGGCGATCGCGCGGCCTTCCGGGGTGTCGAGGGCCATGTGGTCGCGGTTGATGTCGACGCCGTTGGCGTTCCCGCGCGTGTCGGCCTCGCGACCATCAGGGTTCGCCGTGGGCACGAACAACACCGTCACCCCGGCAGGCACACGGGAGTACGCCAGGTCCCGCAGTTTGATCAGGCACGCTTCACGGCCCGCTGGTTCGTCACCGTGCTGACTACACAGGAACAGCAGCACCGTCGGCCCGTGCCCGAGCCGAACCAGGTTCAGCGGACGGCCCTGCACGGTTGATCCGATCCGGCTGACCGCCGCCTTGCGGGAGATCTGGGTCAGGAAGGCCTGTTCCTCGTCGAAGGTGGTCCACTGCCCGGTTCGCTCGAACCCGGTGCGTGGGACCTCCTCCGCAACCGCCGGTAATCCGACAACCAACAATGCTGTGATCAGCGCCAGGATTTTTCGGACCATGACTAGGAACGTGACAAAGCGGGCGTCCGCGTGTCAATAGCCGACCGGCGCCAATCGATGAAGCCCCACACGACCAGACCGGCGAAAACGGTGTAGATGGCGGCGCTGAACCAGAGGCCCGAGTCGATCTGCAGCGGCACGCCGACCGCGTCGACCAGCAGCCACACGAGCCAGAACTCGACCAGCCCGCGGCCCTGCAGCCAGAACGCGACCGCGGTCCCGGCGAAGATCCCGGCGTCCGGCCATGGCGCCCACGACGCGTTGAGCGCCTGGAGCAGCAGGGCACCGCCGACGGTTCCGGCGGCGAGCACGCCCACGATGACCAGGCGTTCCGTCCACGAGCCGTACCGGACGACGACGCCGTAGACCGCGTCCTTGCGGCGGGTCCAGGCCCACCAGCCGTAGACCGAGATGAGCAGGATGATGATCTGGCGCGCGGCCAGGCCACCGAGGTGAGCCGAGATGTAGACGCTGAACAGCAGCACGGTCGCGGCCACTTGGACCGGCCACGTCCAGAGCGTGCGCACCTTGGCGAGGAACACGACGGTGAGCGCGAACACTTGGCCGATCAGCTCGGCGAACGACGCCCACTGGCCGAAGACGGTCAAGCCATGGTCCAGCAGGAACCCCACAGTGCCTCCTCACCCCGCAATACGGGGTGAACACTGTCATCGGTCCGCGGTATTCCCGGCCACGGTGTGACCACTCTCTCGGACCAGCGCCTGCCAGTCCCGCCGCGGCGACTGGATCGCGCCCAGCGAGACGATCTCCCGGCCGGACAGGAAGGTCGTCATCCAGTCGAGCAGCACGCGCAGCTTGCACCCGGCGGTCGGCACGCGGCTCCAGTGGTAGAAGCGATGCATCAGCCAGGCGGGCAGACCCTTGAGCTTGATGCCATAGACCTGCGCGACCCCCTTGTGCAGGCCCAGACTCGCGACCGAACCGACGTGTTTGTGTTTGTACGGCTTCAGTTCCTGGCCGCGGATGGTGGCGATGATGTTGTCCGCCAGGACTTCCGCCTGGCGGACCGCGTGCTGCGCGCTCGGCGTGCACAACGAGTCCACTCCGGACAGGTCCGGGACCGCCGCGCTGTCGCCCGCGCTCCAGATGCCCTGCAGCCCCCTTGCCCGCAGGGTCTCCGTGCAGATGAGGCGGCCGCGGAAGTCGATCGGCATCCCCGAGCGCATCGCCAACGGGTTGGCCTTCACGCCCGCGGTCCAGACCACGGTGTCCGCGTCGAACTCCTCACCGGTCGACAGCACGACGTGCCCGTCCCTCATCGAGGTCACCGTCGTGCCGAGCTTGACCTCCATCCCCCGCTCCCGCAGCCGGCGGATGGTGTACTCGGACATGGCCTTGCCGATCTCCGGCAGGATCCGGCCGGACGCCTCGACGAGCACCCACCTCATGTCCGCCCTGGACAGTCCAGTGTGGACTTTCAGCGCATACCGCGCCATGTCCTCCAGTTCCCCGAAAACCTCGACCCCCGCATACCCACCCCCGACGACAACAAAGGTGAGCACCTTCTTGGCAGCACAGCCGCTGGAAGCGACATCCAGCCGCGACAAGACGTGATTGCGCAGGTAGATGGCCTCAGCGAGGGTCGAGAACCCGATCCCGTGCTCAGCCAGACCCGGCACGTTCTGCACACGCGTGACCGACCCCACCGCGAGCACAAGCTGGTCATACCCCATCTTCACCGGCTCACCCTCGCGGGGAACGACCGTCGCCGTCCTCCCCTCATGATCGACAGCGGTGACCTTGCCCGTGATCACCCGGCACCCACGCAGAACCCGCCGCAACGGCACAACAACATGCCGTGGCTCCACCGACCCGGCAGCAGCCTCAGGCAGAAACGGCTGATACGTCATGTTCGGCTCCGGATCCACCACCGTCACCACAGCCTCAGCGCCCCGAAGCCGCCGCTGCAACCTCAGCGCCGTGTACATCCCGACGTAGCCCCCACCGACGATCAAGATGTGTGTCATGCCACCAACCCTGCCCGTCCTGGTGGCACCCCCACCTCCCCACCCAGACCGGCCGCCATCCCTCCCAAGCGTGATTCCCGGCCAGGACCTAAGTCCCGCGAACACGATCGGGGGACAGGAGTGGCGGTGTGATCAAGAACAGTCCATAGTGGATCTACCGGTGGGGACCGGGGAGAAGGCGGCCTGAGAGTCAAGCGCACCAAGACTCTCAGGCCGCCTAGTTCGCTCGGCAGCACCCTGCTCGGTGCTCGCAGGCTCACACCTCGCCGGGTCGCTCCGGATGATGTTGGGGGCCGAGCCCTCCAGACCCCCACGTGCCGCCTTCGGCGGCCCCGCCTCCCAGCCGGGTTTGCCGCGCTTCGCGCGGGGGCTCGCGCTTCGCGCCATCGCCGGCGCTAAGGCAACACCACCGCCGACCCCACATCCCGATCCGGCGCTCCGCACCGACCTCGCACTTCGCGCCATCGCCGACCCGCCGCCACCGGCAGGCCCGCGCCGCGCGCCAACACGGCGCCTCGGGTGGGGCTGCGCTTTGGGCCTTCGCCGGCGCAGGGCCACGGCACCGCCTCCGGCCCCCGGAATCCAGCCTAGGACCACTCACCCGCACCAAACCCCGCCCTAGCCCAAGCTGGGGACAACCACACACCCTGTGGACCACTCCCACCAGAATGATCTTGAACAGCCCGGAGTGTCGGGGGTGATCGGTAGGGTGGGAATCGGGGGCCGGAGGCCAGCGGGGTTGCACGCGGGGCTGGGGGTGGCGTGCGAAGCTGTGGGGATGAAGAAGGTGGGCGCTGGGATTTCTGCCAAGACTCTCGCTGAGTTGGAGCGGGCGTCGGGGAAGCTCGCGTCCGCCACGTTGGCTGCGATGGATGCGCAGTTCGCGTGGTTCAGCCGGATGCCCGCCGATCAGCGGGCGTCGGTCCTGCTCATCGCGCAGTCTGGTGTGGCCGGGTTCACCGCGTGGCTCAAGGATGAGAACGAGGCGCTGCGGCTGACCACCGATGCGTTCCGGGCCGCTCCTCGTGATCTCAGCCGGTGGATCAGTCTGCGGCAGACGGTCGAGCTGGTGCGGGTGGCGTTGCAGGTGTTCGAGGCGAGTGTTCCCGATCTGGCCGCGGACGTTCACGAGCGCTCGGTGTTGTCCGAGAAGGTGCTGCGCTACAGCCGGGAGGTCGCGTTCGCGTCGGCGATGTCGTATGCGAGTGCGGCGGAGGCGCGGGGTGCGTGGGATGCGAGGCTCGAGGCCCTGGTGGTCGACGGGATTGTCCGTGGCGACACCGAGGAGGCCCTGCTTTCGCGGGCGACGGCGCTGGGGTGGGACCCGGCTGCCGAAGCGACGGTCCTGGTCGGCAACCGCCCCAGTGACGACCCGCCGACAGTGGTCTACGAGGTCCGCAGCCGAGCGGCACGGGCGGGCCGAGCGGTCCTGTTGAGCGTGCAGGGAACCAGGCTCGTCGTCGTCCTCGCAGGCCCGACCGACGAACTCACCGAGGAGCGCCGCGGCCGGACCTCGAGCAAACCCGTCCTCGACCGGATCACGACAGCGTTCGGCGAAGGCCCGGTGGTCGCAGGCCCCACGGTCGCGAGCCTCGCCGAGGCACACCGAAGCGCGGCGGACGCCCTGTCGGGGTTCCGGGCGGTGGTCGGCTGGCCGGCGGCGCCCAGGCCGGTGCGGTCGCAGGATCTGCTGCCGGAACGGGCTCTCGCCGGTGACCCGGAGGCCGAGTGGCAGCTGGTCGACCGGATCGCGCGTCCGCTTGAGGACGCGGGCGGTAGCCTGCTCGAGACCGTCACCACCTACCTGGAGGTCGGCGGGGTCCTGGAGACGTGCGCGCGGCAGCTGTTCGTGCACCCGAACACCGTCCGGTACCGGCTGCGGCGGGTGGCCGAGCTCACCGGCCGCAACGCCAACGACCCGCGCGACGCCCTGGTCCTGCGGATCGCCCTCGCGGTGGGCCGGCTCGCCCGTGCACGGGGCCTGTGGTGACACAGATAACGCTTGTCCGGTAAAAGTGACCCCTGTTCACGTCGACAACGTTTTCGCGTTTCAGCGGGTCATCCGCCGTTAACCTTTGTAGACACCCTACAAATCTCGGGGCGGGACTTGGTAACTCACGGCATTCTGATGCTCGGTCGTCAGAGTGTTCAGTTGGTGGTGTGATCGCGATACTCGCGCCCGGCCAGGGCTCCCAGACACCAGGCATGTTGTCCCCGTGGCTTGAGCTCGACGGCGCCGAGGAGCGCATCGCGGCCTGGTCCGAGCAGGCGAAGCTGGACCTGCGCACGCTCGGCACCACCGCCACGGCGGAGGAGATCGTCGACACCTCGGTCACCCAGCCGCTGGTCGTCGCGGCCGCGCTGCTGGCGCAGGCCGAGCTGGAGAAGCGGTTCGAGCTGCCCGCCGAGACGATCGTGGCGGGTCACTCGGTCGGCGAGCTCGCCGCGGCCGCGGTCGCGGGCGTGCTGACCGCCGACGACGCGGTCGGTCTGGCCGCGGTCCGCGGCCGGGAGATGGCGGCGGCGTGCGCGCTGCACCCCACCGGCATGACGGCCATCCTCGGCGGTGACCCCGGTGAGGTGGTCGCGAAGCTGACCGAGTACGGGGTGGAGCCGGCCAACATGAACGGCGCGGGCCAGATCGTCGCCGCGGGCGACCTCGCCGCGCTGGAGAAGGTGGTCACCGATCTGCCGCAGGGCGTGAAGTTCCGTACCCTCAAGGTGGCCGGCGCGTTCCACACCCACTACATGGAGCCCGCGCAGGCGAAGCTCCGCGAGTACGCGAGCCACCTCAGCACCGCCGACCCGGTGAGGACGCTGCTGTCCAACGCCGACGGTGGCGAGGTGGGCAGCGGTGCCGAGACGCTGGAGCGCCTGGTGAACCAGGTGACCCGGCCGGTGCGGTGGGACTCGTGCATGGCCACGCTGGGCGCGCGTGGCGTGACGGCGGTCGTCGAGCTGCCCCCGGCCGGTGCGCTGGTCGGCCTGATCAAACGAGAACTCCCGGAGGTCGCGCGCGTGCGGCTCAAGACCCCGGCGGACTTGGACTCCCTGGCGGAGTTCGTGGAGGCGAAGTAAGTGAGCAGTACGCTCAACATCTCGACCGGCCCGGCCGGCAGCCGGATCCTCGGTGTCGGCAGCTTCCGGCCGGACACGGTCGTCACCAACGACGACCTGTCGCAGCGGATGGACACCAGCGACGAGTGGATCCGCACCCGGGTCGGCATCGTCGAGCGCCGGTTCGCCGGCCCCGATCTGTCCCTTGTGGACATGGCGGTGGCCGCGGGCGGCCGCGCGATCGAGGACGCCGGGCTGCAGCCGTCCGATCTGGACACCGTGATCGTGGCCAACTGCACGATGCCATCGCCGATCCCGAACGCGGCCGCGCAGGTGGCCGACCGGATCGGGGTGAAGGCCGCCGGCGCGTTCGACCTGAACGCCGCCTGCGCCGGGTTCTGCTACGCCCTGGCCACCGCGTCCGACCTGATCCGCTCCGGCTCGGCCGGGCGGGTGCTGGTGATCGGCGCGGAGAAGCTGACCGACTGGGTCGACGCGACCGACCGGGCGAACGCGATCATCTTCGCCGACGGCGCGGGCGCCGCGGTCGTGGGACCGTCCGACGAGCCGGGCATCGGCCCGGTGGCGTGGGGCAGCGCGGGCGACATGGTCGACATGATCTACAACCGGGACAACCGGTACATCTACCAGGAGGGCCAGACGGTCTTCCGCTGGGCCACCACCCAGATCGCGCCGATCGCGTTGCGCGCGCTGGAGCTGGCCGGGTTGCAGCCGTCCGATGTGGACGCTCTCATCCCGCACCAGGCCAACCTGCGCATCGTCGAGGCGATCGCCAAGAAGCTGCGCGCGGCCGGCGCCAAGGAGAAGATGGAGGTGGCCGACGACATCATCTACACCGGCAACACCTCGTCGGCCTCCATCCCGATCGCGCTGGACCACATGCGCAAGGCCGGCCGGGTCAGCACCGGTGACGTGCTGCTGATGGTCGGGTTCGGCGCGGGCCTGTCCTACGCGGGACAGGTCGTGATCAGCCCGTAGACTCCCCTCCGGCAGTGTGCCGGATGGTTGATTTGACGCAACAGAAAGGGAATTCGATGGCGAACGAGGAAATCCTGGACGGCCTGGCCGACATCGTGGAAGAGGTCGCCGGCGTGGCCAAGGATGACGTCACCGTCGACAAGTCCTTCGTGGACGACCTGGACATCGACTCGCTGTCCATGGTGGAGATCGCCGTGCAGGCCGAGGACAAGTTCGGGGTCAAGATCCCGGACGACGAGCTGGCGAACCTCAAGACGGTCGGCGACGCGGTCGACTACATCAGCAAGAACAGCGTGTGACAGGAGCCGACGCGACCGCCGGACCAGCCAGCTAGGCGAGGCGGCGTCGGACCGGGACCAAGGGCGGAGAAGGAAGTAATGAGCAACGACATCGTCATCACCGGACTGGGCGCGACCACACCGCTCGGCGGCGACGTCGCGTCCACATGGGACGCGATGCTGGCTGGTCGCAGCGGTGTGTCCACTTTGGACGCACAGTGGGTGGCCGACTTCGATCTGCCCACCCGGATCGCCGCCACCCTCGCCGTCGACCCGACCGAGGTGCTGCCCCGGGTAGAGGCCCGCAGGCTGGACCGCTGCGAGCAGGTCGCGGTCATCGCGTCGCGGGAGGCGTGGAAGGACTCGGGGCTCGACGAGGGCGCCGTGGACCCCGAGCGGCTCGCGGTGATCATCGGCACCGGCATCGGCGGCGCGTCCACCCTGCTCAACCAGGACGACCTGCTGGAGGGTCCCGGGCTGCGCAAGGTCTCACCGCTGACCGTCCCGATGCTGATGCCCAACGGGCCGGCGGCGCACGTCGGCATCGAACTGAAGGCCCGCGCCGGGGTGCACGCCCCGGTGTCCGCCTGCGCGTCCGGCGCCGAGGCGATCGCCTGGGCGTACCGGATGCTCAAGTCGGGCGAGGCGGACGTGGTCGTGGCCGGTGGCGCGGAGGCCGCGATCGCCGGCATCACCATGGCCGGGTTCTGCCAGGCGCGCACCATGAGCACGCGCAACGACGAGCCGGACAAGGCCTCCCGCCCGTTCGACATCCACCGGGACGGCTTCGTGCTGGGCGAGGGCGCCGGGATCCTGGTGCTGGAACTGGAGGAGCACGCCAGGGCGCGCGGCGCGAAGATCTACGCGCGGCTCGCGGGCGTGGGCACCAGCTCCGACGGCTACCACATCACCGCGCCGGACCCGGAGGGTTCCGGCCAGGCCAGGGCGATCAGCACCGCGCTGCGCACCGGCGGCATCGACCCCGCCGACGTCGGGCACGTCAACTGCCACGCGACGTCCACTGTGGTCGGTGACGTCACCGAGACCATCGCGATCCGCAAGGCGATCGGCGAGCACCCGGTGCTGACCGCGCCCAAGGGCGCGCTCGGTCACACGCTCGGCGCCGCGGGCGCGATCGAGGCGCTGGTCACCGTTCTGTCCATTCAGGACAGTGTGGTGCCCGCGACGCTCAACCTGGAAACCGTCGACCCCGGTGTCTCCCAGGAGGTCGTGGCCGGGCAGCCCCGCAAGATGGACCTGAAGGCCGCCGTGAACGACTCGTTCGGGTTCGGCGGGCACAACGTCGCACTGGCCTTCACCTCCGCCTGACGAGTTCGCACGCATGTGCGATTTCCCGGAAATCGCACGAGAGTTCCGACAAAACATCGCTCCCCTTGCTGGCCATTGCCAACAAGGGGAGTCTCGGTGTGAATACCGTCGGTGTAAGTTCCGGGACTATGCGAACCCGTCTGGTCTCGTTAAGCCTGCTGTCGGTGCTGTCGCTCGTGGCGGCCTGTGGGTCGTCGGGGACATCCGCCCCGCCCTCCGCCGCGGCGGCGAACAAGAAGGTCGCCATCGTGATCGCGCAGGGCGGCCTCGGCGACGAGTCGTACAACGACCTCGCCATGTCCGGATTCAAAGCGGCGAACCAGGAGAAGGGGCTCGAGGGGCAGACCATCGAGTCGGCCGACGTGGTCGCGCAGGGCGAACCGCTGCTGCGCCGGGCCGGCACCTCGGGCGTCGGGCTGGTGATCGACCTGGAATTCTCGCACGGCGAGATCCTGCCTGCCATCGCGCAGGCCTACCCGCAGGTCAGCTGGGTGTTCCTGAACAACAAGATCAACGGTTCGAACATCGCGTCGGTGCTGTTCAACGAGCACGACTCGTCCTACCTCGCCGGTGCGCTGGCGGCGTTGATGACCACCCAGACCGGTAACCCGAAGATCAACGCGGACAAGAAGATCGGCGTGATCGGCGGCACCAAGTCGGTCGGCATCGACAAGTTCCTGTCCGGCTACATCCAGGGCGCGCACGAAGCCGACCCCAGCGTCGAGGTGCTCACCGCGTACAGCAACTCCTTCGGTGACCCGAACAAGGGCCAGCAGCTGGCCGACACCATGTTCCAGCAGGGCGCGGACATCGTGTACTCGGTGGCGGGCGGGACCGGCGCGGGCGTGATCCAGTCGGCGAAGAAGAACAACCACTACGCCATCGGCGTCGACGACAACCAGGACAAGCTGGCTCCCGGGTTCGTGCTGACCAGCGTGCTCAAGCGGACCGATCTGGCCGTGCGCAAGGTGATCGAGCTGTACGCAGACGGCAAGTTCCCCGGCGGCACGACGATCACGCTCGGCCTGGCCGAGGGCGGCGTGGGCCTGACCGACTTCGAGTTCACCCGCAAGGAGATCCCCGAGGCGATCCAGGCCAAGGTGGCCGACCTGAAGCAGAAGATCATCTCGGGTCAGCTGAAGGTGTGGAACGTGATCGACCAGGGTTATCCGTCCTGGCTGACGGGATGACGATCCGGCTGGGGGCGCGGGAGGTCTCGCGGGCATTCGGTGCCGTTCGGGCGAACTCCCGCGTCACCCTTTCGGTCGCGGCCGGAACGGTGCATGCCGTCGTCGGGGAGAACGGCGCCGGCAAAACCACATTAATGCGGATTCTTTACGGCCTGGATCAGCCCGACTCCGGCACCGTGGTGATCGATTCCACCCCGGTCCGGCTGCGCGGCCCGGCGGACGGGATCGCCCGGGGAATCGGGCTGGTGCAACAGGAACTGGCGATGATCCGGTCGCTTTCCCTGCTGGAGAACCTCGTGCTCGGCTCGGAGCCGCGCAAGGGCCTGCGGATCGACTGGACCGAGGCCCGGAAATCCGCGGACGAACTGGCCTCCACGGCCGGTGTCGAGGTGCCGTGGGATTGTCTGGCGGCCGATGTTTCGGTGAGCGTGCGCCAGCAGGTGGAGATCTTGCGGGCGCTCCGGCGGGGTGCCGACGTTCTTATTCTGGACGAGCCGACCGCCGCTCTCGCGCCCGCTCAGGTGACCGAGCTGTTGCGGTTGTTGCGCGGCCTGCGGGACGCGGGCCGGACCGTTGTTTTCATCAGCCACAAACTCGACGAAGTTCTGGCCGTGGCGGACGTCATCACCGTTCTGCGGCACGGCGAAGTCGTCGACACCCGCCCCGCCACCGGGTTTTCCCGGGACGAGCTGGTGACTTCGGTGGTCGGTGAGCATGTCGGGTCCGGCGAGTTCCCGTCTTCCGCCGAGATCGGCGATCCGGTGCTGGCCGTCGACGACCTGGCCGGGATTTCGCTGACCGTTCATTCCGGGGAGATCGTCGGTATCGCCGGCGTGGCCGGCAACGGCCAGGAGGAACTCGTCGAGCGAATCGTCGGCCTGCGCCCCGCGCCCGGCCGGATTTCCCTGTCCGGCAAGGACATCTCCGGTTTCTCGGTGGCTCGCCGCCGGGCCGCGGGGCTCGGTTACGTTTCCGGTGACCGGCACACCGAAGGCCTGGCGCTCGATGCCTCGCTGACCGACAACACAATCGCCGGAACCCATCGCACGCTCGGGAACTTCGGCTGGCTGTCCCCGGCGCGCGTTCGCAGTCAGGTCGAACGGATCCTCACCGGCTATTCGGTGCGCCACGGAAAGACTTCGGCGCCGGTGCGGACATTGTCCGGCGGCAACCAGCAACGCCTGATCATCGGCCGGGAACTCGACCGCAAGCCGCCACTCCTGGTAGCCGCCGGTCCCACCCGAGGGGTGGATGTCCTCGGTGAGTCGTACATCCACACCCGGTTGAGGGAACTTCGCGATCACGGGTCCGGCATCCTGCTGGTCTCCGAACAACTCGATGAGCTGTTGTCGTTGAGCGACCGGGTGATCGTGCTGCACCGCGGCGAGGTCGCCGGTGAGGTGCCCGGTGGCCCGGAAAGCCGCGCCGCGGTCGGCGACCTGATGCTCGGACGGCGTCCATGACCGAGATCCGGCTGCAGGTCAAGCCGGTGCTGCGCGCGGTGGTGCCGTTCGTCATCGCGTTGGTGCTCGGCGGGTTCGTGCTGCTCGCGACCGGGCACAACCCGTTCGACTTCTACCAGCTGCTGGTCCGGGAGGCGTTCGGCGGCACCGACCGGATCGCATCCACGCTGTCCTCCGCGACTCCCCTGCTGTTCACTGGCCTGGCCACGGCGATCGCGTTCCGCGCGGGCGTGTTCAACGTCGGTGTCGAGGGCGGCTTCATCATGGGCGGCCTGGTCACCGCGACCGTGGCCGCGAAAATGCCTGGCCCGCTGGCGATTCCGGTGGCGATGCTGGCCGGAGCGGCCGCGGGTGTCGCGGTCAGCGCGGTTCCCGGCTGGTTGAAGGCGCGCTGGAACGTCGACGAGGTGGTGACCACGTTGATGTTCAACTTCGTGGTCACCGGGCTGACCGGCTGGCTGGTGACCTCGTTCCTGCAGGCCAGGGGCGTCGCGAACTCGGCGACACCGCTGATCCCGCAACCGAACTGGCTGCCCGACCTGCTGCCGCCCTACGCATTGACCTCCGGTGTCCTCATTGGACTGATCCTGACCGGCGGGTATGCCGCGTGGATCCGGTTGTCGATGCTCGGCTACGAGCTGCGCCAGACCGGCCTCAACGCGCGATTCGCCGCGGCACAAGGAATCAACACCAGTCGTGTGATCATCGTGTCGATGCTGCTTTCCGGCGCGATCGCCGGGCTCGGCGGCGCCACCCACGCCCTGGGCATCGTGCACCGGTTCGTCGACGGCTTTTCGCCTGGTTACGGCTTTACCGGCATCGCCGTGGCGCTGATCGGGCGCAACAGCGCGATCGGCGTCGTGGTCGGCGCGATCCTGTTCGGCGCGCTGGCCTCGGCGGGCACCACCGCCCAGCTGTTCAGCGACATCCCGCTGGACATCGTGGATGTGTTGTCCGGCACGGTGATGATCTTCGCGGTGATCCGGTTGTGGAGGCAGCGGTGATCCAGGGCCTGCTGCATTCCTCGTTGCTGCTGTGGACGCCCTTGGTGCTGGCCGCGCTCGGTGGCCTGCTGCACCGCGTCAGCGGCGTGGTGAACATCGGTCTGGAAGGACAGATGCTCGGCGGCGCGCTGATCGGCGCGATCGTGTCGCAGCAGGGCTGGTTCCTCGGCACGCTCGCGGCCGGGGCGACGGGCGGACTGTTGGGGTTGTTGATGTCGTTGTGCATCACGAGGCTGGGCGCCAACGAGATCATCGCCGGTCTCGGGTTCACCATCGTCATCAGCGGCCTGATCGGCTACCTGCTGCGCAGCGTCTTCGACGTGTCGGGAACGCTGCGGGTCAACGGCCTGGACCCGCTGCCGGAGATCCTCGGCATGGATCCGTTGTTCTGGCTGGCCATCGTGCTGATCCCGGCGATCACGTGGGCACTCCGGCACACCGCTGCGGGACTGCGGCTGCGCGCGACCGGCGACGGGTTCGACGCGGCGGGCGCGCTCGGCCTGCCGGTGAACCGGATCCGGGACACCGCCGGGGTTCTCGCCGGCGTGCTGGCCGGAATGGCCGGGGCACACCTGGTTCTGGGCCAGGTCGGCCTTTTCAACGAGGACATGGTGGCCGGGCGCGGATTCATCGCGCTGGCCGCGTTCTATTTCGGCAGATCCCGGCCTTGGGCCACCGCGCTGGCCTGCCTGCTGTTCGCGGTGTTCGACGCCGGCCAGGCCAGGCTGCAGACCGAAGGAGTGCCCGCCCAGCTCATCCAGACGCTGCCGTATGTTGTGGTTGTCGTGGTTTTGACGGCTACCGCCGTTCGCGATTCTCGGGGAAAGGCTCGAAGGGCAGGCTGACGAACAATGGCCAATGACAGCGCGGCCAACGACACCGCGTTAATCGTGATCGACGTGCTCGAAGCGTTCTTCGAGCCGGGCAGGCCGGCCTACTACCCGGACTCGGTCAACGCCCTCGACCCGATCAAGTCGCTGCTGACCCGGGCCCGTGACCAGGAACGACTGGTCGTGCACGCGGTCGAGCGGCACCGGCCGGGCCTCGCCGACTTCGAGCACCGCAAGATCCCGGTGCACTGTGAGATCGGCGACGACCAGTCCCCGTATGTGGCCGGGTTCGAGCCCATCGACTCGCCGCGGGAGGTCGAGCTGCCCAAGCGCCGGTACTCCGCGTTCTACGGCACCGACCTTGACCTGCTGCTGCGTGAACAGGGCGTGCGAAGCCTGGTCTTCGCCGGGGTGAAGACGAACGTGTGCGTGCGGGCGACGATCCAGGACGCCTTCGCGGCGGGCTATGAGATCCTCTTGGCCAGGGAAGCCACCAACTCGAACCGCCCGCACCTCGCCGAGGCCTCGCTGGAGGACATCGACCGGTACTTCGGTTCGGTGGTTTCGGTCGAGCAGGCATGGGAGCGACTGTGAGCAGCCGGGTCGCGGTGGTCGGATACGCCAGCATGGATCACTCGATGGAGTGTGACGAGTTCCGTGCGGCCTCCGGCACCACACTGATCAAACGACGTCTGTCCGACCCCTGGCCGGGCATCGGCGGGATCGCGCACACCGCGCGTGGCCTGGCCGCAGCCGGGCACCAGGTGCACGCGATCACGTGGGTCGGGTCGGACGAGCCAGGCAAGGAGTACATCGAACGGCTCGGCTCGTACGGCGTCGACGTCACGGGTGTCTCCACAGACAGCGTGCGCACACCGTCGTGTTTTCTGTTCTACGGGCCTGACGGCGAGACAGTGGTCGTCTATGACCCGGGCGACCGGGCCGCGGGCAACCTCACCGAGCTGCAGCGCGAGATCGTGGCCGACTGCGACTGGGTCTGCCTGATGGTCGGCCCCCGCCCCGCCAACGTCGAGATTCTCGACATGCTGACCGACGGCCAGCAGCTGGCCTGGGGGGTGAAGGGCGACCCGGACGCCTACTCCCCCGGCGTCGTGCACCGGATTTTGTCGCGAGCGAGTGTGGTCAGCTTCAGCGCCCGCGAGCGGGTGTTCCTCGACCGCATCGTCGCCCCGCGCACGCTGCTCGAACGCACCCGCCCGGACGCGCTGCTGGCCGAGACGCACGGCCCCGCCGGGGTCCGGATCTGGCGCGGCGACCTACACGACATGGTGCCGTGCACGGAGATCGACGCGGTGGACACGACCGGCGCGGGTGACATGTTCTTCGCCGGCATGGTGGCCAGCCTGCTGGAACACCCGACCGAGACCCGGCAGGCGGCGGAGCGCGGGGTCGCCGCGGCGACCGGGCTGCTGCTCGAGCGGCTGCCGTCGAATGCCTGACCGCGCCTGGTTCCTGCGGTGTTCCGCGGACGAGGTCGCGGACCGGGCCGTGCTGGTCGGTGACCGTGGCCGGGTCGAGAAGGCCGCCACACTGCTAACAGACCCCGTCGTGCTCAACCAGGACCGTGGGCTCACCGCGGTCACCGGCACATACGGCGGTAAACCGGTGACTGTGGCGGCGTTCGGGATGGGTGCGCCGATCGCCGGGGTCGTCCTGCACGAACTGGCCATGCTCGGCGTGCGGACGTTCCTGCGGCTGGGCACGGTGCTCGGCGTCGGCGGCACACCATTGGGTGACTTCGTGCTGGCGGAAGGCGGTGTGCGGCACGAGTCGACCTCTGGCACATATCTGCCAATGGCCTACCCGGCGATCCCGGACCACGAGCTGAACACCGCGCTGCGGTCGGTGCTCGCCGGCGGGACACGATCATGGACCGCCGGGCTGATCGCCTCCTACGACGGCTTCTACACCGAGATGTTCGCCGCCGAACCGGCGCGAGCCGACGAGACGCGGGCCCGGATGGAAGAACTGGGCCGGTACGGGGTGCGTGCGGTCGACATGGAGACGTCCGCCGTGCTCGTGGTGGCCCGGGCGGTCGGGGCGCGGGCGGCGTCGCTGTGCCTGGCCAGTGTGGACGGTCTCACCCAGCAGAAGCTCGGCGAAGGCCGCGCCGAGGCCGAGCTCGCGCTGCTGGAGACGGGTCTGACCGCGCTTCAGGAGGTCTGAGTCCCGCACTTCTCGTGCCGGGGCGAGCGGCTCTCCGCGCCGCTGTCGATCCGCCAGCTACCGTCCTCTTTGACCACCGGCAGCACGATGCTCCAGTCGATGCAGTCGGACGGCAGCTCCTGCGGCGCGTCGGTCACCTTCTGCGTGCTGGTGAAGGTCACGAGCACGCTCAGGCCCCGCTGCGTCGCGGTGATGCGGTACACGACGATGTTGCCGTCCTTGGTGGACGCGTAGTCCGAGTTCCACTTCTCCTCGGGCAGATCCGATGCCCGGGCGCGGGTGACGGCACTGCGCCACACCGCGTACTTCTTGTCGTTGATGCCGTCGAAGTAGTTCTGCAGCATCTGCGAGATCTCGGCGTACTGCGGGTGGCTGCCCGCGTCCGAGGTCGCCGCGACCTGCCGCGGCCCGGGCGGTTTCGGTTTGCTGGTGCTGGGCGGTGTGCTGCCGCCCGGCGTCGTCGTGGGGGTCGTGAGGATCACCGGCTGGCTGGGCTGCGCCTCAGCGCGCGACCGGTAGAACTCCCGGGCCGCGAAGGCGCCCGCCGCCGTGAGCACGGCGACACCCAGCAGGACCACCCATAACCTCGGCGATCGCGAAGCGGAGATCGGTTGCACCATTCGAGAGTGCCATGGATCCGTCGACGCTGTTCAGTCGACCCCGCTCAGCCGGCGCGTTGTTCATCCCACCCGGTGCAGCCAGGTCACCGGAGCGCCGTCGCCGGCCCGGCGGAACGGCTCCAGCGCCTCGTCCCAGGACGAACCCAGCAGCTCGTCCACCTTGTGCACGAACGACTCGCCGCCCCGGCTGGCCGCGGCGACCGCGCGCAGCTGGTCCTCGGAGACCACGATGTCGCCGTTGGCCGACGTGCGGGCACGCCAGAGGCCCAGACCGGGCGCGAAGCAGAACCGCTCACCGTCGACGCCCGGGCTTGGTTCCTCGGTGACCTCGAACCGGAGCATCGGCCAGGCGCGCAACGCGGCCGCGAGCTTGCCGCCCGTGCCGGCCTCACCGGTCCACGAGCATTCGGACCGCAGCTGACCAGTGGCCGCCGGCTGGGCGGTCCACTTCAGCTCGGCCCGGACACCGAGGGTGCCCGAAATCGCCCACTCGACGTGCGGACAAACCGCAGACGGCGACGAGTGGACGTACACCACGCCACGGGTGCTGCCACTTGTGCTCACTGCTGACCTCCGCTACTCGACGAGGAGACGTCTTCCCCTACGACCTCGCGAAAGCGTGTGGTCCACCGTGTGTACAAGTCGTACCCGGCGCCTATTGTGCCTCCTCACCGTGCAATTTCGCCACACGAACGATCAGAAGACACACCAGTCACTCGATCGAGGCCCGAATTCACGGCGTGTCGCGCTTGGCGTGTCTTACCGTGCGGGCAATTTTGCCGACGGGCGGACTACCACGATGCGCTCGCGGCCACTACTGCCGTCCCGGTCGCCGAGTACCGGCTATGACGGCAGTACCGTGGTGCGTCCTGGCGAGGGGAGGTGCGGCCGTGCGCATGGTGCGGCTCGGGGACGAGACGTCCGCGGTCGGTGCCGACGTCCGCGCCGCGCTCGCCTCGTGGGGCCGCGGCGAACAGGTGGCCGGCGGGATCGCCCTGCTCGGCTGCACGCCGCCGGACTGCCCGGAGGCCGTGGACGCGATCCTGGTGCTGCCGCGCGGGCTGGTCGTGATCGTCGGCGTGGACCTGCCGGACCCGGCGATGCGGATGGACGCCCCGGTCGGCGGGCAGTGGAAGATCGACGGCTGGCCGCTGGTGCGTGAGGACGGCGCGGTCAACCCGGCCACCGAGGCCCTGGCGGCCGCTGGTGCCGTGGCGCGGCTGCTGCAGGCCAAGCGGGTGGAGCCGATGCCGATCGGCACGGTGATCGCCGTCGGGCCGTATGTCGCCCGCGTCAGCCAGCCCAGCAACGACCTCGCCCGCGGTATCCGCATCCTGCATCCCGAGCCGTCCACTTTGCTCACGGCGACCCGTGAGCTCGCCGTGTACGAGCGCCGGTGCCCGGCCAACCGCGCGAACGACGTGCTCGCCGCGCTGGCGCCGGACCTGCCGCCGTTGCGCGTCGAAGAACTGCTGGCCGAGGGCTTCGACGCCGTCTCCACCACCGGCCTGGCGGCGGCCAGCACGATGCTGATCCCCCGGGTGCCCGCCGCCCGCGAACCGTCGGCGGCGCCACGGACCACGCCCAAGAAGTACGGCTGGCTGCCGATCGGCGCCGCCGCGCTGGTCGGCGCACTGCTGCTGACCGGGATCGTGGCCGCCGTGCTCGCCTCGGGCGGTTCGTCCAGTTCTGCCCCCAGCGGCGCGCCGGTGCCGGTCGTGCAGCAGAGTTCGGCGGCCGTGGACGGCATCCAGTACATGTCGAAGGGATCGGCGAAGGACACGGAGTGTGCCCAACGGACCGTCGGCGACATGCAGGCGTGGCTGCAGGCGCACAAGTGCGTCCAATTGGTCCGGACCCGATACGAAACGACCGCGGCCAAAGCACCGGTTGCCGTACTGGTAGCGGATCTCACCTTCCCGGACGCCGTTACCGCGGGGCAATTCCGGAAGCTGGCCGATACCACGGGTGTCGGCAGTGTCAACGATCTGTCAGCGGATGGCACACCTTGGCCGGATGGCCGCAAGCCAATCTTCGACTCGGCGGCCTACAAAACCAGCCAAGCCGATTTGCGGGTCCGGATTGTGCAGGCGGTCTGGATGGACAAGCCCTCGGCGGCCCAAGACCCGCTCTTGGTCACATCCGCCGACCGGGCACTGAAGCTGCCCGCGTCATGACGCCGCCAGCGGAGTCGCTTCCGGCCGAACTGCTCGACTTGCCGAGTTTTCTGTTGTTGCAGGTGGTCCGGGATGCCCGCCGGATCGGGATCGGGGTGCACGGACCGACATTGCGCGCACCGCACCTGACCGTGCTGGCCGGGCTGACCGAGTTCGGCCCCGCGTCCCAGAAAGAGATCAGCTCCAGACTCCGGATCGACCCGAGTGATCTGGTCTCGGTTCTGGACGACTTGCAGGAACGGGGCATGATCAACCGGGTCCGTGACGAAACCGACCGGCGCCGGTATGTGGTGACGATCAGGCCGCCCGGACGCAAAGCACTCGAGGTCCGGCTGGCGCAGCTGCGCGAATTGAACGAGGCGTTGCTGGCGCCGCTGAGCGCGGCGGAACGGTCGGTACTTCACGAACTGCTGGCCAGGGTGCATACCTACCATCAAGCGAACCCGACGTAGCTCAGCGCGACGAGTTGACGCATTCGCCCTGCTATTAGATGCCTCCGGCGTCACGGTTGCGCCCGAACAGTCGATCCATCCGGTAACCCAATGTGCTAGATGGCTCGGGCAATCGGCGCGGGCCGGCCCCGGTGCTACCACCGCCGTAGGAAAACCGATGCCGCAGGTCACGCCGGGTGGCCCGGAAATCGGACAGGTAATATTTCGGATGCGGTTTATTTCCCCGGGTACTTCGTGGCTATCATTACTCCAGGGCTGGGGCACAAGACCGAATCTCACCACACGGAGGAACCGTGGCACAGAAGACCGTCGTCGAGTTGGTCGACGACCTGGATGGCGGAATCGCGGACGAGACCGTCGCCTTCACGCTGGACGGCGTGGAGTTCCAGATCGACCTCTCGGCGCAGAACGCCGCCCGGCTGCGCGACTCGCTCGCCGATTATGTCGCGCACGCCCGGCGAATCGGGGGCCGCAAGACGCGGATCGCCCCCGGCGGGGACACCTCGAAGAAGTCCAGCGAGGAGCAGGCGCAGAACCAGGCGATCCGCGAGTGGGCCAGGGCGCAGGGCAAGACCGTGGCCGAGCGCGGCCGGCTGCCGCACGCGCTGGTGGTCGAGTTCAAGGACGCCCACGGGGGCTGACGATGGTTCTGCCATGTCCGGTACGGCACGGGGCGGCCGTACCGGCCGGGCGATCAGTTGAAAACGTTCTGTCACCACCCTCGTCGCCATCGGTAGCAAGCGGTGGCCGGGTTGTCGCGTGCCGTGATTTCGGTTATTGACATCGGCCACCGCTATGCCTTTGGTTTATGGGAGCAAAAGTCCCGAGGGGAGGCGGCCGGGTGGGTGCCACACAGTTCCTGGAAAGACCGGGCGGCCGGCTGGCCTACGAGGTACGAGGTCAGGGGCCGCTCGTCATCTGCTCCCCCGGTCTGGGCGACCTGCGCAGCACCTTCGATGACCTCGTCGAGCCGCTCGTCGCCGCCGGTTTCACCGTCGCCATCACCGATCTGAGGGGCCACGGCGAGTCCTCGGCGCACTGGCCGTCCTACACCGAGACGGATGTGGCGTCCGACCTGCTCGGCCTGGCCGAGACCCTGGACGCGGGCCCAGCAGTGCTGCTCGGTAACAGCTACAGTGCCGCCGCGGCTGTCATCGCGGCCGCCAACGAACCCAGCCTCGTTGCCGGCCTGGTGCTGACTGGGCCGTTCGTCCGGGACCAGCCCGCCAGCCTGGTGAGCGCGTTCGGCCGGTGGCTGATCACCCGCCGGTGGATCGGCCGCCGGGTGTGGAACGGCTACTGGGCCCGGCTGTTCGGCCCGCAGAAGCCCGCGGACCTCGCGCGCAGACGCCGTTTGCTGGCCGCCAACCTCGCCGAGCCGGGCCGTTTCGACGCGGTGCGGGCGATGCTGCGCAGCGGGCACCACACCGCCGATCAGGCCCTGCCAGACGTCACCTGCCCGACGCTGGTGGTGATGGGCGACGCGGACCCCGACTTCTCGAACCCGGAGAACGAGGCGCGGTACGCGGCCGAACGGATAGGCGGCCCGGCCGAAGTGCTGATCGTGCGCGGAGCGGGCCACTACCCGCACGCGGAGTGCCCCGACTGCGTGGCCGCCACCGCGGTCCGGTTCCTGCAGACACTGTGCTTCAACTCCCCCACCACACCCTGACCCTGGTCGTTAATGACCAACCATTGGGTGAGGTTTGTTGGGGATTGTTGACGGCGGGGTGGGCGGGGGCTTAGGTGCGGGGTATGAGGTTGTCCCGTCGGAATCTGATGGTGGCGGGGGCCGGCGCGTTGGTCGCCGGTGTTCCGCTTGCCGTCCCTGCATCAGCGACGGTCGCGGCCGCCGCGGTGGACTATCCGGGCGCCGAGTGGGTGCCCGCGAGCACGTCCAACTTCACGGTGTCGAACCGGCCTTCGAGTTATCCGGTGAATGTCGTGGTGATCCACGTGACCCAGGAGTTCTACGGGGACGCGATCGCGATCTTCCAGGACCCGAACCGGAAAGTGTCGTCCCACTACCTGGTGCGCTCGGGCGATGGCCACATCGCCCAGTTGGTGCGCGAGAAGAACATCGGCTGGCACGCCGGCAACTGGGACTACAACACCCGCAGTATCGGAATCGAGCACGAGGGCTGGATCGACCAGCCCCAGTGGTTCACCGACCAGCTGTACGCCGCCTCCGCGGCTCTCACCAAAGCGGTCTGCAACCGCTACCGCATCCCCAAGGACCGATCGCACATCATCGGCCACATCGAAGTCCCCGGCTCGACCCACACCGATCCGGGCCCGTACTGGGACTGGACGAAGTACATGCGCCTGGTGAACAACTAGCCGGACAGTCCCGCCCGAACAGTCCTGTATGGATGGACACAGTGGACCGTGCGCGTGAGGCCGTTGTGCCGCAACGGAGTGCGGACCGGCCACAGTGGTCTGTCCACAAGGTCCGGAAACATGAATGAGGGCCTCGCGTAAAACTCAGCGAGGCCCTCATCAAACGTAAGCTACGGCGGTGTCCTACTCTCCCACACCCTACCGAGTGCAGTACCATCGGCGCTGGAAAGCTTAGCTTCCGGGTTCGGAATGGGACCGGGCGTTTCCTCTCCGCTAAAACCACCGTAACACTATGAAACACTCCAAACAGCTGTGACCAGCGGTTTGGTGTTTCAGAACCGTACAGTGGATGCGTAACACCTTTGTAGACAAGTCCTCGGCCTATTAGTACCAGTCAACTCCACACATTACTGCGCTTCCATC